>JACIXH010000146.1 GCA_014360565.1 Nocardia sp.
CGACCGGCCCGTTGCGGTTCGAGAATCGAACAGATCAGCCGAGGCTGAACGGCTGACCCCACAGGGTCACCCAGCTGATGACATTGTCGGTCTCGACCTCGACGCTGACGAAGGCACGAGCCTGCGCGTAGCCACCGCAGCCGGTCAGGCCGATGGTCGTGTCCGCCCAGGTCACCGAGCCGCTGCCGTTGGTGAACTTGTTGCTCTTGCCGTGCGATTCGCTGCCGTAGTCGTCGGCCTTCTCCAGGTCGAGGACGTAGAACGAAGCCGCCTGGCCGGGGCCGAGCGAGAGCTCGCCGCCGGTGCCGACGCCGGCGTCGACATTGCCTTCCCAGTCGCTGCCGACCGAGCTGTCGCCGGAGACACCGCCACCGGCGATGTTGACCTGGCAGCCCACGGTGTAACCCGGGAAGATCTTGCCGCTGCCGCCGTCGGAGACGGTGACCTGCGCGCTACCGGAGACCCACGCGTTGCGGTGCACCGGAGTGGAACCCAGCGACGGGTTGATGTTGGCCGACTCGCCGACCAGCTTGATGTTGACGACGGTGCCGTCGGACAGCGTCTTGGTGAGGTGCCCACCCGGCAGGGGAACGAAGGTATCGGCATTGGCCGCGCCCGTCGAGAACAGGCCGACGGCCACGGTGGCCGCAGCGCTGACGCCCGCCACCTTCGCCATGAACTTACGGTTGATCATAGGATTTGTCCCTCGAGGATTGAGTTCGCCGCAGCGAGAAGAGGATTCGTACCAGTTCGAAAGACGTCAGCCGATGCTGAACGGCATACCGTAGAGGGTGGTCTTCGAGTAGTTGTCGCCGATGATCTCGACCACGGTGTACGCCCGGGCCTGCGCGTAGCCGGCGCAGCCCTGGATCTCGATTTCCGCGTCCTGGTAATCGATCGCGTACGTACCGGCCTTCAGGATGTCCTTCGAGCTGATCTGCACGAACTTCACTTCGCCGGGGCCGAGGTTGACACCGATGGAACCGCCGGCGGTCACGCCGCCGGTGCTGATACCGCCGGAGACACCCGCGCCGATGGCGTCATCGGCGATGCTCACCTGGCAACCGACGATGTAGCCGGTGTTCAGCTGAGAGGTGCCGTGGGTCGACGAGTTGTTGGAGCCGGGACGGCCGGACGGACCGTTCCAGGGTCCGGCCTCGCCCTCGGGAGTTTGGGTGACCTCGGCGATCGCGGTGCCCGAGACCCAGACGACGCGTCCCGCGCCGTTGGCGGCCATCGAAGGCGAGATCAGTGCGGACTCGTGGGTGCGGGTGATGGTCACGCCAGCAGGGCTGACCTTCTGGCCGTCCGGCAACGGCACGAAGGTATCGGCGTTTGCGGCACCGGTCGACAGCAGGCCCATGGCCACGGCGGCCGCGGCAGCGCCGACGCCCGCGGCACGGACGCCACGGCGCACACCGGTGGTGCGGTTCTCGCTCATACTTCCCCTCATCAGGTGTCTTACAGCCGGCCTCGACTTTCGAAGCCGGACAAATGGACCTCACAGGGCCCAGATCAGTGTGTCGCCCCTTTGTTGCCGTCACGTAACCAACTGTTATTTCGACGATACGGCGGGGCCGGTGTGGCGAACCCGAGCCAGGGTTCCACCGGGTGGTTCAACGCACAGAGGTGGGAGTACTGCGGGGACCGATAGTTGGTGGCTCGATGGCGAACATTAAACGCCGTTCTATGGATACGGCAACGAAAGAGTTCGTAAATTTCACTGTGAAGCACAGCACATATTCGTACATCGCCACATGCCTTGACGTGCATTTATGCAGTCGCGAAGGTTTCCGTCATGCCCCCTTGACAGAGGGGCCTACAGATAACGATCTGGGTCGCTGAACGACAAAAGACCACGCTTTCGCGTGGTCTCGAGTATTTGCCTGCAGTTCATGTCCGCGCCGAAAACGACATTTCGAACACCGCCTATTACGTAGCGGCTACGTAGATAACGGGGCGATCACCCGTGGTGCGGCGGAACCTGGGACCGTAGCCACTCGTCTGCGCCGCCATCGCGCAAACCCTCGCCGCGCTCGTCACCGGTGGTATCGGGCAACACCTCACCGAAGATCCTGGCCAGTCGAGCCGCCTCAGCGGCCTTGCGCCGTAGCTCGTCGGCCGATGCGGCTTCCCGGCTCCGATCATCAGAACCGGGAAGCGCGTCGTCGGAAGCAGAGGTCATTCGTCCAGACCGGACAGTTCGCCGATCACCTTGCTGGCCAACGGGCCCAGGGTGGCCATGCCGTCACGGACCGACGCGCGGGTGCCGGGCAGGTTCACCACCAGGGTGCTGCCGGAGATCCCCGCGACACCGCGCGACAAGCCTGCGTCGAGCGAACCGGCGACCCGGCCGGACGCGCGCAGCGCCTCGGTGATGCCGGGCAGTTCGCGATCGAGCACCTGCGTGGTGGCCTCGGGAGTGATGTCGCGCGGCGACATGCCGGTGCCGCCGACCGAGATCACCAGGTCGACACCGCCGATCACCGCGGTGTTGAGAGCGTTGCGGATCTCGACCTCCTCGGCCTGCACCGTCACCGAGGCGTCGACGAGGAAGCCTGCCTCGTTGAGCAGTTCGGTGACGAGCGGGCCGAGCGAATCCACGCCGCCATGAGCCGTCCGATCGTCGACGACAACAACCAGTGCGCGCCCTGCCACGGGAGCATCGATTTCCATGGTCATCACCGTAGCGCTTACGCACGACAGGTTTGCGTTCGAACGCATCATCGGCCGCCTTCCGCCGCCGCGGCGGTGAGCGTGACCTCGACGGTCTTGGAGTTACCGCCCTGTTCGTCGGTGTATGTCACCTTCACCTTGTCTCCTGGCTGGTGTGAGCGGACGGCCGCGATCAGCGCGTCGCCGGAATCGATGGGCCGGTCGTCGAGGCGGGTGATGACCGCGCCTGCCGGGATGCCCGCCTTGGCGGCGGGCCCGTCGGGGGTGGCCTCCAGGACCAGCGCGGCGGTGTCCTGCGGACGCAGTTTGATCCCGATCTGGGCGTAGGTGGCGTGGCCGGTCTTGATCAGTTCGTCGGCGACCCGGCGTGCCTGATCCACCGGAATCGCGAAGCCGAGGCCGATCGAACCGCTCTGGGCGCCGCCCGCCGCTTCGCCGCCGAGACTGGCGATGGCGGTGTTGATGCCGATCAGTTTGCCCTGCCCATCGACCAGTGCGCCGCCGGAATTGCCCGGGTTGATCGCGGCATCGGTCTGGATCGCATCGATCACCGGGTTGACCTGGCTGGGTGTTCCCTCGCCGCTGGTCGAGACCGGGCGATTGAGGGCAGAGACGATGCCGGTGGTGACCGTGCCCGCCAACCCGAGCGGCGAACCGATCGCGATCACGGGCTGACCGACGGCGATCCCGTCGGAGGTGCCGAGTTCGATCGGGGTGAGGCCGGTCTTGCCACTCACCTTGATGACAGCCAGGTCGGAGACCGGATCCGCGCCGATCATCGTGGCAGGCGCGGTGCTGCCGTCGCTGAACACCACTTCCATCTTCGCCGAAGCGCCCGCCCCCGCGGCGACGTGATTGTTGGTCAGGATCAAACCGTCCGTGGACAGCACGACCCCGGAACCCTCGCCGGAAGCACGACTACCCGCCACCTTGATCATCACGACACTGGGCAACACCCGCTGCGCCACCGCCTGAGTGGACCCGGCGGGTGCGTTGGCGATGTTGTTCACCGCGGGCTTGGGCGCCTCGAGCGCGTTCGTCACCGGCGCCGAACCCGACTCGGCGGCGAGCACTCCCACGACACCGCCGACGCCACCGCTGACGAGAGCCAGTGCCGTCGCACCGGCGATCAGGCCGAGCCGCAGCGGCTTTCGCTGTGGCGCCGGTGCGGGACCGTATGCCTGTGGCTGCGCACCGTGCGGCGGCTGTCCGGCCTGCGATTGTGGGCCGCCGAACGGCAGCGGGCCGCCATGGTGCCCGGAACCGCCGAAGGGCGTCTGGCTGCCGTAGGGCGGCTGTCCGCCCTGGGACGCATGGTCGCCATAGGGCGGTCCGCCCTGGGACGCATGGTCACCGGACGCCGGTCCGCCCTGGGACAGCTGGTCACCGTAGGGCGCATGTCCGCCCTGGGCCGGATGGTCGCCGAACGGGACCTGGTCGTTGTAGGGCGAGGAGGCGCCGGAGCCGGGCGCCTGCCCCTGATTCCCGCTGGTCGGACTCCCGCCGGGATGTCCCGATTCGGCGGCACGGCCCGCGCCGGCAGGTCCCGACTCGGCGGGCCGATCAGCGGGGTGCTGGGGATCGTCGGTCATGGTGTCTGTCTCCTCACGCTTGCAGACCAGCTTCCTGACGGCTACTGAGAGGCGCCTGAGATCGGACTATCAGTTCGCCGAGACTCCGGCGCCGATCACCGGTCATCGGACTCGTCGAGAACAATCGGCGCCTCGCCGGGCAACACGATGCGTACCAGGGCGCCGCCCCGATCGGAGGTGTCGATGGCGATGGTGCCGCCGTGTTTGGTCACCACCTGCTTCACGATCGCCAGCCCGAGCCCGGAACCGGGCATCGAGCGCGAGGCGGTCGTGCGGTAGAAGCGTTCGAAGACCAGTTCGCGTTCACCGCTCGGGATACCGGGCCCCGCGTCGCCGACGGCCAGTTCCAGCAGTCCGGGACCGGCCGGGCGCATGGTGATCCGTACGACCGCATCGGGCGGACTCCACTTGGCCGCGTTGTCGAGGACGTTGAGGACGGCCCGTTCCAGCCCCGCCTCGTGCCCGTAGACGAACCAGGGGGCCAGATCCGCCACAAAGGTAATCCCCACCCTTCTGCGGCGCGCACGCTCGAGCGCACGCTCGGCCACCTCGCCGAGATCCACCCGCTCGTAGACCGTTTCGGGAGCGTCCTCGCGGGCCAGGTCGACCAGGTCGCCCACCAGCGTGGACAGCTCACCGATCTGGGCCACCACATCGGCGCGCAATTCGGCCATGTCCTCGTCGGGCAGCCGGGGGGCGCCCGGCCTGCCCGAGGCGATGAGCAACTCCATATTGGTGCGCAGCGAGGTGAGCGGGGTCCGCAGTTCGTGCCCGGCGTCGGCGACCAGACGGCGCTGACGATCGCGCGACTCGTTCAGTGCCCGCAGCATCGTGTTGAAACTCTCGGTGAGCCTGGCCAATTCGTCGTCACCGGTGACCGGGATCGGGGTCAGGTCGTCGGTGCGGGCGACGCGCTCGGTCGCGGCGGTGAGCCGGGCGATCGGCCGCAGGCCGGTGCGGCCGACGGCGGTTCCGGCCGCGGCGGCGAGCACGACGCCGCACGCGCCGACCACGAACAGCAGCCACGCCAGCTGATCGAGCACCTCACGGGTGCGGTAGAGCTTCTGCGAGATGATCAGTGTCGCGCCGCTGTTGGTGCGCGCCGCGATCACCCGCTGGTCGCCGACGGTGCGCAGCGAGGAGCTGATCTTGCCGTCGGCCACGGCGAGTTCCTGGGCGCCGACCGGCGGAATCGTCTGCTGAGGCGGCATATACGGCTTGTGTCCGGCATAGATCAGCGCGACGCCGACGTCGTTGGAGAACAGCCCGGCCAGCACGATCGACTGGAAGCCCGCGGTTTCGAAATTGTTGTTGATCATCGTCGCCGCGCGCGCCTCGAGCTGGGCATCGACATCGGCGTAGAGCGCGCGCGCCACCATCGCGTAGGCCGCGATCGAGGTGACCGCGACCGCGATCAGCACCACCGACGCCGCCAGCAGCGTCACCCGCCAGCGCAGCGACACCGAGCGGGTCAGCGGGGTGGGAGGACGCATCTCGCTCGCGTCCAGCGGCCTGCCGAGGACAGCCACCGCCGGTTCCTTGTGTGCCATACCGCCCGCCTACGGAGGGGTCTCGCGCAGCACGTATCCCACGCCACGCACGGTATGGATCAGGCGTTCCTCGCCGTCGGCCTCGGTTTTGCGGCGCAGGTACCCGATGTAGACCTCGAGCGCGTTGCCGGAGGTCGGGAAGTCGTAGCCCCAGACCTCTTCGAGAATTCGGCCTCGGGTGAGTACCCGGCGGGGATTGGCCATCAACATCTCGAGCAACGAGAACTCGGTTCGCGTCAGGCTGATCGCGCGTTCGCCGCGCGAAACCTCGCGGGTGACCGGGTCCAGCGACAGATCAGCGAACACCATCGCCTCCGACGCTTCACCAGGATCCGGCGTCCGCCTGCGCAGCAACGCGCGTAAACGCGCGAGCAATTCCTCCAACGCGAAAGGTTTCGGCAAATAATCGTCGGCCCCCGCGTCGAGCCCGGCGACCCGTTCGGACACCGAATCGCGCGCGGTCAAAACGAGAATCGGCAGATCGTCGCCCGTACTGCGCAGCCGCCGGCACACTTCGAGGCCGTCCAGGCGCGGCATCATGACGTCGAGAACCAGAGCATCGGGCCTGGACGCGGTCACTTTTTCAAGTGCGTCCAGACCGTCGACGGCGAGGTCGACGGTGTAGCCGTTGAAGCTCAGGGACCGGCGCAGTGATTCCCGCACCGCGCGATCGTCGTCGACTACCAGAATGCGCATGTGAGTAGTTTGCCGTGACCGACTGAGAACGCACTGAGAGGACGCGGCGCGCCGACCGTCGTCTTCTCGACGTCGTGCATTGTAGGTCTTGACAACGCTGAACGAATCGTCTTTGTGTCAACGCATATTCGACGAATTACAGCCCGCATGGCCCGGATTGCCGATGCCCACTCGGCACGGTATCTTTCCTGCGGTAAAAGAAGACCTCCAGTTGGTTCTGCGCTCGCATCGCTCCGCGACCTCCCCGCGCGGGCCGGGGTCACACGTGGAAGCAGAGGCAACGCACGCGGATGGAACCTGCATCGCGCTCCTGGCAGTTCAGCCTGTCCAACTGGTCGGTTACGCGCAAGGTCGGTGTGGTGCTGGTGCTGCCGGTGATGCTCGCGACCACCTTCGCCGTGCTGCGCATCAACAACGAACTGCAGACGATGACGCAGCTCGGCGCAGCCACCGAGCAGGCCACCGTCATCCGTCCTGTCGTCAAATTCGCCACCGCGACCGAACAACTCGCCGTGGCCGCGACGGCCAATTGGGGTGCGATCGCCGACCCACAGACCGACGCCGCGCTCACGACCTACGACCAGGCGCTCGCCGAAGTGCAGAGCGCCTTGCGCACGGCCCGCATCGACCCGGCCGTCGCCGATGAACTCGCCGCGGCCACCACCACCGGCGCCACCCTGCGCAACACCGTGCGCGGCGGCTCGCCCGCGATGGTCGGCGAGCAGACCGACGAGATCGGCGAACGGATCGGCAACGCACTGTCCAAGACCCCCCAGGTCGAGGACTTCATCGTGCAGCGCTACTTCCTGCAGCTGACCGCGCTGCACCAGGCCCGCCGGGTGCTCACCCGCGAGCGCACGCTGGTCGTCTCGCCCGAGTCGGGGCGCAGTCAGAGCGCGCGAGCGAAGATGCTCGTCGAGCTCGGCTCCGAATCGAACATGATCAAGACCTACGGGATGATCCTGCCCGAGCACGCGGGCAGCCAGGCCGCGCTGCTCGACGCGGTGCAGACCCGGATCAGCGTGTTCAGCCAGAACAACGGCGACCCGACGACCAACGCGGCGGTGCTCAACACGCTGCAGGTCAGCGCCGACACCTACGCCTCCACCATCTCCGGTCTGCTCGACAACATCGACCACACCCTCGACAGCAATACCGCCACCGCGCAGACCGGCGCCCTGCGCGAGACCACCCTGGTGCTCGGCATGCTGCTGGCCGGCCTCGCGCTCGCGCTGGCCGTGGCCCGCACCCTGGTGGTGCCGGTGCGCAGGCTGCGCCGCGACGCGCTCGAGGTCGCGCACGTGAAGCTGCCCGACGAACTCGCCGTAGTCCGCAGCGGCGGCGCGACGCCGGAGATCACGCCGGTGGGCGTGCATTCCACCGACGAGATCGGGCAGCTGGCCCGCGCTGTCGACGAGATCCACGAGCAGGCCCTGAATCTGGCCGGCGACCAGGCCCGCCTCCGCCTGCAGATCGGCAACATGTTCGAGACGCTGTCGCGGCGCAGTCAGTCGCTGGTGGAGCAACAGCTCGCGCTCATCGAGGAACTCGAACACGACGAGGACAACCCCTCGCGCCTGCAGACCCTGTTCCGTCTCGACCACCTCGCCACCCGCATGCGCCGCAACGGCGACAACCTGCTGGTCCTCGCGGGCACCGTCCTGCGCCGCGGTCATCTGCCGCCGGTGCCGCTGTCGGACATGCTGTGGAGCGCGGTCTCGCAAGTGGAGGACTACCAGCGGGTCGAGATCGGCAATGTGCCCGACGGCGTCGTCGCCGGCGAGTCCGCGGTCGACATCGAGCACCTGCTCGCCGAGCTCATCGACAACGCGCTGCGCTACTCCCCGCCGAGCACCTCGGTGGCGGTCATCGTCGGCCGGGCGGTCGACAGCGGCTATCTCATCGAGATCACCGACCGGGGCCTCGGCATGTCGGCCGAAGATTTGCAGACGACGAACGAACGGCTCGCCTCCGGTGGTGAGGTCACCATCGAAACCGCGCGCCGGATGGGTCTTTTCGTGGTGGGCAGGCTCGCCAAGCGCCACACCATCACCGTCAGCCTGCGCCGGACCAGCGGCGCCGCGCCGCAACCCGGCATCACCGCCAGCGTGCATCTGCCGAGCACACTCGTCGCCCCGTCACCGCCACTGTCCTCGGGCCCGGCCACCGGGCCGAATCCGCTGGTCTCGGCCGGCTCGAACCCCCTCGCTCCCGCCGGGATCGGCCCCTACGCGCTGACTCCGGCCGATATCACCGGCCCGAATCCGATCATGCCGATGGGACCGCGCCCCTTGGTCTCGCTCGAGGCGGTGACCGGGCTCGACCTCCCGAATCTCCCGGCTTCGCCGCTGCCGCCGATCTTCACGCCCGCGGATCCGCCTGTCCCGGCCAACGGTACGAGCACGCAGAAGACCTCACTCACCAGTGTCGGTCTGCCACAGCGTGTTCCGGCTGCGGTACCGGCTCCCCCAGCGGAACCGGTCGCCGTCGAACCCGACGACGCGGCACCGGCCGGCATGTGGGCCGAGCACGAGCACGACACCGACGATCTCCCGGTGTCCACCGATCCGCCGACGCCCCCCGCCGGCTCACCGCCCTTCGGCCTGCCGCAACGCATCCCCGCGAGCGCGCTGGCCGATCTCGCCGCTCCCCCAGCGCCTCCCGCGCCGCCGGAACCCGAGCCCGAACCGAAGCCCGAGCCGGCCGCACGACCCACCGGCGCCGACCCGATGCCGACCACGAGCACCCGCTTACAGCCGGTCTCCGCCCCGGCACCGACGCCGATCTACCAGCGGATGGTCTCGGAGTGGCTCGTCGAACCCGCTTCCGCCCCTACCGAATCCGGTAGCGGTAACGGTGCGTCGTGGAGCGCCCCCGGCGACGCGGGCTGGTCGGCCGCCGCCGAGGCCGACCACCCGCCCACGTCCTCGCGCACGAGCGGCGGGCTGCCGATTCGCAAGCCTGGCGCCCAACTCGTCCCCGGCGGGCTCACCCCCGCCGAGGAAGCAGGCGCTCGCGACCCCGAGGAGATACGCAACAACTTGACCCGACATCTCAGCGGCGTCCGCAGCGGCCGTGCCGAGATCCAGTACAACGACGGAGGCCTCGAATGAGCAACGCGCACCCCACAGACGAGAATCTGAACTGGCTGGTCGCCCGCTTCACCCGCGACGTGCCCGGCGTCTCGCACGCGGTGCTCGTCTCGGCCGACGGACTGCTCCAGGCGACCAGTCCCCACCTGCCCTCCGATCGCGCCGAGCAGCTGGCCGCCGTCACCGCCGGTCTGGCCAGCCTGTCGATGGGTGCGGCGCACCTGTTCGACGGGGGCAAGGTGATGCAGTCGATCGTGGAGATGCAGCGGGGGTATCTGCTGGTGATGAGTGTCGGAAACGGCTCGCACCTGGCGGTTCTGGCCAACAAGAGCCACGACATCGGCCGCATCGGCTACGAGATGGCGTTGCTCGTCGACCGGGTGGGCACGGCGGTCACCGCCACCGCCCGCTCCGCCGGCTGAGGTGAGATGTCGAGCCCTTACGGATCCGATCACCGGCCTACGACGCGAGTCAGGCCCTATGCCCTGACCTCCGGCCGCACCGAACCCGCGATCGCGCTGCCACTGGAGGCGGTCGTCGAGACGGTCTCTTATACAGCGCACAACGACTGGCCCGCAGGCGATCTGCGGATAGAAATCGTGCGTCTTGCCACACATCGGCTCTCTGTCGTCGAGATTGCTGCATACCTTGGTCGCCCACTGGGTATGGTCCGGGTGATGATCGGCGATCTCGTAGTGGGCGGGATTCTTCGAGTGCATTCGACGCTGACCGAACAGGCGAGCTACGACGAACGCCGATCACTGATGGAGAGGACTTTGCGTGGACTCCGTGGCCTCTGATGGCATGCGCCCGCCTGCACAAGAACAACGGGTCGCATCGACCAAGATCGTCGTCGCCGGCGGATTCGGCGCGGGAAAGACGACGTTCGTCGGTGCGGTGTCGGAGATCGTGCCGTTGCGCACCGAGGCGATGGTGACCCATTTCTCCGATGGCATCGATGATCTCGCCGAGACGCCGGAGAAGGAAACCACCACCGTCGCCATGGACTTCGGGCGCATCGTGCTGCCCGGCAACCTGGTGCTCTACCTGTTCGGAACCCCGGGCCAGAAGCGTTTCTGGTTCATGTGGGACGACCTGATCCGCGGCGCCATCGGCGCGGTGGTGCTGATCGATACCCGCAGGCTGGAGGACAGTTTCGCCGCTGTCGACTTCTTCGAGGCGCGCGGGCTGCCGTTCCTGATCGCGGTGAACCGCTTCCCCAACGCCCCGCGTTTCCCGATCGCCGAACTGCGCGAAGCGCTCTCGGTGCGTGAGGGCATCCCGATCGTCGACATCGATGCGCGCAATGCCCTCGAGGTCCGTCAGGCATTGGCGGCGGTGACCGAATACGCCATCGCCCAGCTCGAGCCCCAGCAGTTCGAAGGAGCGGGCAGGCGTGCCTGATGCGCTCGCCGCGACCGGCGCCGAGACTTTCGCGCACGGCACCGGTATCGCATGGCTCGCATTGGATCTGTCCGCGCTCGGCGCGCTGGTGGCCTTCGCGTGCGTGCGGCATGCGAAGTACTCGATCCGGTTCCGGCTGGTCTGGCTGACGATGGCCGCGGTCTCGCTCGGCGGTGTCGGGCTGTGGCTGGCGAATTCGGTCGCGCTGCTCGCGATGCGGGTCAACGACACCACGATGCGCTACAACGTCGCGCTCGGTGCGGCGGCCGCTGCCATCGCGGTGGTCGGCGTGCTGGCCGGATTGCTGATCAGTGGCCGGACCACGCAGCTGCCACGGCTGATCATCGGCGGGTTGACGATGGGGCTCAGCGTCGGACTGTCGACGTTTCTGACCCTGGACGCACTCGCCATCCAAGGCACCGTCGAGGAGTCGCTCGGGCTCATCGGGGTGGCCGTGCTGGTGTCGATGGCGCTGTGCACCGCGACACTGTGGGTATCACAGGTGGTCCGCCGGGTACCGATGCGTGTTCTGGTATCGGTGTTGTTCGCGCTGGGCGTCGCGGCGGTGTATTACACAGCGGTCGCCGCGCTGGAGTTCTCGATCGATCCGGGCATCCGGACCCCGGCCGGGATCCCGCTGTTCGACCTGGTGTTCCCGATGTTCGTGATCGGCGCCCTCGGCCTGACGGTGCCGATCACCGCGGTGCTGGTAGCCCCGGACCGGCGTGACGCGGCGGCCCAGGTGCGCCGACCCGTTTCGGTGCGCTGAAGGGCAACCAGCTATCGTCCGGTTTGTCGGAATCTTTCCGGTCTTGCGCCCCGCTGAACCGAATGGTCGCGATCGGCCGCCGACTACGGGAAAAACCGCCCCTGAAGTGGCGATGAGCGGGTTCCCCATACTCGGAGAACCCGCCCTCCCGCACGAGAGTACAGACCCGTGAGAGACTCCGCATCAGTGAATCGGGAATTTTCTTGTGGCGAGAAACAAACCGCGAGTTGGTAATTCGACGGCCAGCAAACGCGCCGCAAGCCCCTTACGCCGCCCGCACCTAGTGGCGTGCATCACAGCGATAACGGAGCGGTTGCCCGGGAGCGCTCACGCGGCCCTGAACAGGCAGAACAGCGCTCGAGCAAGGCCCCTGGACAGGCAGCCGGAGAGAACTGGCCGCCACCCCCATGGAACTCGCCCCACGGTGCGCGAACCGAGTTATGGTCGCTGCAGGGCGCATTCGTCTCGCCCGGCACATCCAAGGGTTCGTTCGAAGGAGTTCGCATGGCCGTAAACGTGGTGCTCGACAAAGTCCTCGACAAGGAATTCGAAGACAAGACGCTCCAGGAAATTCTCGCCGCGCCCCCGTCGGCGCTGGCCGGCCTCACCGAGGCACACGACAAGCAGCTGCTCGAAGCGCTGAAGATCAAGACCATCGCCGACCTCGGCAACAACAAGTTCTTCCAGCTCGCGGCGGCCTTGGTAGCGCTCGCCGAACGCGAGGGCTGAGTCTTCTAGCGGCTGGCGCCGCGGGGTTTGCGGCCCCCGGTTGCCTCGGATCCGAGGGGCGATACTGCGCCTTCGGCGTTCCGTCTCGCCCCTCGGATTCGAGGCGGGCCGCAAACCCGGGACGGTAGGGACATACGACGAGGACGGCCCGGCGGGAGTTCCGGTGGGCCGTCCTCGTCGTTGGTTCAGAGGCGAGCTGGGTCGATCATGCCTTTGCGCACTGCGGCGATGATGCGGCGCGGGACTCGGTATTCCACGCCTGCCACGGTTACCGGGACCAGTTGAGGCACTTCGGCTTTCCACTGCGCGCGCCTGCTACGGGTGTTGGAGCGCGACATTCTGCGCTTGGGGACCGCCATGATTCAGCCTTCCTTGCCTGCGCGCGAGCGCTTTCCGTACTTGCGCTCGAACTTCTCGACCCGACCCTGGGTGTCGAGGTTGCGGGCGGTGCCCGTCCAGAACGGGTGCGAATCGGAGGTCACGTCGACCACCATGAGCGGGTAGGTGTTCCCGTCGGCCCATTCGATCGTCCGGTCGCTGTTCACGGTCGACCTGGTCAAGAACTGCTTCCCGGTGCTCGCGTCCTCGAACACGACGGGGTGGTAATTGGGGTGGATTCCCGCTTTCATGCCGTTTCTCCTCTCGGATTGGTGCGCTCGCTCGCCGAGGCCGTTGCCTCGGCGGGATCGGCGCAGGGATCTTCGTGCCAGTCGCCGAAGGGGTCCTCCCACAATGCGACTCGTTCCGGGGCCCGCTCGACGAGCAGCAGTTCGTCGTCTTCGACCAGCGCCCAGTGCAGGGCGTGGCGGATTTCGGCGGGATCCGCGTCGTGGGCCAGGATCACCAGCGACACATCGCGATCGCCGAACCGCTCGTCCCAGCCCAGGGCGGCCATCGCCCGCCGATCCGGGTCGATGCCGTCCTGCTCCTGCGCGCTCATCGCGGCAAGCCAGCGACCGGCGCCGCCGACCCGCAGGCCGCCGCCCGCCGACTCGAGCCACACCACGTGATCGGGCTGGGTCGCCAGCCAGACCCGGCCGCGGGCCGTGACCACGCCGTCGAGCAGCACATCGAGCGCCTCGTGCAACCGCTCGGGATGGAACGGCCTGCGTGCGGCGAACTCGACGATCGAGACCCCGTAGTCGGTGCTCAGCGGCGGCTGCCCGCGCAGCAGTGGCGCGTGCGCGTCGAAGATCCGGCCGCGACGCGAATCGGCGGGCACCCGGGTCAACAGAGCACCGATCTCCATCGCGTCGAAGTCTGCGAGCTCGTCGAGCCAGGCGATCGGCGCCGCGGGCGCCAGCCGGTCCAGGACTGCCCTGAGTCGTTCCCGCTCCAGCGCGTCGGCGCCGGCGGCGAGCACGACCAGCGCGTCGGCGAAGTCGACCTGCCCGACCGCCACCTGCGCGACCGTGCGCTCGTCGTCGGCCGAGGCCAGTCCCCGATCGGCGAGCACCTCGTCGCCGGTGGCGTCAGCCAGCCATTGCTGCCCGTCGAGACACGTCAGCACGGCCTCGATCCGCACGGAACGCCCGGCGGGCCCGTCGACACGATCAGCGACTCCGGTCACCACGACGTTCTCGATCGCGTGCGACAGCGCTTCGGCTTCGATGCCCGGATCCAGCGCGAGCACGATGCGTTCGACATGCGGCCGGGTGGCGAGCGTGCACAGCATCGGCAGCAGATCGGCCCGCAGCGTGCACGAGACGCATCCGTGCGCCAGCTCGAGCACCGTCGTTGTGGTGTTGCCCGCGGTGCACACGGTGCGGCGCACCACACCTTCCCGTAGTTCGGCGAGGTCGTGATGCACCACCACGGTGCCCGCGTCGGCGCTCAGCGTCGAGGCGATGTGCTCGACGCCGCCCATGGCGGGTCCGGAGAAGCCTGCCAGCAGCACCACGGGCGTTCTCCGGTCTGACTGGTCCAGCATCCGAAACCCCTTTCGACAATGATTTTCATTTACCTCAGGGCGACTGTACAGTGCGGAATAATCGTTGTCGAAAATGGTTGTCATAACCATGGAAGGAGGGCGCATGTCGGCCCACTGCCAGGTCACCGGACGCAAGCCCGGCTTCGGAAAAGCCGTCTCGCACTCGCACCGGCGCACCAACCGGCGCTGGAATCCCAACATCCAGCACAAGACCTACTACCTGCCCAGCGAGGGCCGTCGCGTCACGCTGACGGTCTCCACCAAGGGCATCAAGACCATCGACCGCGACGGGATCGAGGCCGTAGTGGCCCGCATCCGCGCTCGCGGCGACAAGATCTAGGAGCTGAACATGGCCTCGAAATCGACCGAACTCCGGCCGATCGTCAAGCTGAAGTCCACTGCCGACACCGGCTTCACCTACGTCACCCGCAAGAACCGCCGCAACGACCCCGACCGGCTGGTCCTGCGCAAATACGACCCCGTCGTGCGCCGCCACGTCGACTTCCGCGAGGAGCGCTGATGGCCAAGAAATCCAAGATCGCCCGCAACGAACAGCGGCGCGAGATCGTCGAGCGATTCGCGTCCCGGCGCGCCGAGCTCAAAGAGATCATCCGCAAGCCGAGCACCGGCGACACCGAGCGCTCCGCCGCACAGGCCGAGCTGCGCAACCAGCCGCGCGATGCCAGTCCGGTACGATTGCGCAATCGGGACGCTGCCGATGGCCGCCCACGCGGCTATCTCCGCAAGTTCGGCCTGTCCCGGATTCGTGTGCGCGAGATGGCCCACCGGGGCGAGCTCCCCGGGGTCCACAAATCGAGCTGGTAGAGACACCCCTCGTGAGAAGGAATAACCCATGGCAGTGAAGCGAGCACCGTCCAAGAAGGCACGCGCCGACCAGGGCCGTAAGCCGAAGAAGAATCCGTTGATCGCCGCGGGTATCGAGTACGTCGACTACAAAGACGTCAACCTGCTGCGCACCTTCATCTCCGATCGCGGCAAGATCCGCAGCCGCCGCGTCACCGGCCTGACCCCGCGACAGCAGCGTCAGGTCGCCGTCGCGGTGAAGAACGCGCGCGAGATGGCGCTGCTGCCGTTCACCACCACCAAGTAGCCCCGTGAACGCGAGAATGGCCCCGAAGCTGTTGCTTCGGGGCCACTTTCGTTTCGTGCCTACGGGATGGTGAGTACCTGACCCGCGTTGATGAGATCCGGGTTGTCGATACCGGAAGCGGCGGCGATCTCCTGGTAACGGTTGCCGTCGCCGTAGAAGCGCTCCGAGATGGCCCACAGGGTGTCGCCCGACTCGACCGTGTAGGTCTGCGCGGCCGGCGGCGGCGGGACTTCCTCGGCGATCGGAGCGGCGGCGACCGGCTCGGGAGCAGGCAGCGGGTTGTCGGTATTGGTGGCCGTTGCCCAGGCCACCGAACCGTCGGTGCCGTAGAGCACGACGTTGCGGTCGGGCTGCACGACCAGCTTCTCCACGTTC
>JACIXH010000147.1 GCA_014360565.1 Nocardia sp.
GTGCGCCATCGCCGGTAGCGGCGGGGTGCGATGGTTTTCGCGGCGGCCACGGGCCCGCTCGCCCAGCCGAGGATCTCGGCGAGGGCGAACGGTGCCGCCAGGTCGGCTTTGGCGGTGTGGACCGCCTCTGTGGTGGCTGCGAGGGTGTGCAGTCCCGCGATGTGGCGCTGCGCCGCGGCGAGCGCTGCCGGGTCGGGTTGTTCGTACAGGTCGATGTGAGGTGTCACCAGAGCCGGCGCCGCGATCGCGGGGTCACCGTTGGCGAGGGCGTGGATGCGGCTGGCCACGGCGAAGAACCCCGCGAATCCGAACGTGTCGTAGTTGCCCAGCGCCTCGAGATGCCGGCGCAGTCCTTCCGAGCGGGGATCGATACACAGCACCAATTGCGCGCCGGCGCGGGTGAGGTCCGGGGTGGGGACGGGTTTGTCCAGTTCCTCGAGCAGACCGCGGCGATAGTGCGTCTCGTAAGCGTCCAGCCACACCAGTGGCCGCGAATCGACGGGCATACGGTCGAGAATCCGGACGATCGACGCCTCGGCGGCGGCATCGAGACCGGTCGTGCCCAATGCCTGTGCCACGCGATGGGCACGGTCTGTGGCCGTGTCCGATGGGTGATCGGGAACTGGGGCCGGCCTTGCGGGCAGTTCGGTGGTGTCGAGCAGGTGCGCCTCGTAGCTGAGCCGGACGGCGAGATAGTCGACCAGGTCGATTGCCGAGCCGGGTGTGTTGCTGTGCCACAGGATGTGGCCGGCCCAGCCCGGCAGCCGCGTCAGGTGCGCGCGCAGGTAGGCGATGCGTTCACCACCGTGTCCGACACCGAGTCGTGCCAGTGCGTGCGAGACGGCATCAGCGGGATCGGAGGGCAGGTCGCGCAGCGCGCGGCGAGCGGCTGCGGGGAGCCGGGGATCGCGTGGCGCCAGATCGGCCCAGGCCGGGTAGAAGCCCCGGTCGCGGCCGGGCAGTGTCCAGCCGGCCTCGCCGGAATCCAGATACGCCGAGCACCATTTGACGGTTTGGGCGTCGATCGCTGCCGCGGTGCGCGCGCACACGCGTTCACTCAGAGTGAGCAGCCGGCGGGCGGGGGGTGGCGGGATCGATCCGCGGACAAGGTCGGCCAGAAGGATCTCGACGGCAGTGTGAATGCGTCCGTCGACCTCGACCGGTGCCGCGGTAATGGTGTCCGGGAGTCGGCGCTCGAGAGCCTCGCCCAGATCGGCCTTCGTGATTCGGCCGGTGGCGTGGGCCGCGCGGAACCCGGCCTCGCCGAGGGTGCCTCGGAGGCCGTAGAGGTCACCGGCGAGAGCGAGGGCGTCGTCGAAGGGGCGATGTTCCAGCCCGCCGAGCGGGTTGACCGCGATGAAACTGCTCAACGGCCACACGGGGGTGAGGACGCGGGCGGCCACACTGATCTCGGCTCGCAGCTGTGCGCGCTCGATCGCGCGCTGATCGACGGGGACCGAGTCGACGATGAGTGTCATGATTCTCCTACCACAACGGGAACGAACGATCTGGTGGGCACGACGCGACGCGCGCCCTTGGTGAACGTGGTCCTGCGAGCGCGCGGACCGAGATCACCGAGACTCAGACACGCCACGTACAGGGTCTTGTGCAGCGAGGTCAGAGCGGGGACGGTGGTGACCCGGACGGTGGTGAGCGCCGCGACCACCGCGAGGACCGGGATCAGCGTCCACGCGCTCATTACCGCGGGGCCCGCGGCCCGCAGCGTGGGTTCGGTAAAGGTGCTGAAGACCGACAGCGCACCGAGGTAGGCGACCATCACCGCGATGAGCATCGCGATGAACGCGCTGGCGGGCCCCGGTTTCGTCACGCGTCGGGCCCAGCCCCACACCAGGCGGGTGCCCGTCACCCACGCGAACGCCAGCAGCAGCACCGTCCCGGAATGGGCGAGCCCGAACACCGATTCCCACAGCCACACCGCACCGGCGAGCGCCACCGTGGGCACCAGGAGGGCGAGCGCTCCGAAGGCACGCCGCACACCTGGGCTGCCCAGTGGTCGCGGTGGTGCGGTGCGTTCTCTGAGATGGTCGCCGACCGCGGACCCGGACCCCAGGAAGAGCGTGGCCTTGTACATGCCGTGTGCGATCAGGTGGAACAGCGCGGCGGAGTAGGCGCCGAGAGCGCATGTCATCACCATGAATCCCATCTGGCCGACGGTGGAGTAGGCCAGTGCGGACTTCACGTCGGGCCGGGTCAGCATGAGCGCGGTGCCGTAGACGGCGGTGAGCGCGCCGGCGAGGAAGGCCAGACCCGTCGCCGTGGCGTAGGAGTCGATCATCGGGTGCAACCGCAGCAGCAGCACGCCGCCCCCGTTGACGATGCCGGCGTGCAGCAGAGCCGACAGCGGTGTCGGCGCGGAGATGGTGGCCGGAAGCCATCCCGCCATAGGGACCAGCGCGGAGCGAGCCACCGCCGCGATCACGAGCGCTCCCGCGATGATCGGACCCGCCGCCGATGTCGTCGTCGGCAGCTCGAGAGCGCGCAGGTCCACGTTCCCCCACTGCACGGTGGCCACGATCACCGCCGTCCACAGCGCGATGTCGCCGACGAGCACCATGCGTGCGGTCCGCGCGACCGCCACCGGTACCCACGCATCGGCGCGGTACACCCGCAACAGCCACCACAGCCCGATGCCGACTATCGACCAGGCCACGGCCAGCCCGATCAGCGTGGCGGCGGTGACCATCGCCGCGGTCGCCGTGGTGAGCAACCCGGTCAGCGCGGCGAAGCGGTCCGCCCGAGCGTCTCCGCGCAGGTATCTCGTGGCGAAACCCTGCACCACGGCACTGACACCCAGCACCAGAAGCAGCAACAGCACCGACACCCGGTCGGCATAGAACCCGGCCACCGCCGACCCATCCGGGCCGGCGGTCATGACCGCAGCGACCGGGCCGCGCACCGCCACCTCCATGGCAACCACGACAGCCGACACGGCAGCGAACGCCGTCACCGCGACACCGCAGCGACCGGTGCGCCATCCCGCGAGCAACAGCGGGCCGGTCATCGCCGGCAGCAGCACCGATACCAGCAGCAGCACACTCACTGGCCTCTCCCTCCCAGCGGACGACCCGCTGATCACTCACCAACGCGATCACCTGTTCCCGGCGACCACCCGAACATGGCCCGGTTGCCACCGGATTGCCGGGAGCGGTCGGGGAACCCGATCGGACGCCGTCGATCACGGCGTAACGCGATTCAAGATACACGAAATCTAAAACACGTATTCCGATGTGGTAAATCACTGTCGCATGTTGTAGCGTTCGATGCGTGACGGACTGGACGTTTCTCACCAACCACGGGCGGGTGCTGCTGTGCATCGCCCGCGACGATCAGATGCGGGTGCCCCAGATCGCCGACGAGGTCGGCATCACCGAGCGGGCGACCCGGCGCATAATCACCGAACTCGAACGCGCGGGGTACCTCGAGCGCAAGCGTGACGGTCTGACCGATCGCTATCGCCTCAACGGCGAGCTGCCGTTCCGACCACGGACGGATCGGGACGTCGCCGTGGGCGAGGTCCTCGACCTGCTCGACCACCCCACCGGAGATGACGAGTCCGTGGCCTCGGTGGCTCGACTGGAGCCGCGGCTGGTCGGCACGACATCGGCGTGGACGGTGCTGCTGGTGCGCAGCGTCGACGATCTTGACGCGGCCGTGTCCGCGGTGAACGACTACCTGAACCACCTGCGTGAGAGTCTCTCGCCGGCCAGTCGGCACGACAGCACGTTGCTGGGTATCTGGGTCCGCAGCGACCTCGAGGAGGGACTGCCCGAATGGCTGCACTACGAGTCGGCCACCCCCGCGGCCACCCCCGCGGCGGCCCACGGCGAGGTGGCCCAGGCGGCCATGGGTGAGGCCATGGTTGGGGTCCGCAGGTCAGTGTCGCTGTCGGGACTGTGGACGCTGTGCTGGATCGACGGCCCCCTGCTGCGTTCGACCGACACCACTGATCAGGCCCGTCGGCACGTCCTCGACACGTTCGTCGCGGCTACCTCCGAGCCGCGAGGGTCGCGCTCGGGCGGCATCTTCTACCCCAGCTTCGCCGCGAGCCGCCCCTCGAAGTTCGTGGCCGCCGAGGTCGCGGATCTGCGTGCCCGCCATCCGCGTCTGGTGGCCGATCGGTGGTTCGTCGTCGACGACGATCAGGGCATCCAGGGGCTGATCACCTACTCCGGGATCGACCGATGACGCACACAGCCCGACCGCCGACACTCGCCACCCCTGGGACGATCTCCCGCGCGGCCACCGTCGCCCGGCCCGCTTCGGCCCAGGCGCCAGGGGGCGTCCGCGGCGCTGCGGAGATTCTGCGCCGAGGCGGTCTGGTCGTCTTCCCAACCGAGACCGTGTACGGGCTCGGTGCCGATGCTGAGAACGCCGAGGCGGTCCGCCGAGTCTTCGAGGTCAAGCGGCGGCCCGTGACACACCCGCTGATCGTGCATCTCGCCGACGCCGGCCAGCTCGGCGACTGGGTCACCGGTATTCCGGGTTACGCTCGGGTGCTCGCCGAATGGTTCTGGCCGGGCCCGCTCACCCTGGTCCTGCCGCGTAGTCCCCGCATTCCGTCCGTTGTCACCGGTGGATGCGACACCGTCGCGGTGCGGGTCCCGCATCATCCCGTCGCCCAGCGCCTGCTCACCGCATTCGGCGGGGCGATCGCGGCGCCGTCGGCCAACCGTTTCGGTGCCCTCAGCTGCACCAGCGCCGAACACGTCGCCGACGAACTCGGCCCCGCCGTGGACCTCATCCTCGACGGCGGCCCCTGCCCGGTCGGGATCGAATCGACGATCATCGACGTCACCGGCGACGAGCCGATCCTGCTCCGCCCGGGCGCGGTCGGGGTGGACGATCTCGCCCAGGCACTGGGCCGGCCGCTCCGAACAACCACACCGTCACGCGGGCACCGCGCACCCGGGCAGCATCCGTCGCATTACGCCCCCCGCGCGCGCGTGGTCCTGGTCGAGGAGAGCGAGGTCGTCGCCGAGGCCCATCGACAGCAGTCGCACGGCCGGAGAGTCGGAGTCTTGCGACCACCCGCGAGTACGGCATCAACCATCACCGGCAGCGCGCTGGTGATCGAGGTGCCGACGGCAATCGGCGACTACGCCCGCGATCTGTATCGACTCCTGCGCGAATTCGATCATCACGGCTGCGAGGTCGTCATCGCCTCACTCCCCACCCGCGCGGGTGTCGGTCTGGCCATCGCGGACCGCCTCACCCGCGCATCCGCCCCGCGCCCCACGGGAACCGCGTCGACCAGCACATGCGCCGAGTAGGAGAAGAGCCGTGGCAACGACGCGAGGCGAGCGCGACCAATCACATGCGCAAATCAATTCACGTAAGACAAAATGGCAAACAGGGATCGTAGATTGTAGGGTGATCACGGTGGCGGACTGGACGTTTCTCACCAACCATGCGCACGTCTTGCTGTGCATCGCGCAAGACCCCGGGATGCGGCTACGCGACGTCGCCGACGCGGTCGGCATCACCGAACGCGCGGCCCAGCGGATCGTGGCCGAACTGGAACAGGCAGGCTACCTCGACCGCGTCCGCGACGGGCGCCGCAACCGCTACCGATTGAACCAGGAACTGCCACTGCGGCACCCCCTCGAACGCGACCACGCGGTAGGGGAAATCCTCAGCGTCCTGACCTCCGAGCCGAAGACCGCCCCCGGCCGTAGCGCATGAGCGCACCACACCCCTACCGCGACCGTGACGTCGCCCTGGCCACCAAACACGGCAAGGAGCGTGTGCTGGCCGCCGCCCTGGCCGAACGGCCCGGCCTGATGGTCCAGGTCGCCACCGAGGTCGACACCGACCAACTGGGCACCTTCACCGGCGAGATCGAACGCCCGGCACCACCACGCGAGACAGCGCTGAGGAAAGCCCGCCTCGCCATGCAGGCCCTGGGACTGCCCCGTGGCCTGGCCTCCGAAGGCGCCTTCGGCCCCCACCCCATCGCTGGATTCATCCCCGCAGGACTGGAAATCCTCGCCTTCGTCGACGAGGACCTCGGCCTCGAACTCGTCGTGCACCATCTCGAGTGTGACACCAACTTCGACCACACCGTCACCGATCAACTCGACGAACAAACCTCACAGTTCCTGCAATCCGTCCAATTCGGCAGCCACGCGGTGATCGTGCGGCCGAACATCGCCCCAACCGACGAACCACTCTACAAAGGCATCCGCACCAGCTCCGCTCTCGCCGCGGCCCTCGCCTGCTGCGCGGCGGCGTCCTCGGACGGGCACGCGCGCATCGAAACCGACATGCGCGCCCACCTCAACCCCACCCGCATGCGCAGCATCGCCCGACTGGCCACCGAACTGGCCGAACGCCTCGACCGGTTCTGCCAGAGCTGCGGCGCCCCCGGGTTCGGTCGCGTCGCCACCGAACCCGGCCTCCCCTGCAGGTTCTGCTTCACCGCCACCCCGCAGCCAGCCACCGACATCCACGGCTGCGCCCGCTGCGAACACCGCACCAGAATCGAGCGTCACGAACTCGCCGACCCCGCGGGCTGCCCCTTCTGCAACCCCTGACACCCACCTGAATCCACACCGCCACCGATTATTTGCGCGCACCCGATGGGCCGCGAGCCCGAGTCGGAGCGAGTTGAGCACGACCGAACTGCATACCGAGCAATAGACGCGAGGAAGACAAACTCATGGACGTTCCACTTTGGCTCTGGGCGGTGTTCGGCGCGACCGTGATCGCCGGTCTGCTGGTCGATCTCGTGGCGCACCGCGGTCCGCACGTGATCGGCTTCAAGGAAGCGCTCCGGTGGAGTGTGCTGTGGGTCGGTCTATCGCTGGTCTTCGCCGTGCTCGTCGCGGTGTCGGTGAGTCCGACCGCCTCGGTGGAGTTCACTACTGCCTGGCTGCTCGAGAAGAGCTTGTCTGTCGACAACCTCTTCGTCTTCGCCTTGATCTTCGGGTACTTCAATGTGCCCCGCGAGTATCAGCACCGGGTGCTTTTCCTGGGTGTTCTGGGCGCGTTAGTCTTCCGCGGAATATTCCTGCTCCTCGGGGTCGCCGTGGTGCAGCGATTCACCGTGGTCCTGTTCGTATTCGCCGCGATCCTGCTCTACAGTGCCTACAAACTCCTCAAAGACGACGACGACACCTACGATCCCAGCAAGAGCGCCGCGGTGCGTCTGGTACGTAAGTTCATTCCGGTCCAGGACGAATACTCCGGCGCGCGCTTCTTCGTCCGGTCTGCCGGCAAATGGGTCGCCACACCCTTGCTGGTCGTGGTCGCCGCCATCGAGGCGGCCGATATCGTATTCGCCGTCGACAGCGTGCCCGCGGTGCTGGCGGTGAGTGACGACCCGCTGATCGTGTACTCCAGCAACGCTTTCGCCATCCTCGGATTGCGTGCCCTGTACTTCCTGCTCTCCGGGATGCTCGAGCGCTTCCACTATCTGTCGACCGGTCTTGCGATCATTCTGGCGTTCATCGGCGTGAAGCTCATGCTCCAAGCCGCCCACAAAACGATCAGCACCGCGGTGCCGGAGATTCCGTCGCTGGTCAGCCTGGGAGTCATCGTGGTCGTGCTGACGATCTCGGTGGTGCTCAGCATCCGTCGACCGCTTCCGGAAGAGCCCACACGGCCCGATGCGCTCAATGCCACGGAAAAGCCGGACTGACGAGATCGCCCTCCTGCCGATGTGACCGGCCGTATTCACGGTTCGAACAACCCGGTATGGGATACTCGAAGCAGAACGATTGTGATCGCGTGAGGACAGCCAGTTCACCGAAAGCGGGTGAGCGAGATGTCTGGCTACCCTTCGGCACCGATCCGCATCTGGCGGATGCGGCCGTGGAACGCCAACCCGCTGATGCATGCGCATTTGCGATTCGAGAGTCTCACGGTAGCTCTGCTGGTGGCTGTCAGCATCGTCGTCGTACCGATCGCTGGGGCGGTGGGAACTGCGGCGTACAGCGGTATGCGAGCCCGGATCCTGACGGACATCGCGACGAAAACACTGGCCACCGTGACGATCACCGACGATCCGGTACACCTGAAATCGGAGCGGCGGTTCCAGGCCACAGTCCGGTGGGACCACGACGGGCAGGACAACACCGTCATCGCTTCCGTACCGCACACCGCCGAACGCGGCGAACGGGTTTCGGTATGGATCGGCGCTGACGGCACCTCGGTCGACCCGCCCCGGCAGACCAGCGACGCCGTACTCGAGGGCGTCGGAGCCGGCGTGGCGGTCCTTTGCGGAGTCTGGTTCACGGCAGCCCTGCTGATCTGGTGCGGCAGACTGCTTGTCGACCGCCGCCGAAACACCGCCTGGGCCGTGGAATGGCAACGACTGAATCACCCGACCAAGCAATGACCCCACCGTCTCCGGAATCGTCGCGATCACTCGCGAAGCGAACCGCCGGATCTCGTTCTGCCTGTTCCTTTTCCACGCAACATGCCCCTCCACCTCCCAGTTGCAGATGTCCGTCGCCAGCTCAGGTGACGCAGCTGGTGGATCACAATAAAAAAGGACTGCGTCAGGTATGTGGCAGAGGGGCAGGCTGGATTTCTGCCGGATGGCTCCCGCAAGCTGTTCGCTGACGGTGATCGGCATGAAGATCGGTGGCCGGCTGTATACGCCGACCAACAGGAAGGGCCTGCTGCTCGAATAGGTGACACCTGTCACCTGACAGCGCCGCAGACCCGAACGCGACGAGTCCGAGGAGAAACAGCGCAGTGTCAGCCCCCGCCTTCCAGCATCATGCGAGCCACTAACAACATGTGTCGCGCACTGCTGACAGTCTCGTCGCACGCCCAGCTCCGCCGCTGACACTTTCCTGTCGCGTCGCACACATCGTTCGTAGCGACTTCGCAAATCGCGACGTCATAGACCATCTCGTCTGCCTGCCGCGCGCACGCCAGCACGTCGCGCGACGTTGCTCCGGCCACCCCATGGTTGAACGATCCGAAATACCTTGTGCAGGAACCAAATCTGCAAACCAACGGCGACGCGGTGGACATAACCTCGACAGCCGATGGGCTTCGACCACCACCGATTCCCCAACCCACGGCAAGTTCGCCTGATATACCAGCTGAGCGCTGACGGCCCCGGGTGCACGGTCAGGCTCGTACCCAAAAGCCGAGCATGATCTCTGCGCTCACGTCCTCGATCCTGTCATCGACCACAATGACCGAACTCTGAACCATCCCGGTTTCATGGTCAAAGCCATGTTCGGAACTGTTGCCTGACCGCTCGTCGAAGAAGACCGTGCAACCCGGGGGCGTCGCCCCCGCCTGTAATCAGATGAACAACAGATGAATTTCGCTAGAGAACACACGTCGTTGAGTCCGACTCCGAGAACCGCTAGATCCCAACGTGTTTCGGGGGATTCGATCGCCGCGCGAATGTTGGTCAAGACGTCTCGACTCGTTGCGCCACCTTCACCAGCCATAAGCGAGGTGATAGTGGTCCGAGGGTAGCGAACCTTCCACTCGATGAGTAGCGCGTGGACGTAGCCTCGGTTGCGCCACTCGGTAACTTCGATGTAGTCACCGATCACGGGCAAATCGGCTTGGGCGGTCAGGCGCGGGCTATAGGCGGCGAGATGTTCCATCAATGACGTGCCGAACCAACAAACTGACAGAACGTCGACGGGCGCCAAGGGCATCGATACCACCTCCCTGCCGTAATGAAGGAAATTTCCCAAACGGCCCGCGAGCGGGTCCTGCCCGGTTGGGTTCAGAGCTTGCGCACCATGACGTCGAAGGTGGGTGCGGCGGGCCAGTGAGGTTTCAGGCTGCCGACGCGGTTCCAGCCCCAGCGCTGATACCGGTCGTATGCGCGGGTGTTCTCGCTTTCGACAAGCAGTGTGGCACGTGATTCCGTTCGCGCGAAAAGCAATTCGTCATGTAGCGCACGCGCGAAGCCGTGGCCGGTGTGTGCCTGGTCCACCATGATCTCGCTCAATGCGAAGGTCCTGGTTCCCGTTTCGTGCACGAATTCAGCTCGGTCGGTGTCGGGATCGTCGAGAACCAGATTCGTCCACCAAGCGGCGTTCGGCTGTAGTGGCCAGCCCCAGCTCTGGCCGACCGGTCTGCCGTCGAGAGAGCCGATCACGAGGTCGAAACCCTGCCCGCGGGTGTAGGCATCGAAACGGGTCATGAACGCAGCGGGGGAGTCGAACTCGTGACCGGACTCGATGGCCTCGATGTAGGAGCGCCGGTAGATGTCCTCGACGACGGCGCGCTGTCCGCGGGCGTGGGCCGCGGTGTACCGGTGGAATTGCAGGTCGCTCATGTGAGGGCTTTCTGGTCGAGGTGGTCGTAGCGGTCGGCGAATCCCGATTTCGTTGCGGAGGGCAGCGCACGGATCGGCGCCAGCACGCGCAGGGTACGTGTCGAGCGCACTGCCTCAAGGGTGGTGAGTACCGGGTCGGCTTCAATGACCGCGCCGTGGGTGTCACCCACAGCGGCGAGCTGGGTGGCGTACCACGCGCGGGTGTTCGCCTCGTTGCGCACACCCTGCCCCTGTAGAGCCTGCTCGTAGAGCGTCAGCGCCGCACGGTGGTCGCCGAGATCGGCGTACGCGCGCGCCTCGTGACCGGCGAACTCGGCCGCATCGACGAAGCGCAGCCACCGCGCCGTGTGCGAAATCAGCTCGCTGTCCATCGCGGTGTCCATCGCTCTGTGCGCCTGGTCGAGGGCAGTGCGGAATCCGTCGTTGTCCTGAATGCGAGCGTAGGCCTGGACCTTGCGGATGGCGATGAGGGCATGGACGCGGCCGGGTTTCCAAGCGCGGGCGAGTTGTTCAGCACGAAAGGCGTGCTGCAGGGCACGGTGGGGATTACCGCGGGGTTTGCCGTGCTCGTCGAGTAGGCGAGACTGCCCCACTTCCTGATTGGCGCGGTAGACCAGCGCGTGGACGTTGAGCTCGTCGTCGCCCGAGCAAGCCGCCAGTTCCATGGCCAGTTGATAGCACTGGCGTGCAGTGGTCTGCTGATCGGAGTCGTAGGCCACCCACCCGGTCATCACCGCCAGGTTGCCGACCGCGCTTGCGGCCGCGGTGGCGGTGACGGGGTCGCACTGTGCGGTGTCGAGACGAGCACGAGCACGCAGCAACTCCGTGGTGGCTTCATGCACGAGGCCGGCGCCACCAAGATGTTGGTCGCGCTGCTCGAGGCTTTCAGCAAGGTCGAGCCACGCGCGTACCTCGTCGAGGCTCAGCCGCGCCGAGTCGGCTAGTGGTGGGGTGCTGATCGTCTGTGCAGACGGCCGGTCAGGCAGAAGTGTGGCTCCCATCAATGCCACAGTGCTGCTGGTGAATTGGCGTCGGTTCACCTCATCCTCGATTCCGAGTGCCGCGTGCATTCTGGCGCGTTCGGCGTCGGTCAGTTCCGAGTACACCGTGTCCAGGGTGGCTGCGCCACCACCGGTGACCACCTTGCCCTCCGGCAGTGATTCCCATTTCTCGATGGTTTTCACTGCCCACCCGGTGCGCTCGCAGAATTCGGGCCGCTTCATTCGAAGCGCATCCCAACGCAGGGCCTTCACATGTGATGCTGTCCATTTGCTGACGATCATTGTCGTCCCCTGTCTCCGCCTGCAACGGGGTTCTGGGCACCGTAGGGAATCCGCAGGGAAACCGTAGGGCATCCGCAGGGCTTTTGCGCTGGGATCGCTCATCGCAATGCGACAGGCTGGAAAAACGTTCTCGCCCACCGCTTCACGTCTTCCAAGAATACGTGGGATGGCGGGGCGACGAAACCATCTCCTAGCCCAGGAGCCCGACATGGTGTCCACTCAACCGGCGAGTTCGCCCGCACAGCTTTGTCAGGAAAATCCATCCGATTTCGCCTCGCCCGCGGCCGCTGACGCCGCCGCGCAACTGCATGCCGATCACCAATGTCCGACGTTCACGGCGGCGTTCGCCTATACGAGCGCCTGTTTGGAGGAGTGAACCGTGGAATCCCTGCCCGACATTGTCGATCGACCCGAAATCTACGGCGACACACTCGACTCTCGCTGCGCCTTCTACCGCACCGAATGCGGGCTACGTGCCCATGTACAGCCTGGCCTGCAGCAGATCATGGTGGTGGCCAGCAGCGAGCTGGCCGCACTGACGGTCCCGTGCGACCTCGCGTGCCGGGTCCGCGATCAACTGCGTTCTCAGGGCACCGCCCTGGGGCCGGTGATCAACCACCCTCGCTCCGAGCGCTGGACTCTATTGGTGCGCGCCGACCTGCCCACCGACGTGGCGACCTGCGCGACGCTGTTCCGTGCCGGCGTGGCGCTGACCCGGCCCGGAACACAGATCGCGCTGCCCGCGCCGACGGTTCGCCCCGACTCGCTGCGCAGCTGGATCACCAGCCCGACCGTCGCTCGGCCATCTGCCTCGACGGTCGCCGCAGCGATTCTCGACTGCGCCAACCGCGACCAGATTCGCCGATGACCGTCGCTGTGGTGGTCGTGTGCGCCGCGTCGCTGGTGGTGGTGGTCATCGTGGTGGTGGTGCGGCGCCGCGGCACCGCGAGCGAGGGGCCGTCGGTATGGGAGCTGCAGGCCGAGATGCGGCACCGTGCTCCGGATCGCCCGCTGAGCGTGGCCGAGGCCCGGAAAGTTGACCGTGAGCACCGCAGGTGCGATGCCGCGAGTTGCCCGATCAAGCGGGCTGCTCTGCGCACGAAGTTCCGGGCCGGACTGATGGTGCCGACCGCTGAGCTGCACCGCTTGTTGTTCGACCGCTTCGGCGCCGAGTACTGACAACCATCGATGGGGGAACGACGATGACCCGCGCCGACATGCTGCCGGTGCTGCCCAGCGGAGAGATGCTGGCAGCCCTGCTGGCCGGACGTCCGGTGCTCGCGCACCGACACCCGCAGATCGTGGACGCTGTCCAGGAGCTCACTCGCCTGCACCGCGCCCACCGGGCTGCCCTGGCCGACCTGGGCTTGGAAGGGCTGACCGAAACTGCTCTGCGTCAGGCCGCAACCGCCGTCGTCACCGCGGCCGCCGACATCGAGGCCACCGTCGCCGTTATCGATGCCGTTGTCGCCGCGCGACTTCACGCCGACCACCCCGACACGGTGCCGACCCCGTTCGTGGCGCCCCACTGCCCGGTGCACACCGAGACGGTCGGGGCGATCCTGTCGCGCGCGGCGCTGCTCGCGGGCGAGATCCACGATCACGGCGGCGGGCGCGAGCATCTTCCCGCCGTCGCCGCACTCGACTCGCTGCTCGCCGGATACGCGCATCTGCGCGGCGAACTCATGGCCGGACGCCTCCGCGTGCCCGCCACGTCCTGAAACGCCCTGTTCCCGACCCGGGCATCGCAAGTGCGGCGCCCGCTTTTTCGACGACCCGTCAAGGAGCCCGCACCGATGACCACACCCACCCGCATCGCCTTTCTCATCGACTCACCCAACGTCCGGGCAGGCTACGCAATCGCCGGAACACCCGCCCGCACAATGGCATTGGCCAGGTACTGCGCGACCACCGCCGAAGTCACGACGGTGATCTGTGACCGGGGGGCGGACTACGGCTCCACCGAGGACTGGCTGACCGACACCCTCCTCGTGCACCCCGCCGACTACTACGACCCAGCTGTGCTGGCGACCGAACTCGAGCACCTCATGCTGGACGCGGTCGTCGTCTGTGACGCGCGCACGGTGCTCGATGTCGGTCGGACCCTTGCCGACGAGTTGAACGCGTGGCTCGTCTACGACATCCACGACGACGAGGCGACCCTGGCCGTCGGTCTCGGCGAATCCCATGCGGTGGTCGCCGACGCCTACTCGACGCAGCGACAGGCGATCACCGTCGCCGATGCCGTGATCGCCTGCGCCACCCGCGAAACCGAGCTCGCCCGCCGTCACGCCGAGACCGCCACCCCGATCGCTCTGGTACCCAACGGCGCCGACCCCGAGCGCACACCGTGGGGGCCCGACGCGAAGACACGCAGGTTGGTGATGATCGGCAACGGCTACTACCGGCCGAACCAGCTCGCCGTGGAGCACCTGGCCGTGATGGCGGGCGACTTGCAGCGCCGTGTGCCCGGTGTGGTCATCGACATCATCGGCCGCTTTCCGAGCAACGTGGACTATCCCGGTCTGCGGATGCTCGGCGCGGTCGAGTCGATCGACCAGGTCCTGAGGGGCGCATCGCTGGCGCTGGCGCCGCTCAGCGCGGGCACCGGCTCCAAATGCAAAGTCCTCGACTACGCTGCCGCCGCGCTGCCGACATTGGGAACCACCGAGGCAGTGGCAGGACTGCCGAATGGTCACCCCGGCGTCGAGGTGCTCGATGACCTGTCGCAGTGGCCGCAGCGCATCGAAACGCTGCTGGACCGCCCATTGACGCTCACCCGTCTCGGCTCGGCCGGTCGCGCGATGATCGAACAGCAGATGGCCTGGCCCGCGATCGCCGCCGCGTTCGTCGACCACGTCCGATCCTGGAACGCGCTCGCCCGCACCCCGAAGCACCAGATCGCGGCGCCTTCGCCGGCGCGGCCGCGCTGGGTCGATGAGCACACCCGCCAAGGCGTGTCACTCGCCGCCGGGAGCACGGTACCCGGCGCAGGGTTCTGGATCAGCCTGCAGCGCAACGGAGTCCGGGGATGACCGCCGTCAGCTACCAGTGCGGGCCCCGTGTAGTCACCGTCGTAGCCGACCCGCGCGTGCGCGACGGCATCGACCACTACCTGCGCGCGCAACGGCGCCCCCTGTGCCCGCCCGACACCACCGTGACTGTGCGGGTCGACCCGCCCGAGGTTCCTCACCGCCGCAACGAAGCCCACACCGGCCACCAACTCGGCGAACGAACCGCCTTCACCGGCGACATCTACCAGGCCTTCCTCACCGACCGCATCACCCTCGTGCCGTCGTCGCCCGGGCACGTAGTTGATCTGGGAGACAACACAATCACCGTGCATGCGGCCAATACCGGCATCGGCATACGGATCGCAGTGCGCGTGCTGCGCCAGATCACCATGCGCGCCGCAGAGGATGCCGGGGCCCGCGCACTCCACGCCGGTGCCGTCGTCGTCGACGGTCGCGCGGTCCTCGTCGGCGGCCGCGCCGGAGCAGGCAAGACCACGATGCTGCTGCAGCTGATAAAACTCGGCGCAGCACCGATGGCCAGCGACCGCACCATGGTCACCAGCGAAAACACCCACCTGCACGGCACCGCGGTTCCGCACGCCTGGCGGATCACCCCGCAAGGCCTGGAATCCGCCACTGAGCTGCACCAGATCTGGCAATGCCCCCAACGCGGGCAACGCCTAGCCGATGGCAAAGCCGAACTCACCCCCGTCGAAATCGCCGACGCCTACGACCGGCCGCTGCACAGCGCGAGCCCGGTATCCGCGCTCGTTCTGGTCGACCGCACCATCCTCGCCCCGGCGATTTCCCATTCCGCAGGGCTGCGGCCGCACCTGGATTTCGGGAACGACGATCCCTTCGCCGAAGACTGGCTCACCCAGCGCCGCACCGCTACCCGCACCACAGCGGACTCGCCATGGTGGAACCAACTCACCACCGACCTGCCGACGCTGCGCATCCGCTGGACGCATCCGCAGGAATTGGCTCTGGCCGCAGCGGCCGCCGACACATGGATTCGGCAATGAGGGGCGCCGTCCTCGCCGGAATCTGGGGCGCGGGCAAGACCAGCACCTACCGCCGCACCCTCACCGCCCTCGCCGACCACTGCGACCACCTGCTCGCGATTCCCCAAGCCGCCACGATGACCACCGCCACCTACACTCCCGGCACACCGGACCAGCACATCGAAGCCGTCCACACCATCACCGACCACCTAGCCACCTACCTGAATGGTGTCGAAACCCATTGGCAG
>JACIXH010000148.1 GCA_014360565.1 Nocardia sp.
GTCCCGGCCGCTGGGCGGCTGAGTCGGTGTCCGTGTCGCTCTGACTCGAATAAAGTTACGTGCCGACCAACACTAAGTCAAATCGCCAGGACAATTCGGCGTTTTCCCAGGTCGCAACCACCAGACCGCTGCCGGCTACCGGCGATCACTCGCCGGCGTACGCCGCCCGCGGCGGCGGGAATCAGTTGGCGATTACGCGGCAACTGATCATCCGTCCAGCGGGGCAGTGATCTATAACATGCGATCTAGCTGGCGATATGACGTGACAACCATAGACACGAACTACCCCTCCAGATACAGTTTGCCGACATTCAGCAATCTCGCAGCTATCACACGGGTGGAAGGTAGGCCGCGGTGACGGAGGATCTCGACTCGGTCGAACGTCGTGCGTGGAGCGCGGTCGTCACGCTGGCGATGCGGGTGCCGAGCGCGCTCGACTCACGACTCCAGCGCGAGTTCGGCATGACTCATTTCGAGTACCGGGTCATGGCCTTGCTCTACGACGCACCGCAGCATCGGATGCGATTGAGCATGCTCGCGGAACGTGGACACGGCTCTATTTCGCGGGTCTCCCACGTGGTTTCGAAATTGGAGCGGGTGGGATGGGCGCGGCGCCAGGCAGCGGAATCAGGGCGCGGGATCGACGCCGTGCTCACCGAGAGCGGGCAGTCGAAGGTGGCCGAGGCCAGGCCGGACTACCTCGTCGCGGTTCGCAAGTTGATCCTCGACGGCCTCGACGGTCCACAGAAGGCCGAGCTCGCGGTCCTCGGTGAACGACTCTCGCTACATCTGGTCCGCACGCTCGGTGACCTGGATTCCGGGCGTTCGACGCTCGACGATTGAGCCGGCCTGCTACCGAACAGACGAACAACGCCGCTCCGATCATCGGAGCGGCGTTGCCGGAGGGAACGAGAACAGCTCAGACGTTGGTCGGGCGCCAGGTGGCCACGGCCCAGATCACCACGATGTCGACGGCGATGATCAGGATCGACCACCACGGGTAGTACGGCAGCCACAGGAAGTTGGCGATGATCGAGAGCGCCGCGATCACCATCGCCGCGACGCGACCCCAGGTCTGACCTGCGAGCAGCCCGATCGCGATGAGCACCGCGAGCGCACCGAGGACGATGTGCCACCAACCCCAGCTGGTGAGGTCGAACTGGTAGGTGTACTCCGGTCCGACGACGATGAGGTCATCGTTGGCGACCGCGGAGATTCCCTGGAAAATCTGCAGGACGCCGACCACCGCGAGCAGGATGCCCGCGCCGATGGAGGTTCCTGCGGCGATCCCGTCGCGTAGCTGGTGCTGTTTGGTGTCTGTCATCGCTGGGCCTTCCCATCAGGTCAACGCCATGTGCCACCACGGCACAACCCAACGGTAGGAATCCGGGCTGCTCGCGCGCCTCACCCGTTGCGGGTGAATTCCCTGACCTGCCGCGATACCGGACGCAGCGTCTTACCGAGGTCGGTGCGCAGGGTGATCAGGGCGTCGAGCAGGTAGTTCTGCCTGACCCGCCAGGGATGGCGGTCGCCCTGGCGGGGGAACGCGGCGATCGAGCGCAGGACGTAGCCGGCGTTGAGGTCGAGCAGCGGGCGTTCGGCGAGCGCGCCCTTGGGTTCGGGGACGACCGCGGCGCTGCCGGTGCGGTCGAGGTGGGTGAGGACCTTGCAGACCAGGCGGGAGGTGAGGTCGGCGCGCAGAGTCCACGACGCATTGGTGTAGCCGACACAGATCGCGAAGTTGGGCAGGCCGGTGAGCATCGCGCCCTGCCAGACGAACTGGTCGGCCAGTGGCACGGGGGTGCCGTCGACCGAGGGCGCGATCCCACCGAACGCCAGCAGGCGCAAGCCCGTGGCGGTGACGACGATGTCGGCGGGCAGCGTCTGCCCTGATGCCAAGCGGATGCCCTCCGGAACGAAAGCGTCGATCTGGGCAGTGACCACCGAGGCCTTGCCCTTCTTCATCGCCTTGAAGAAGTCGGCGTCGGGCGCGGCGCACAGACGCTGGTCCCACGGGTCGTAGTCGGGTGTGAAGTGCTCGGCGACGAGCTTGTCGTCTTTGAGGATGCGGGTGGTGAGGTCGGTGAGCAGCTTGCGCGCGGCCGCGGGGCGACGGCGGCAGAACTGATAGAAACCGATGTTGAACAGGATGTTCTTGGTCCGGATCAACCGGTGGGCGAGACCGGCGGGCAGCAGCTTGCGGATCTTGTCGGCCTGCTTGTCGCGGCCGGGAACGGGGCTGATCCAGGTGGGGCTGCGCTGCAGCATGGTGACGTGGGCGGCGTCGGCGGCGAGGTTGGGCACCAGGGTGACCGCGGTGGCGCCGCTGCCGATCACGACGACCCGCTTGTCACGAATGTCGAGATCGGCGGGCCAGAACTGGGGGTGCACGACGGTGCCCGCGAAATCGTCGCGACCGGGGAATACGGGGGCGTGTGGCTGCTGGTAGTCGTAGTAGCCGGCGCAGGCATAGAGGAAACCGCAGGTGAGAGTGCTCAGCTCGGGACCGTCGGGGCCCTCGTGGGCGATGGTGAGCTGCCAGTGGGCCTTCGCCGATGACCAATCCGCGCCGATCACCCGGGAACCGAACCGGATGCGCCGGTCGATGCCGTTCTCCTGCGCGGTCTCGCGGATGTAGTCCAGGATCGCGGCGCCGTCGGCGATGGAGCGGGCGGCACGCCACGGCTTGAACGGGTAGCCGAGGGTGAACATGTCCGAATCGGACCGGATGCCGGGGTAACGGAACAGGTCCCAGGTGCCGCCGAGGTCGGCGCGCGCCTCGAGCACGGCGTAGCTGCGATGCGGGTGTTCGGTCTGCAGCCGGTAGGCGGCCCCGATGCCGGACAACCCGGCTCCGACGATGACGACGTCGAGGTGTTCGGGGGCGGCGGCGGTGTCGGTCATGGGGTCCAGTGTGCCTGCCGAGCGAGCGGGCTCCAAGGTCGTGCGCGGTCGATCGCGGGATCGGCGCCCGCCGGCCGGATTTCGGTATCGTCGGTGCCGTGTCGATCTTTCGGCGTGCGGGATGGTTGCTCGTCGGCGCACTGGTCACCGTGCTGGCTGCCGCATTCGCCGGTCGCCCCGTCTTCGTGTATCCCCAGGTCGACCCGTTGCGGCCCGCCGACGTGATCGTGGTGCTCGGTGGCACCGCCTACGAGCGATTCGATCTCGGCATCGAACTCGCCGAGCGCGGCCTGGCTCCCGAGGTACTGATCTCACAGTCCACCGGGCTCGAAGATCCGTTGATGAACAAGTACTGCGGTGGCCGATTCGCGTTCCGCGTCTCGTGTTTCGTGCCCGACCCGTGGACCACCGATGGCGAGGCGCGCGAAATTGTGCGGCGCGCAACCATTTACGGGTGGCAGCACATCATCGTGGTCACCTTCACGCCGCATGTGTCGCGTGCCAGATACATCGTGGAAAAGTGCTACGACGGTGAGATCACCATGGTCGCCAGTCCTTCGGATTCGGGACTGGAGTTCTGGTCGTGGATGTATGTGCGTCAATCCGCCGGGTACATCAGAGCTTTCGTCAATCAGCATTGCGAGACCGACTGACACACGACGGCCCGGCTCTTAGAGTGGGACCAGTGGTGCCTCCAGGGTGCACACCGCACTTCAGGGTCCGCGCTGGTGAGAGGACCGCCGATGCTGGTGGAGGATCTGCACGCCGTTGGTGACGAGGCGTTGCGCGCCCAGGTCTGCGTCATCGGGTCGGGTCCCGCGGGACTGACGGTGGCCATCGAACTCGCCGCCGCCGGACTCCACGTGCTGGTGCTGGAGAGCGGTGATCACGAGATCAGCTCGCGCGAAACAGCATTCGCGGCGGCCGAGAGCATCGGCGCACCGCGCGCCGAACCGGACCGAACCGCGGGAAACCGGGTGCTGGGCGGGAGCTCACACAGCTGGGCAGGTCGCTGCGGTGTGCTCGACGACCTCGACTTCGCGAATCGGCCCTGGATTCCACGATCCGGCTGGCCGATCGACGCGGGCGCGCTGCGGCCCTATTCCGAACGCGCCGCCGCGCACGCCGGGCTCGGCCACGGCACCGGCTTCACCGACGACGAGTTCTGGCCGCTGTCCGGCAGGCAAGCACCGCCCGATGCGCTCGACACCTCCTCGTTGCGCCCCTACTTCTGGCAGATCAGCCGTGATCCGGCCAACCGGTTCGACTGCAAGCGGTGGGGTCCGCACGTGCGCGACATCGTGGCGCCCACCGCGCGGGTGCTGGTGAACGCGACCGTCACCCACCTCGACACCGATGCCACCGGCGCGCACGTGAATTCGGTCGAGGTCACCGGTGCAGGCGGGCGGGTGCGCACCGTGCAGGCGCGACTGTTCGTACTGGCCGCGGGCGGGATCGCCACGCCACGGCTGCTGCTTGCCTCGCGCCGCACCGTCGCCGGTGGAATCGGGAATCGATACGACCAGGTCGGGCGGTACCTGATGGACCACCGCTGCGGGGTGGTCGCGACGCTGCCTGCGGCACAGGCCGCGCCGGCGCTGGACCGATTCGGGAAGTACGTGGTCAAGAGCGCACGGGGTCGGCACACATTTCTGCACGGCATGGCGCTGTCGCCTGCGCTGCAGCGGCGCGAGTCACTGGTGAACTGTGCGCTGTGGTTGCAGGAGGTCACCGCCGACGACGATCCCTGGGACTCGGTGAAGCGGTTGCTGCGCGGGCGGGCTCGATGGCAGGACATGCGCATCATGCTGTCCGACACCGGTCTGCTGCTCAGCGGAGCGCGACGCAGGTTGGTCGACGGGGTCGGGCTGCCGCATCGGCTGGCAGGCGTGCAGGTGCGGGCGATGGTCGAGCAGACCCCGAACGCCGACAGTCGGGTGCGGCTTTCGGCGCGCACGGATCCGGTGGGAATGCCGCTACCGCAAGTCGATTGGCGAATCAACGAGCAGGAAGATCGCACGGTGCGCCGGGCAACGGCACTGCTGGTCGGGGAATTCGCCCGGCTCGGTTTGCCGGCGCCGCAGGTCGTTCCCGGGGCGCTGATTGGCAGCACCGATCCCCTGCCGTTCACCGACTGGGCACATCCCAGCGGCACCACCCGGATGTCGGCCGACCCGCGTCACGGGGTCGTGGACCGGCACTGCCGGGTGCACGGGGTGGACAACCTCTACATCGCGGGCAGCTCGGTGTTTCCGACGAACGGGCATGTCAATCCGACGCTGACCGTGATCGCGCTCGCGGTGCGCCTGGCCGACACCCTGCGCGCGGGACTGCACGCCACCAGTGATTCGTCGGTGGCCCGATTGAGTTGAGCGAGTAGTCGAATCCGCCATTGAGTAACAGCCGCCGACCGCTGAACCGAGCGGTAGTTGCGGCGGCTCTGTCAGGCCGCTGATCTGGTGGTTGCCCGGCTAGGCTGGGCGGGTGCCGGACTCGCCCGCAGAGAACAGTCGCCCCACGGGAGATGCGGATGCGCCCGTGTCGAGGCATCCGCACGAGCCGCATGCCGAAGGCCTTGCCAGCCGGTTGAACTGGTTGCGCGCGGGCGTACTCGGCGCGAACGACGGCATCGTCTCCACTGCAGGGCTGGTGGTCGGGGTCGCCGCGACCACGAACAACGCGCAGACCATCCTCACCGCGGGTATCGCGGGACTGGTAGCTGGTGCGATCTCGATGGCCGCGGGCGAATACGTGTCGGTGAGCACCCAGCGGGATTCGGAGAAGGCGCTGCTGGCCGAGGAACGGCGCGAGCTGGCCACCGCACCCGATGTCGAATTGGCCGAGCTGGCCGGGATCTACGAGAAGAAGGGGCTCAGCCCCGCGACCGCGCGCACGGTGGCCGCCGAGCTCACCGCCCACGACGCGTTCACCGCCCACGCAGAGGCCGAACTCGGCATCGATCCGCGCTCACTCACCAACCCGTGGGCGGCCGCGATCTCCTCGGCGATCGCGTTCACCTGCGGCGCGCTGCTCCCCTTGCTGGCGATCGTGTTGCCGCCCACGCAATGGCGGGTGCCGGTGACCTTCGCAGCCGTGCTGATCGCGCTGGCGGCCACCGGCTCGTTGAGCGCACGCCTCGGCGGCAGCAATCGAGGACGCGCGGTCCTGCGGGTGGTAGTAGGCGGCGCCCTGGCAATGGCGATCACCTACGGCGTAGGCGCCCTCACCGACTCGCTCAGCAGCGGCTGACCGCCGATACGCCTCCGGGTCCAATCCACCCCACCTCCTCCGAGGGCCTCCCCCGTTCAAATCTCGGCGACTCCTGGGCCTGCTCACGGTGATCCTGCCCGCAGTGGGCGGCAACCTCTCACCGGCCCGGGCTCGACCGACCAGATCCGGCGGGGCCCACCGAGTGCCGTTGGGCCCACCCCGCCCGGCTCGGCCCTCCAAGTGCGAACCCGGCCCAGCAGGTGCGGCGTCTCAGCCCGTCAAAGTCCAGCTCAGCCCTCCATGTCCAGCTCAGCCCACCAAGTCCAGCTCAACCCACCGCATCCACACATCCACACATCCAACGGTCTACCAAATAAAAAAGGTCAGACCCCGAACACGTATCCCAATCGGATATGCCCAACTCAGTGCATCGGCCCCAGATCGAGGCGGCGGGTGACGCGGTCGACGACCTCCGGTGGCATTCCGGGTTCGCGGCGGGCGGCTTGGGCTTCGCGGCGGCCTGCCTCGGCGACGGCGGCGCGGATCGCGCGCATCTGCGAGGCGCGTTCGCGTTCGGACTCCAGCGTGGCTTTGGCATCTGCGTCGGCGGCCTCGGGATCGGCCTTGGCCGACAGGCGACGCAGCAGCGCCTTGAGATCCTCGTAGACGTCTTCCGGTAGGTCCTCACGGGCGGCGATCGCCTTGAGTTCGGTGAGTTCGGCGTTCACGACTCTGGCCCAGAGTGCCTGTTCGACAGCACGTTCCAGCCGGGTGTCGGCGTGTACTCCGGTGAGGCGGACGACCAGCGGGAGCGTAGGGCCCTGCACGAGCAGGGTGAACAGCACGACGGCGAAGGCGATGAACAGGATTTCCGAGCGAGCCGGGAAATCGGCGCCGGTGTCGACAGTGAACGGTACAGCCAGCGCGAGCGCCACTGTCGCCACGCCGCGCATGCCCGCCCACCAGGTGACGACCACCTCGCGCCAGGTGAAAAGTTCGTCGGAGTGGGGCAGTTTGCTACTGATCGCCCAGGTGGCCATCAACCAGACCAGGCGCAATCCCACCACCACCCCGATCACCGCGGCGGAGACTCCGGCCAGCGACGGCCAGTTGTGCCCGGTGGTCTCGATGACCACCCGCAATTCGAGGCCGATCAGCGCGAACGCGAAACCCGTGATGAGCATTTCGGCGATGTCCCACACCGAGTCGGCGACGACCCGATACGCGCGGTCGCCGATCTCGGTCACCGCGTCGGTGAGATACAGCGCGCAGACCAGCACGGCCAGCACCGCCGAGCCCTCCCAGTGCTCGGCGATGCCATAGGCGGCGAAGGGCAGCAGCAGACTCAGCCCGACCTGGGTGGTCGGTGTGTCGAGGTATTTGGTCAGCTTGCTGCCCAGCCATCCGAACACCAGGCCGACGCCGAGACCGACCGCCGCGGCGATCGCGAAGTCGCCGAGCGCATGCCACGGACTGAAAAGTCCCGTCATCACCACCTGGATGCTGACGGTATAGACGACGATCGCGGTGACGTCGTTGAACAGGCCTTCGCCGCCCAGGGTCACGATCAGCCGGCGTGGCAGGCCCAGACGACCCGCCATCGAGGTGGCCGCCACCGGGTCGGGCGGTGCGACCAGCGCACCGAGCACCACAGCCGCAGCGACGGCGGTGCCGGGATTCCAGGCGTGGAACACCGCCGCGACCGCAATCGCGGTGACGATCACGAGGCCGACCGCGCGCAACGCGATGATCTGCCAGTTCTCCGCGAACTGCCGCCACGAGGTCCGGCGGGCGGCGGCGTAGAGCAACGGTGGCAGCACCAGCGGCAGGATCAGCTCGGGCGGGACATTCAGACTCGGCACCGCCGGGATCACAGCGAGCAGGCAGCCGAACAGCGTCATCAGGATCGACGGCGCGAGACCGACGCGCGCACCGAGAGGTTCGGCGAGCACGGCCGCGAGCAGGATCACCAGGGTCAACACCAACTGGTCCATAGCTGACCAGTCTCACCGACCTCGACGGCGCACGAGGATCGACCCGCCGCCCGTATGGCCGAGGCGGATCAGCCGGATTCCACGGACCGGATCGATCGACCGGCGCCGATCAGGGGCGCACGGCTACCGCAGGCGGGAGCAGGATCGGCGGCAGCGGGAACGGGAGTTGCAGGACAGGAGGCGGCGGCGGAGGCGGGGGTGGCGCAGGGGCGGGCTCCGGTTCGAAGACCGGCGGTGGCTCGGGCGGGGGCGGAGGTTCGTAGACCGGCGGCTCGTAGACCGGTGGCGGCGGGGGCTCGTAGGCGGGCGGCGGGGGCGCCTCGACCGGGACCGGTTCCGGAGCGGGTTCGGGCGGCGGCGGCGGTGGGCCGGGCGCGGGCGCCGGGGGCTGGGCATCGGGGGTGGTCACCGTGCATTGCCATTCGCCGTCGTCGTGGACGCGCCAGTGGGCGGTGATGCCGCCGGCCGAGCAGTTTCCGCCGACGCGCCTGGCGGGCCACGGGGGTGCGAAGGCTTCGCCGGGTTCGGGATCGGATCCGGCGACCGGGACACCGTTGGCGTCGGAGCCCATCGGGGTCACCGACGGATTGTCGTCACCCTGGTCGGCGCGCAGCACCAGGCCGAGCGCGACCACCAGCGCCAGCAACGCGGCGAGTACCGCCGCGATCGCGACCGTTCGAGTACTGCTTGCGGCCCGCGTTTCCGGGCCCTCGCTGCTCTCTGCCATCGCACCGCCTTTGCCGCGGATCAGGTCTCCCCCGTCCAGCACGCTACCGCACGGTTGCTCGCAGACAACCCGGCTCGGCGAGACAACCACTGGCCAGGGCGAATACCTATACGCGATGGTTGCCAGATGTTTACTTGATCGCGACCCGCACCTTCACCGCGTCGGCGTCGGTGTTGTGCAGGGCTTGCGCGATGAGCGTGCTCAGGTCGAGTTGCGGCGCGGCGGCGGTCATCGACTCGGTGAGTGGCCGCAGCCCGGGCAGCAGCGCCGAGAGCTCCGGACCGAGCTCTTCGAGCTTGGCGGTGAGCTGTTCGAGCAACGGCACAAGACCGCCGTCGCGCAGGTACATCTGCGGATCGCCCTCGGTGGCCCGGCCCACCGATTCGACGAACTGATCGATCACCTGGCTCAACCGGATGAAGGCGGGCGCCGCGGCGGCGGTGGCAGGCCCGGCCCAGGCGATGTCGCCGGACACGTATTCGAAGTTGTTCTGCAGCTCGCCGATCGCCGGGGCGCGGCTCATCAGCGCCGCGGCGAGCAGGTCGCCCCCTCGCGCCAGCTCGGGGATCACGTTCTCGGTGCCGGCCATCGCCGTGCCGAGCGTGTCGACCAGGGCGCCGACGACCGCGGGATCGAGCTGCTCGACGGTCTTGGTGACCAGCCGGGCGACCTCGGGGATCGACATCGGGGTGCGCACGTTCTCGCCGGACAGACGCTGCCCGTCGGTGAGGTAGGGGCCGTTGGCGTCGCGCGGCACGAATTGCACGTACGGCTCACCCAGCGAGGACAGGTGCTCGATGGTGACCACGCTGCTCATCGGCACTTTGTGGTCGGCTTCGACCCGGAAACCGACCTGCACGCGGCCGTTGGCCGAGGTGTCGACGCCGGTGACCTCGCCGATCTCGATGCCGGTCAGCAGGATCGGCGATCCGACGCTGAGGCCGCCGGAATTCGCGATCTCGATCGTGGCCGCGGTGTAGTCGGCGAACGGGTCGACGCGCACCACCCCGAAGGTCAGGTAGCTCGCGCCGAGCACGGTGATCGCGGCGATGCCGCCGAGGGAGGCCAGGGCACCGATCTTCATCGCACCATTCCGATCATCCGCAGCGCGGTGACGATCTGCGCCAGCTGGTCTTGTTCGGACACCTCGACAGCAGTGACGTTCACCTTCGGCCCGCGTTCGGCGAAGGGGATGATCTTGTCGCGCAGCAGGGCGGTGAGCAGCGCCATGTTGGTCGAGGAGCGCAGATCGGCCGAGCCGCCGGTGGCCAGCGGCAGGAAGGCGGTCGCGGCGGCGTCGCCGGAGCTCGCGATCGGGGCCAGCCAGGTGAGCGAGGAACCGACGGGGCCGAGCGCGTCGAAGATCTTCATGGTCTTGGCGATCGAGTCCTGCGTGCCGGTGAGCGAGGCGACGGCTTCGGGGGTGAGGATGTCGGTCAGCGCTTGCTCGGTGTCGTCGTGCAGGATCGACGCATTGCGGGACAGACCGTTGACCAGCAGGTCGACCTGATCGAGATTCGCGGCCAGGTCGGCGGCGTCGGCGCCCATCACCGCGGAGATACGCGCGGTCTCCTTCGGATCCTGCGGCATCACCGAATTGATCCGGCCGAGCATTTCCTGGAGCTGACCGATCGCGCCGCCCTGTACGAACAGTGCCATGGTGGCCATCGTGTCTTCCAGCTGCACAGGCGGTTTCGTGCGTTCGATCGGGATGGTGCCGCCCTCGCGCAGCAATTCGCCGAAGCCGTCCTTCGGGGTGGTGAGCGAGAGATGGATGTCGCCGAGGATGGTGTCCTGGCGCAGTTCGGCGATGGTCTTCGTCGGCAACTGCACGGTGTCGAGGATGTCGGCCTCGACGATGACGTAGCCGCCACGGCCCGCGGGCGCATCGGCGGGCTGGACCACCTGGACACCGTCGACGATGCCGATCTCGGCGCCGTTGGCGATCACCTTCGACTTGGCCGGCAGGTTCAGCGCGCTGCTGAACTCGATCTGCACACGGTAGGTCGAACCGCTGACGGTCGAGCCGGGCACCGGCACCTCGGCGGGATCGAAACCGCAGCCGCCAACCGCGAGTCCGGCCGCCACAACGAGTGCGACCGCGCTGCGCCGCAATATCTTTCGGGTGTTCATCGAGCACCTGCCATTCCCAGCACGACCTGCACGAGATTCACATCGGCCAATCCCTGGGCCGGATCGGCGCACTGTCCAGGAAGCAGCGCGTTCACCGCGGTGCACACCTGGTCGGCATCGCCGCTGGGCAGTGCGACCTTGGGCGGCGCGTAGGTGATCGCGGTGCCGCCCGCGGGATCGGTGGCGGTGTGGAAGGCCGAGGCCAGCGCGGGCATCTTCGCCACGATCTCGCTCAGCGAACCCACGTTGGCGCGCAACAACTTCACCAGCGGGACCACGTCGTCGAGCGCGCCGATCAGCGGGTCGCCGAGGATCACGGCGACGTCGTTGAGCATCGGGAGCAGCTCACCGAGACCGTCGAACAGCGATGTGGCCGGGCCGAGCAGGTCATCGGAGGCCATGTTGAGCAGCGGGGCCAGCCGGACCAGCATCGTCTGCAGGTCACCCCAGTTGGCGGCGACCCGGTTCGAGACTGAAGCGAACGCATCGAAAAGGCTGGCGAGATGGCCGATGTCGGCATCGGGCTTGTTCATCGCCGAACCGAGCTTGTGGATGAGTTCGTTGACGGTCGGGCCGGTGCCATCGGTCGCGCGGTTCAGCGAGGACAGGCCGTCGGCCAGTGCGCTCGGCTGACCCGCGGTACCGCCGGAGAGCTCGTCGGACAGACTCGCCAGCGCCGTGAGCGTTTCGGTGATGCTCTTGGGTGTCAGCGTTTTGGTGATGCAGCCGCCCGCGAGCGGCGGCGCGGTCTTACCGGTGGTGAGCACGGCCAGGTTGCGGTCCGCCGCCACCGAATACGCGACCGTGGTCGCGGAAGCGTCGGAGTAGACCTCGAATTCGGCGTCGACCTCGAACTCGACGCGGACCTTGGCACCCTCGTTGCGTACCGCGGTCACCTCGCCGACATCCATGCCGCGCATGGTGACGTGGTTGCCCGGGTAGAGGCCGATCGCGTCGGGCATGAGCGCGCAATAGGATTGCGTCTTCTTCAGCGGATCGAAGGCGATGAAGTAGCCGCCGGTCACCAGCGCCACGAGCACCGCGACACCGGCGATCGACATGAATGCCTGGGATCCGAGTAGTCGTTTCAGCATCAGCACGCCTTCCCGGGCAGCGGTACGCACACGCGGGTGCTCGACTGGTCGACCACGACACCGGCCTCGGGAGTCGCCAGCTGCGACAGCTTGGTCTGCAGCTCACCGACGGTGCCGATGACGGGCTCGAGCTGGCTGCTGAGTTCGCCCAGCCGTGGCAGCGCGTCCGCCAGCGCCTGCACCTGCGGTTTCAGGCTGGATTCCCAGGTCGGGGCCAGGCCCGCGAGGCGATTGACCACCGAGGTGAGCAACCGAATCGCTTCGGCCATTTCAGCCTTCTTGCTCAGCAGCAGATCCTCGAGGAGGTTGACGTTGTCCATCAGCCTGCCCAGATCCGCCTTGGCGTCGTCGTACATGAGGATGTACTCGTCGACGACCGCGATCGACTTCGACACCTGCGCACGCTGCCGATCGAGCATCTCGACGTAGTTGCCGACGGTGTCGAGCGTGGTGCGCAGCGCCTCCGGCGAGGTCGCGATCGCGGAGTTCGCGGCGGCCAGGTTCTTGCGCACGGTGTCGCCGTCGACGGCGGCCAGCGGGGCGGTCGCGTCCTGGAAGGTCTCGATCAAGCTGTAGGGCAAGCGAATTCGATCCGCGGGAATCGCCTTTTCCCCCAGCGGCTTCGAGCCTGCCGGGTAGAGCGCCACGTAGTGACCGCCGACCACGGTGAGCATGCGGACATCCAGGGACGTCTGATCACCCACGAAGACATCGTTTTTCACGGTGAACCGCATGATCACCTTGTCGGGCTTCAGCTCGAGCGAGGAGACGCTGCCGACCGAGATCCCGGCCAAGCGCACATCGTCGCCCTCGCGCACCGACTGCGCCTCGCTGAGCTCGGCGGTATAGGTGTGCTTGCCCAGTGGCACCACGTAGACCACGCCCGCGGCGATGATGAACAGCACCACCATGCTCAGACCGATGATCCCCATGCGCAGTTCCCGTGCCCGCTTGCCCGCTTCATCGGGAATCGGGCGATCACCGGCCAACATCCGGGTGAGCTTCTTCAGCCGTTGCATACGGTGACCTTCTGTCCGGCGATCAGCACCTGCAGCGGCGCGGGCACCTCGGCGGCGCCGTTGCTGCAGTGCGGCGTGAAGTCGGCGAAACCGCGCGACAGCGAGGCGTCGACCGTGGCCAGCAGACCGGGAAGCTTGCCGAAGACCTCGACGGCTTCCTGTGGATTCGGGAACAGCGCGCGGATCATCGCGTCCACATCGGCGCCGCCGCCCTCGACCAGGCCGAGTGAGGCGAGCAACCGGTCCACCGGCGCCAGCACCGAGGGCGCGGTCATCGCGAACTGCGCGACGCCGCCGATATTGCGCTGCATCGCCTCGAAGATGTCGGTGAGCCTGGCCAGCAGCGGCACCAGGTGCCCGACCTTGCCGCCGTGCCGCTCGGACAGGACCGACAGGTTGCGGATCAGCGTGCTGATCACCTGCTGGCGGTCGTCGGCATAGCTCGCGAGCTGGTCGATCGCGGTGAGCGCGGGGCCGAGGCCGGTGCCGTCGCCCTCGATCACGGCGAGCATGCTCGCGGTGAACTGGTTGATCGCTTCCGGCGACAGTGTGGCGAGCACCGGCTTGAGGCCGCTGAACAGGCTCGTCACGTCAAAGGACGGGACGGTCATGTTCGCGCCGATTCGCGCGCCGGCCGCTATGGTCGCGCCGGGGTTCGGCGCCTGCTGCAGGTCGATATAGCGCTGGCCGGTGAGATTTTGGTACCGGATGGCCAGCTTGGAGTTGTCGTAGATCGGGGTGTCGGTCTTGACCGTGATCGCGACCTTGGCCTTGTCGCCTTCGAGGCTGATCTTCTCGATCTTGCCCACCTGCACGCCGAACATCCGTACGTCGTTGCCGACCTTGAGACCGTTGGCGTCGGTGAACAACGCGTCGTGGGCGACGGTGTCGCCGTCGACCGGGCGTTTGATCAGGGTGAACACCATGCCGAGAATGGCGACCATCACCAAGCTGAAGACGCCGAGGCGCAGTGCGGTTGCGCGGATCTTCATCGCCCACCGGCCTTTCCGAACAGCGGCACCGCGATGCCGGGGACACCGCTGAGCTCGACGTCGAGATTGAGGACAGGACCGTTCGGGCCGTCGGGCATGGCGCCGCGCAGGTTGTGCAGCAGTGCGGTGAGGTCGGCGCCGCTCTGGCGTGGGTTCGGCGACATCTGCGCCAGGGCGAGCAGCATCGGCGCGAGCATGTCCGTGGTCTCGGCGAAGTGCCCGCCCGCGGTGCTCAGGGTGGTGGTGAGCGCGGGCAGGATGCCGCCGCCGATCACGCCGACACCGATGTCGTAGCGCTCCTTGTCGACCTGGGTCACCCGGATGTCACTGAGCTGGTCGATCACCTTCATCGTGGCGCTGGCGAACTCACCGCCGCCGTCGAAGGCGGGGCCGAGCTTGCCGAACAACTCCGAGGGCATCACGTCCTGGTTGTCGGCGATGGTCTTGGCGACCGTGATCAGCGCCTGGACCAGCGGCGTGAACGCCTTGAAGTCCGCGGCGAGCTGGGAGATGACGGTGGCCATCTGCGGGCTGGTCACGGTCATGCCGACCTGCGAGAGGCTACGCAGGATCGCGCTCATCGTCGCGTCGTAGACCCGGTCGCCGTTCGCGCCGGTCAGGTCGAGGACCGAACCCTCGCGCAGCGGCGAACCGCCCGCGCCACGGCGCAATTCGATCTCGGCGATGCCGAACAGGTTGGTCGGGGCGTAGTCGATCGCGAGGCTGTCGTCGATGCCGACCAATCGCTGCGAGTCGAGCAACAACGCGATCTGCTGGGTGCCGCGCTCGCCGGGGACGACCTCGGCGACCTCACCGACCGTCACACCGTCGACGCGGACCTGGCTGCCCGCGCTGATGCCGTCACCGAGGTGTTCGGTGTGCAGGGCGATGCGCAGGCCTTCTTCGTCCCGCAGATTCGTGTAGGTGACATAGGCGAGTGCGATCGCCACGATCACCGACACGATGATCACGCCGGTCAACCGCGATGTGCGCCGATCGGCCGCGACGCCGGGCATTCCATAGTTAGGCACTAGCTCACCCCGTAAAACTGATCGCCGAGTTGAAGCCCCAGAGCATGATCGTGAGGACCATGTCGATGGCGATGATGGCCACCGAGCTGGCGCGCACTGCGCGACCGGACGCGATCCCGACGCCCTCTGGGCCGCCGGTGGCGAAGAACCCGAAGTAGGCGTGCACCAGGATCACCACCGTGCCGAACACGGCCACCTTGATCACCGCGGCGATCATGTCGAAGCCGGAGATGAACTGGAAGAAGTAGTGGTCGTACACACCGGCCGACTGGCCGTAGACCATCGTGAGCAGCCCGCGGCAGGCGCCGTAGGCCAGGATCAGCGCGATCAGGAAGGTCGGCACGATCGCGATGGCGCCCGCGATCACCCGGGTGGTGACGACATAGGGCACCGAACGCAGGCCGAGTGCCTCGATCGCGTCGATCTCCTCGGAGATGCGCATCGCGCCGATCTCGG
>JACIXH010000149.1 GCA_014360565.1 Nocardia sp.
CCCCCCCCGCCGCTCTCCCGACCTACCGCGACCGCGCGGTCGGTCTGGTCTCGGGAGACCATGACTCGACGCTCGCGGTCGCGCGGCTTCGGGAATTTCTGATCGCGCGCCGGGCGGCGATCAGTGGCTGAGGATCAGTCCTGGGCGACGCCGGCATCGACGCCACGCGCGGCGAGCCACGAGTGCGGGTCGATCGGGGCGCCGTACTGGGAGCCGTCCGGCACGTGCACCTCGTAGTGCAGGTGGGGGCCGGTGGAATTGCCACGGTTACCGACGGTGGCGATGGTGTCACCGGCGTTCACGTGCTGGCCGGGAGCGACCAGAATGTCGTTGACGTGGCCGAACACGCCGATGGTGCCGTCATCCTGCTGGACGCGAACCCACAGGCCGAAGCCGGAGGCCGGGCCGGTCTCGATCACGGTGCCGTCGGTGACGGCGAAGACGGGCGCGCCGATCGGGTCACCGAAGTCGATGCCGTTGTGCGCGGTTCCCCAGCGGGCGCCGTAGTAGGAGGTCAGCCGACCGTTGACCGGGCGAACGGTCTGCGGGCGCGGCGGCGGCGGGGGAGCGACGAACGGCAGCGGCGGCAGTTCCAGAGCTACCGCTTCGCGGTGCTCTTCCCACGGGATCGGGGCGGATGCGGGAACCTGGCCCTGCGGGCCCTGAGCCTCGGCGGGGGTGTACGCGGTGAAGCGGTACGGTGACTGGCCGGTGTTGATGGCCTCGGTGGCATCCGCGGCGATCGTGGTAGTGGGGACAGGGCTCTCGGGCTCACTGAAAGTGGCGACGGAGGTACCCACGAGTGCGGACAAAGCCACCGCACCCGCGACTACGCCTCCCCAACGACCTGCGAAGGCGTCGGAGACTCGAGCAGATAACGGGTTGGTCACGAACATGTTTATGAACGTAGCTAAACCGTAACCTTCGCGGCGAATCATGTGGCTGCGATCACGAAGCGCTATAACGCCAGTTGATCTATAACGATACTCTAACGAATGGTTGACATCCTGGACTCACCGGGTGAAATGCCGCCCGGCAAGATCGTTGCCGAAATTCCGCATCCCGGGGACACTGATTCAGTGGACACTAACGGAGTCCGTGCCATCGCGGCGTTGTCCGATCCCACCCGGCGCGCGATCTTCGAAGCGTTGCCGCAGGGCCCTCGCTCGGTGGCCGACCTCGCCGTCGCCATCGGAATCACCAGTTCAGCCGCTTCTCAGCACCTGCGGGTGCTGCGCGAAGCCCACCTCGTGCGCATGCGGCGCGACGGGAACAGGCACCTCTACTCGCTGGACCCCCGCGGCCTCAACGATGCTCGCGAGTACCTCGACAAGTTCTGGCCCAGCGCTCTGGCCGCTCATGCCGCCGCACTGCGGGAGGCGACCGGCGCAGGCCCGGCTCAGCCCACTCGGCGATAACGCGACCTGCCGGATTCGGCCCACGCCTGCTTGTCCAGCTGCATATCGACCGCGGCGATCACCTCGGGCACGCCGATCCGCAGCAGGCCGGGGTCGGGCGAGAGGCCGTCGTGATCGCCGACCAGCCCGGCCCACAGCACCGCGTGCCTGCCGAGCAGGTGCGCGGGCGGGCCGCCCCGACGTGGCGGGGTCGGACCGAACAGCAGGACCGTGCGGGTGCCGAACGCCGTGGCCAGATGTGCGACGCCGGTATCGCCGCTGATCACGAGCGCGGCCTCGGCGACCGTTGCCGCGAGATCGGTGAGATTCTGGCGCCCCGCCAGGACCCGATCATCGGGCAAGCCCGCCTGCGCGGCCACCTGGCGGGCGATGTCGTGCTCGAACGGGTCGCCGGTCAGTACTACGTCGCGACCGAGCACCAGCAGATGGCGCACCACCGCGGCGAACCGCTCCGGCGGCCACCGCCGCGCGGGCGCACCCGCGCCGATGTGCACCACGACACAATCGCGACGGCTGATCGAGGCCACCGGCGGCACCAGTCCGAGGTTGCGCCGATCCGCGTCGATGCCCTCACCCTCGAGCAGGCGGCACCACCGATCGACCACATGCGCTTCGGGATCCCAACGCGGACCGGCCAGCTTGGGTAGCGCGGGCGTGCGATGGCCGATGATCCGCGCGGCGCCGGTATCGGCCAGTGCCCGCGCGCTGGCGCCGTCGGCGCCGTGCAGGTTCACCGCCAATTCCGGTGCGGGACCATCCCATATCAACGCGGCCGGATCGGCGATGGCGACGAGTTCGTCGACCGAGGAGATCAGGTCCACGATCTGCTCCAGCCGATGTGGCGCCGCCAGGACGATCCGGCTCTGCGGTTCGGCCCGGCGCAGGGCACGCAGAGCCGGGACCGCGGAGAGAAGCTCACCGAGGCCCCGAGCTTGCAGCACGAGTACAACCGACACATTCTTCATCTACCCGGGACTGTCGCGGACCAAACTTTCGCGAGGGCAACGATGTGACGGGCGCCGTCCGAGCCCCGCCACCGCGCGGCGCCCGATCGCGACACGATGACAGCCCCAGCTAATGTCGGGAAAACCGGAGCGAGCGGGCATAACATCTCGTCATGACGACAAACACCGTGCTAGGGAGCCCGCTCACGGCTCTTGCCAAGAAGACCTGGCAAACAATTCTGGTCACCGGCCTCCTCGCGGTGGTTCTCGGCATCATCATGCTGGTGTGGCCCGGTCCGTCGCTGCTCGTGGCGGGCATTCTGTTCGGTATCTATATGGTTGCCAGCGGCATCTTCCAGCTGATCGCCGCCTTCACCCATCTGCCGAGCACCAGCTTCCGGGTGCTGTCGTTCATCAGTGGCGTGCTGTCGCTGATCATCGGGGTGTTCTGCTTCCGCGACGACCTCGCCTCGATCGTGTTGCTCGGCTTGTGGATCGGCATCGGCTGGCTGTTCCGGGGCGTCGCGGTGCTGTTCGCCGCGATCTCGGAGCCGGGCGTGCCCGGCCGCGGCTGGCAGATCTTCTACGGCGCCATCAGCGCGCTGGCCGGTGTCGTCCTGATCGTGTGGCCGATCAGCTCCATCGCCACCCTGGTCCTGGTGGCGGGTATCTCGCTGATCATCATCGGTGTCATGGAGATCATCACGGCCTTCGGTGTCCGCAAGGACGCGCACCTGCTCGACGAGCAGCTGGGCTGACCCTCCCCACGGAAAAGTTCGTCCGAACCGGCCGGTGCCTTCGGGTACCGGCCGCTTTCGTGTGAATTAGGCTTTGCGTTCATGGAATTCGTTTATGACCTGGTGGTCGTCACCCATCTGCTCGGCATGGCCGCGGTGGTCGGTGGCTATGTCGCATCGCGTCCGGTGGTGTCGGAGCTGATGGTGTGGGGCGCTCGCGCGCAGCTGATCACCGGAGTGATCCTGGCCGGGCTGGCTTCGGGGATCGACTCGCTCGACAAGGAGCCGGACACGACCAAGCTGGCGGTGAAGCTGGCTGTCTCGGTCGCGGTGGCCGCGTTCGCCGAAATGGGTCGCGGTGATGCGAAGCGGGGCAAGCAGATCGACTGGATGACCGACGCCGCGGGGGCGCTCGCGATCGTGAACGTGCTCGTCGCGGTGCTGTGGAACTGACCGGCGTGCGTTTCCTGGGCGTGCATCACGTCGCGATCATCGCCACCGACTACGCCCGCTCGAAGATCTTCTATACCGACATCCTCGGCGGCACCGTCCTCGACGAGAACTATCGTGGCGATCGCGATTCGTGGAAACTCGACATCGAGCTGACCGGCGGGATCCGCATCGAGCTCTTCTCGTTCCCTGACCCGCCCGTCCGTCCGAGCAGGCCGGAGGCCGCGGGTCTGCGGCACCTGGCCTTGGCCGTCGAGGATGTGGCCGCCACTCTCGGCGCACTGCGGGCGCGGGGTGTCCGGACCGAGGAACTGCGCACCGATGAGCACACCGGCAAGCACATGGCCTTCTTCTTCGATCCGGACGACCTACCACTGGAACTGTACGAGGCGTGATCAGTGCGTCGCGCGGGCCCGCCGGGTGAGTTCGACTGTCGCCGCGCGCAATTCGCTGATCTGCGACAGGGGTGCCGCGTACCCGACCCGGGTGCGGGCAACGCCGCGCGGTGATTCCACCCGCAGGTCGAGGCCGTAGCGGTCGGCGCGTTCGCAGGTGGCGGCGATCGCGTCGGGGAAGCCGCCGAGCTGCTGGGCCATCGCCAGCAGGGCTTCGGCATGGTCGGCGTTGAGGTGGGCGATGCCGGGTCCGGCGTGGGCGACGATCGGGTCCGGCTGTGCGGCAAGGTATTCCGCGGCAGAGGCCGAATCCATCCGGCCGTATCCGCCGACCCAGCGCACCCGTTCGATCCGCAGCACCCACAGGGTGAAGTCGCTGTAGTCGATGTAGTACTTGGCCGCCGGGATCGCGGCCAGGTGGGCCGCGCGGGCGGCGTCGGCCTCGTCGCCGGTGGGGCGTTCCACGAAACCGGCGAGGGTGATCCGGGTGCCCGCGAGCGGATCGGCCGGGATGTCGGGGGTGACGATGGCGATGCTGGCGCGCGGGTCGGCGGCGAGGTTGCGGCCGTGTTCGGCCAGGCGCGACACACTCAGTACCGGTGCGCCGTCGAGCAATCCGTAGGTGATGAACGATGCCCACGGTGCGCCGTCGGCGGTGAGGCTGGCGAGGGTACCGGTATTGGTACCCGCCGCGATCGTTCTGGCTTCTTCGGCCGGCGAGGGGCGGGCCTCGTTGGCCAGGGGAGCGGTCGGCAGCGGAATGGCAGGTGCGTCGCCCGGGTCGCCGTGGTCGAGAGTCATGGCCACAGCGTATCCACCTGACGCCTGCGGCGTGGCATGCCCGACAACCAGCTGTGCAGCGCATCGTAGACAGCGTCGTGATTGAGCAGGCTGAAATGGTTCGCCGCCGGAACGTGCAGGCCGTTGACCCCGTCGAAGTTCAGGCGCCTGGTCCGACCACGGCCCGATCCGCTGCCGGAGAGCACCATGCCGTCGCCGATGATGACGCCGAGCGGATGTGTGGGGCTGTGGGTGATGGTCGTGGTGACGAAGTAGTGGTCGACGCCGGGCAGTAAGGGCACTTCCTTGACCGCTCGCGCGCGCAGGGTGTTGACATCGAGGTCGCGCCAGTCCTCGTCGACCAGCGAACCCTGTCGCAGATCTCGGATGCCCGCGCTGCGCCTGCGCAACAGGGTGCTCAGCGGCCGGGTCTCGGGCAGCAGGTCGAGCACGGCCGAGGCGTAGTGCGCGAGTTGTTCGAGTGGGGCGCCGTGATGGGGTGAACCGAGGCACACCATCTGACGCACCGAGCGCACCCAGGCCTGGCCCGTCTGCTCGGCCTGGTGGCAGGCGCTGCGCAGGACCAGCCCGCCCATCGAGTGCCCGATCAGGCAGATCTCGTGCACCGGCATCGGCCAGCTGTCGACCAGGCGGGTGAGCAGATCGCTGAGCTGGGCGGCGTTCTCGGAGATGTGCAGGCCCGTATTGAAACGGACGAACACCGGGCTGTACCCGAGATCGGCTTCCAGCCGCTCGCCGTAGGTGGGGCGGTGACCTAGGCGCCAGGAATGCTCGGTTTCCACGAGCCCGTGCAGGAGTACGACCAGCCGGGTCGTCGGCACCGGGAAGTGGGCGGCCAGCTCTTCGGGTGGGACAGGCATGCCGTCGACGCGAAAGGTCATGGGGGAGGACAGGATCGGCGTCTGATCTGCCAGTGTGTCGCCGATCAGTCCCTGGACGGCGGCCAGCACGCCCGCACCCCACACGGTGCGCGACGGTGCGGTGACGCCGGGTACTCGCACCGCGCTCGCCACTTCGCCGATGACGTATCCGGTGCCGCCGACGGCCGCGTACACGCCCTCGGTGATGGTGTCGTGGACGGCCTTCACCGGAAGGGCTGCGGGTCCGACGCCCAGCCGCACCGCAGCGAACACCCGGTCCGAGATCGCGCGGTGCATGGCCGCGATCCCGTCGACCGCGCCGATGAACTCGTCACCGGCCAGCCGGGTGAGCGCCTGCACTTCGGCCTGGGATTGGGGGAGCTGCTCGGTCACGGGTTGAGAGTACAACTGTGCACTGAAATATGTTCGATGTGGGACAGGTTCGAGACCTGCGACGATGCTCGACCCGGCCGGGCTGGGACGGATCATAAACAACATTCTGATACCGCGATATGCGCATCTAACTATATGGCGCCACGATCTGAGACCCGAGACCGGCTACGCCGGCCGAGCTCGGGACGGCGGGGCCCGCCGTCCCGGCGATCACGGCCGATGCATGATCGCGTACCAGAGCGCGCCCATCGCGCCGAGTACGAACAGGGGAGAGATGACCCAGGTCTCGACTCGGTTTCCGGTCCGTTCGATCAGTGGCACTCGAGTGCGCAACGGGAACGGCCACAGCAGACGGCAGCCTCGATCGGTGAGACAGTCGCCGAGCAGATGGGCCAGGCAGCCGAGGCCCACGCAGATCGGCAGCCAGGCGGGGCGATCGACGATCCAGTGGTCGACCGCGAAAGTGCCGGCGGCAGCCAGCACGATCACGGTGCCGTAGGTGCGCACGCTCTTGCCGGGCGGGCACAGGTGCAGCGACCGCACCGCGAGGGCGAGCAGGAAGAACGCGAGGCCGAGCGTGAACGGGCGGCCCAGGTAGTGCTCGCCGGCCCAGGTGGCCGCGACCGCGACGACGACGAACAGCAGCGAATGGGTCCCGTGCCGATGCCCGCCCGATGCCCAGGAGATCAACCGGCACAGGTGATGTGAGATCGGGCCGAGCACGTGGGAAATGGTGCCGCTCGGATGATCGGCGTCGGGCAGCAGCGCCGCACCTGCGGTGAGCAGCGTGCCCATGATGAGTTCGGCGATACCGAATCGGGTTGTGTCGCTGTCGAATAGAGGGAACGCGGCGACCGTGAGGGGTAACGCTGCGGCAGTACCGGCCCAGGCCAGCGCCCCACTCGTCGCATGTGAATGTCCTAGCACCCCGCAACGTTAGAGTAAGTCACTACCTCGGCGCATATGCCGTGGACAGCGCCGGACGCGGCGGTACCGATCCCTGTTCGCAGCGAAACACCCTGCGACTCAGAGCGAGCCGCAGGGTGTTTCGCCGGGCGGATCAGGCAGTGAGGTCGAACCGGTCCAGGTTGCTCACCTTGGTCCACGCGGCGACGAAGTCGTGCACGAACTTCTCCTTCGCGTCGTCGGTGGCGTAGGCCTCGGCCACGGCTCGCAGCTGCGAGTTGGAGCCGAACACCAGGTCGACCCGGCTACCGGTCCAGGTGAGCGCGCCGGACGCGCGATCGCGGCCCTCGTAGACGCCGTCGTCGGTGGTCGACGGCGTCCACTCGGTGCCCATGTCCAGCAGATTGACGAAGAAGTCGTTCGTCAACGCCCCGGGGCTGTCGGTGAACACGCCCAGCGGCGAGGACTGGTAGTTCGCGCCGAGCACGCGCAGACCACCGATCAGGACGGTCATCTCCGGCGAGCTGAGCGTGAGCAGGTTCGCCTTGTCGACGAGCAGGAACTCCGCGGGGATCTGCGCGTCCTTGGACACGTAGTTGCGGAACCCGTCGGCCGGGGTCTCGAGCGCGTCGAACGACTCGATGTCGGTCTGCTCCTGGGTCGCGTCGGTGCGGCCCGGCGTGAACGGCACCGTCACCGGGACTCCCGCGGCCTGGGCGGCCTGCTCGACGCCGACCGCGCCACCGAGGACGACGAGATCGGCGAACGACACCTGCGCGCCACCCGCGGCGTTGAACGTGTCCTGGATGGCTTCGTAGACCCGCACCACCTGGGCGAGCTCGTCGGGCTGGTTGACCGCCCAGCCCGCCTGCGGCTGCAGCCGGATCCGGCCGCCGTTGGCGCCGCCGCGCTTGTCACTGCCACGGAACGACGAGGCCGCGGCCCACGCCGTGGTCACCAGCTGGGCGATGGTCAGGCCGGCGGCCTGGATCTGCCCCTTGAGCGTGGCGATCTCGCTGTCCCCGATGACCGGGCCCTGCTGGGCGGGAACCGGGTCCTGCCACAGCAGCTCCTCGGACGGGACCAGCGGACCGAGGTAGCGCGCGACCGGTCCCATATCGCGGTGGGTGAGCTTGTACCAGGCGCGGGCGAACGCGTCGGCGAACTCGGCGGGGTTGTCCAGCCAGCGGCGGGTGATCGGCCCGTAGATGGGGTCGAGCCGCAGTGACAGGTCGGTCGTGAGCATGACCGGCGCGCGCTTCTTGCCGGGAACGAACGGGTCGGGCACGGTCTCGGCGCCCGCGCCGTCCTTGGGGATCCACTGGTGCGCGCCCGCCGGGCTCTGGGTCAGCTCCCACTCGTACCCGTAGAGGGTTTCGAGGAAGTTGTTGTCCCAGGTGATGGGGGTGCTGTTCCAGATGCCTTCCAGGCCGCTGGTGATCGCGTCCTCGCCGGACCCGGAGCCGAAGCCGCTCTTCCAGCCCAGGCCCTGCTGTTCCAGCGGTGCGGCCTCGGGCTCGGGGCCCACGTTGTCGGCCGGGCCCGCGCCGTGGGTCTTGCCGAAGGTGTGGCCGCCCGCGATGAGCGCGGCGGTCTCCTCGTCGTTCATCGCCATCCGGGCGAAGGTCTCGCGGATGTCGACGGCGGCGGCGATCGGATCCGGATTGCCGTTGGGGCCTTCGGGATTGACGTAGATCAAGCCCATCTGGACCGCTGCGAGCGGGCGCTCGAGGTTGCGGTCGCCGGTGTAGCGTTCGTCGCCGAGCCAGGTGCGCTCCGGACCCCAGAACACGTCTTCCTCGGGCTCCCACGCGTCGACGCGGCCGCCACCGAACCCGAAGGTGGGCAAACCCATCGACTCGAGCGCGACATTGCCGGTGTAGACGATGAGGTCGGCCCACGACAGCTTGCGGCCGTACTTCTTCTTCACCGGCCACAGCAGGCGGCGCGCCTTGTCGAGGCTGGCGTTGTCGGGCCAGCTGTTGAGCGGGGCGAAGCGCTGCAAGCCCGCACCGGCGCCACCACGGCCGTCACCGACCCGGTAGGTGCCCGCGGAGTGCCAGGCCATCCGGATGAAGAACGGACCGTAGTGGCCGAAGTCGGCGGGCCACCAGGGCTGCGAGGTCGTCATGACCTGCTCGATATCGGCCTTCACCGCGGCCAGGTCGAGGGTGGCGAATTCGGCTGCGTAGTCGAAGTCCTCGCCCATCGGGTTGGCCGCGGGCGGATTCTTCTGCAGGAGCGTGAGATTGAGCTGGTCGGGCCACCAGTCACGGTTGCTGCCGCGCGCGTCGGTGGACGCGAGCGGGCGATGCATGACGGGGCAGCCACTGTCACCGGGTTCCGTGTTGGCTTCCGCGATAGGTGGGTGTTCCTCGGGCACGGTGAATCCTTTCAGGAGAGCGAAGGTGATGTCGTGCAGTCGGGGCAGCGGCCCCAGTAGATGACCTCGGCCTCGTCGACGACGAAACCGCGACCATCGAGGGGAGTCAGGCAGGGCATGTCGCCGACGGCGCACTCGACATCGACGATCACCCCACAGGATCGGCACACCAGGTGATGATGGTTGTCACCGACGCGGGTCTCGTAGCGCGCCACGGTGCCCATCGGCTGGATTCGCCGCAGCAGTCCGGCGCTGGTGAGGGCCCGCAGTACGTCGTAGACGGCTTGCTGGCTGACGGCCCCGAGCGTGTCTCTGACTCGGTTCAGGATGGTGTCCGTGTCGGCATGCGGATGCTGGTGCACTGCGGTGAGCACCGCCAGGCGTGGCGCGGTGACGCGCAGTGAGGCTGCGCGCAGCATCTGTTCGAAGTCCGATGTGTTGGACACATTCCAGATTATGACTCATTCCAGATAAATGGGGAAGGGTTTGGCGATGTTCGTGCCGATAACCCGGGCCCGCGACTCCGGCAGCGAGCGGGAGAACTGTGAACTGTGCCAAGGAGTGTCCGGTCGGCGTGTGCGTCGACTAGCCTGCCGGGTGTCCGTTCCCCGAACGAAGGTGATTCATAGTGACTTCCGTAGTCGATGCCGCGCCCGGCGCTGCCCCTGACGTCGCGTCGAAGGTAGGGCATTACTACCGGGTAGATGGCGTCTACGAGGTCGCCCGCGAGAAGATCCGCGAATACGCGCGCGCGGTCCAGGATTTCCACCCCGCGCACTGGGAGGACGAGGCCGCCGCGGCCCTCGGCTATTCGGGTCTGGTCGCGCCGCTGACCTTCGTTTCCATCCCCGCTATGGCAGCCAACAAACTGCTGTTCGAATCGGTGGTCGTCGGCTACGACATGTTCGTGCAGACCGAGCAGGTCTTCGAACAGCACAAGCCGATCGTGGCCGGTGACCGCCTCGTCGTCGACGTCGAGCTGACCTCGGTGCGCTCGATCGCGGGCAAGGACTTGATCACCGTCACCAACACCTTCGTCGACGAACTCGGCGAGACCGTGCACATCATGCACACCACGGTCGTCGGCATCACCGGTGACGACGGGGTCGATCCCGCGATCACCGCCGCGGTGGACAACATCATGGTGCACGGAGTGAGCATCTACAGCGCCGACAAGAGCGCTGTCGTGGAGACCACCCTGCGTCCCGAGGGCGAGGTCCCGCTGTCCGTCGAGGGTGCCGCCCGCGTTCCGAGCACCACGATGTCGTTCGACGAACTGACCGTCGGCGACGAACTTCCGCTGCGTGATGCCCGCCTCTCGCGCGGTGACCTCGTCAACTACGCCGGTGTCTCCGGTGACGTCAACCCGATCCACTGGGACGAGAGGATCGCCGAGCTGGCCGGCCTGCCCGACATCATCGCCCACGGCATGCTGACGATGGGCCTGGGCGCGGGCTTCCTCTCCGCCTGGTCCGGCGATCCCGGTGCCGTCACCCGCTACGGCGTCCGCCTGTCGACCTACACCATTGTCGGCAGGGAGGGCGGCCAGGTGGAGTACACCGGCCGCGTGAAGTCCCTCGACCCGGCCACCCGCACCGCGGTGATCGCCATCATCGCCAAGTCCGGCGGCCGCAAGATCTTCGGGCTCGCGACCGCCAACCTGCGCTTGCGCTGATCCGGACGCGGTGGACCCGATCACCGCATCGGGTTCACCGCGTCGCGGCGTCGACCTCGGACGGTGCTGCGGCCTCGGCGGCTTCGGCCGCGACCGGTTGCACCCGCACCCACGTGCTGTTGACCGCCGAGGTCCCGGTGAGCGCATCGGTGTGCGACGGGTCGTGCAGCAGGTTGACGTTGGCGCCCGGCAGAGCGGCCGCGACGGTCCAGCCGACCCCGGGCTCGCGATGCCCCCACCCGTGCGGGATCGCGACCACCCCGGCGCGGATATCGGCGCTGATCTCCACCGGCACCACGATCGAACCGACGCTGGATTCGATCGTCGCCGGATCACCTTCGGCGAGGCCGCGGGCGGCGGCGTCGTCGGGGTGGATGAGCACGGTGCAGCGGTCACGGCCTTTCACCATCGAGGCGATGTTGTGCAGCCAGGAGTTGTTGCTGCGCAGGTGCCGTCGTCCGATGAGCTGGAGGTCGTAGCCGGGCCGCTCCGTCGATGTCGAGTCGTCGAGGACCGCGTGCGCCGCCGCCAGGAAATCCGCGGGCGCCAAGTGCGCCCTGCGGTCGCGGGTGCCGATCAGTTCGGGCAGCCGCGGCTGCAACGGCCCGAGGTCGATGCCGCCTGGGGCGTCACGAATCTTTCCCAGCGTCAATCCTTTTCGCCCACGGCGCAGCACGCCGTAGGGGCCCGCCGCGACGGCCGCCGCGGTCAACCTCAGCGGGCTGAACTGTTCGAACACCGCGTTGAGCGCGCGGCCGGTGAGCCGCCGGCCCGGCAGCGGCACCAGTTCGGTCACCAGGCGTGCCAGGATCTGCCAGTCGTCGAGGCCGTCGGCCGGTGGATCGAAGACCCTCGCGTCGTAGCGGGCGTTGTTGCGAACACTGAACACCGGGAACAGCAGGCCCAGTTCCTCGCGTTCCAAGGCCGAGACCGGCGGCAGGATGATGTCGGCATGGCGGGTCGTCTCGGTGACGTACATGTCGACGGCCACGTAGAAATCCAGCGATTCCAGCGCGGCGTCGAGCTTGTCCGCCTGCGGCGTCGAGAGCACCGGATTGCCCGCGTAGGTGATCATCGCTTTGATCTGGCCCGGTCCCGGGGTGCGGATCTCCTCGGCGAGTACCGCGACCGGCAGTTCGCTGCGGAACGACTTGTGCGTGCCGGAGCGGTCGGTCCACGCGCCGTGTCCCATCGGCAGGTACTTCGCGTACCGGGCGGCATCGACGATCGGCGTCGCGAACATCTGGCCGCCCGCGCGATCGAGATTGCCGGTGACCGCGTTGATCGTGTTGACCAGCCAGTGGGTGAGCGTGCCCGTCACCTGCTGGCACACCCCGATTCGCGCGTACAGCACGGCCGAGGGCGCCGCCGCGTGGTCACGGGCCAGCCGCTCGATGGTCTCGGCATCGACGCCCGCCAGCGGCGCCATTCGGTGCGCAGTCGTGTCGGCGACCAGGTCGGCGAGTTCGTCCCAGCCGGTGCACAGCGCGCGCACCGCCCGTTCGTCGCACAGGTCTTCGGTGAGCAGCACATGCAACATCCCGAGCAGCAGGTACACATCGCCGCCGGGCCGTACCGGCACGTGTTCGTCTGCCAGCCGGGCCGTTTCGGTGCGGCGCGGGTCGACGACGACGACCGTGCCCCCGCGTGCGCGCACGTCCTTGATCCGCTGTTTCGCGCCGGGCATGGTGGTGATCGATCCGTTGGACACCGCGGGATTGGCGCCGAGCACCACCAGCCGATCCGTGCGGTCGATATCGGTGATCGGCATGAGGATATTCGAACCGAACATCCGCCAGGCGACGAACTCCTGCGGGAACTGATCGATCGAGGACGCGGTGAAGAAGTTTCGCGTGAGCAGCGCTATCCGCAGCAGTGCTCCATACATCACCGAGGAGCTGTGCGCGGCGGGGTTGCCCATGTACATACCGATGGCGCTGGGACCGTGCGCGGACCGCACCGCGCGCAAACGCCGCCCGATCTCTGCGAATGCCTCGTCCCAGCCGATCGGCTCGAAGGTGCCGCCGACGCGGCGCACCGGTGTCCGCAGCCGATCGGGATCATGGTGCAGGCCGCCCATGGCTGTCGCTTTCGGGCAGATATAGCCCTTCGACAGCACGTCGTCCGGGTTGCCTTCGATCCGGGTGACCCGCGCGTCCTCGACCGTGACCAGAATTCCGCAGTGCGCCTCGCACAATGTGCACTGCCGGGCAATTGTCGTGCTGTCCACAGCATTTCCCACTTCCGCTGAACCGCTCATGCCACGGTAGCGCGACCGGGGACTCGGCAGATCCTTCTACGGTCGGATTTTTTCGTGCCGCAGGCAGGGCCGGGCGTACTATCGTTCGCGATACGAAGGGCCCTCATGTCCGCTCAGGTCAGGAGCAGATTCGATGCGTTCCACCGTTCGCCTCGGCCTCGCCGCCGCCGCTGTCTCGGTCGCGGGATGGGCCGGGCAGGCCACCGCTACCGCCCAGCCCACCTACTACGACCCGGTCATCACGCCGTGCGGCCACTTGTTCCGCACCCCGATCGAGCCGCCACGTCCCGGCACCGATGTGTACTGGAGTCCGTTCGGTACCTCCGGCATCGTCTGCTACGACGACGGCACCGGTATGGAGCGCTATTACCAGCGTGACCCGTGGGGGCGCTGGCACGACATGAACGAACTGACCCCTGGGCATTTCTTCTACGTCGTCTTCGATTCCACCGTCCCCGATCAGGCGAGCTGGGGCTGAGTTCAGCCGCGCAGGCCGCGCAACGCGGTCTCGACCACCCGATCGGCGAATTCGGTGGTGAGCGTTTCCGTTCGCAGCAGCCAGCGGTCCATCAGCGGACCCCAGATCATCGCGATCGCCACGTCGAGATCGATGTCGTCGGCGATCTGGCCGGCGGCCTGCGCGGCGGCGAGCCTGCGACGTTTCAGGTCGTCGACCGGGCCCTGTAGGCGCTCGACATAGGTCGCGGCCAGGACGGTGTCGTGCATGATCGCGCTGGTCAGGCCGCGGAGTGGGAGATCGAAGCGCGGGTCGGCGAGTTCGTTCACCGTGGCGCGCAGGACGAGTTTCAGGTCGGCTTCCAGGTCGCCGGTATCGGGCAGGCCGGGGGCATCGTCGGCGCCGGTCTCGCTGAGCATCAGGAAGGCGTCGAGCAGGACGGCGCCCTTGGACGGCCACCACCGGTAGATCGTCTGCTTGCCGACTCCGGCCCTGGCGGCGATCGCCTCGATGGTTAGCTTGTCGTAGCCGATCTCGCCCGCGAGCTCGAAGGCGGCGGACAGGATCGCGCGCCGGGATCCTTCGTTGCGGCGGGTCGTGTCCGCCGTCGGCCGGGTTTCGGGCTTGCCCTGCTGACTCATGAGCCCATCGTAGCAATGAGAGAGACGAGACGTTGCGTCTTGACACGGCGCAGAACCGATGGCATCCTCGAATCCAACAGACGAGACGCAACGTCTTGTCTAGGCAAGGAGGACAGTCCATGACCACCGCCACCGAATCCCGCATCTGGTTCATCACCGGGGCGAGCCGCGGCCTCGGTCGCGCCTTCGCCGAAGCCGCACTGGCCGCGGGGGACCGGGTCGCCGTCGCCGCCCGCACCCGATCCGCGCTCGACGAACTCGCCGCCGCGCATCCGGGCCGGGTGCTGCCGTTGCCGCTCGACGTCACCGATCGCGGCGCCGTGCACGAGGCAGTCGATGCCGCCGTCGCCCACTTCGGCCGCCTCGACATCGTGATCAACAATGCGGGCACCCTGTCGATGGGCATGATCGAGGAATTCACCGAAGCCGAAGCCCGCGCCCAGCTCGAGGTCAACTTCTTCGGCGCGCTGTGGGTGAGCCAGGCCGTGCTTCCGCAGCTGCGCGCACAGCGTGCCGGGCACCTCGTGCAGGTCTCCAGCATCGGCGGACTGGCCGGGTTCCCGCTGTCGGGAATGTACGCCGCGAGCAAATTCGCGCTCGAGGGCATGAGCGAGGCGCTGGCCATGGAGGTCGCGGAATTCGGTGTGCGGGTGAGCATTCTGCAACCGGGTGGGTACTGGACCGACCTGTATTCGGCGATGGCGAACACCACCCCGATCGAGGCCTACGCCCCGCTGCGCGCCGAGCTGCAGGCGCAATGGGCCGATGGTTCGATCGACAGCGAACCCGCCCTCGCCGCCGAGGCATTGCTCACCCTCGTGGGCGCCGAGGAACCGCCGCTGCGCCTGCTGCTGGGAAACATGGTGTACGACTTGGCCTTCGACCTGGCGCGGGCCAAGATGGCCACCTGGTCGGCCTGGGAACAGACCAGCCGAGCCGCGGAACGGGCAGTCGCCGCACCGGGCTCGGCCTAGCCGCTCAGGTGGTGACGGGCGTGCGGGCGGCGCGATCGATCAGGTACTCGACCAGGTGGGTGAGCACCGCCTTGGCCGAGGGCCGGTCGCGCGCGTCGCACAGGATCACCGGTGTGTTCGGATCCAGATCCAGCGCGTCGCGCACCTC
>JACIXH010000015.1 GCA_014360565.1 Nocardia sp.
GGTTCCGGGCCTTTCGTTTTGTAGCGGGGACAGGATTTGAACCTGCGACCTCTGGGTTATGAGCCCAGCGAGCTACCGAGCTGCTCCACCCCGCGTCGGTGTGAACACAACATTACACACAGGTGAGCGCAGGCGCCAAATCGCGAGGTCAACGGATGTTTTCGCGTCGACAGGCGCAATCCGCACCGAAGGACGGCAAGGGGCGGAGCCGTTAAATGTGTCGGCCCTCACATATTTCAGCAATCGAACGCGTCGGTGCGCAATTCCGGTGAGCGGGGTCACTATAACCAGGTGATCCCGAACACATAACGACCCAATAACAGATCGACCAGAATCTAGCGATTCCCACGGGCTGTGCAGCGTAAACATCGAAAAGACGTCTATTCCATTCACATAATCGGTCCGTTATCAAGATGTGATCGGCATCGATTCATTGGTTAGCGTCTCCGTCATGACTGAGACCCGGAAATTCAGCACCCGCGCCCTTGGCGTCGCCGCCATCGCCGGCGCCCTTGTTGCCGTTCCGTTCGGCCTCGCCACCGGCACTGCCTCCGCCGCCGCCTACAACTGGGACGGCGTCGCTGCCTGCGAGAGCGGCGGCAACTGGGGCATCAACACCGGCAACGGCTACTACGGCGGCCTGCAGTTCTCGCAGAGCACCTGGGCGGCCAACGGCGGCCAGGGGTCGGCGCACAACGCCAGCAAGGAAGAGCAGATCCGCGTCGCGGAGAACGTGCTCGCCAGCCAGGGCGTCGGCGCGTGGCCGCACTGCGGCCAGTACCTGCAGTCGGGCGCGTCCGAACCCGAGGTGGTCGAGGAGCCGGCCGCCGAACTGCCCGCCGAACTGCCCGTCGAGCTGCCCGCCCAGGCGAAGACCGATGTCCAGGTCGCCGTCGAGCAGGCCAAGGCCGCCGGTCAGGCGCTCGCCGACCAGTACGGTGTCGCGGGTCAGTACCAGGACCTGCTCAACGCCAACGCCCCGCTGATCGCCTCGATCGGCGGCTGATCCACCGTTCCCCCTGCACAAGAAAGGCCCCGTCGTCGACGGGGCCTTTCTTGCTGTCGTGGTGGTTACCGGCCTGCCGCGTCCTGGTACGCCTTCATCGCGACGTCCAGTTCTTCCAGCGCCTTGCCGTAATCGGTGAAGTTGCCGGTCCGCATCGCCGAACGCACCGCCTCGATCTTGCGGTTGAGCTCGGCGGCCGCGGCCTCCTGGCCCGTCGAACCCGGGGGCGGGGTAGCGCCCGGCGGTGTGGTGCCGTCGACGGGCGGAGTGACGGTGCCCGGGTCGACCGGCGGGATCGCCCCCGGCTTCGGCTTCACCGACGGATCGCCACCGAACGGTGTCGCCAGCGAACCCGCGCCCGGCATCACCTGGTTCAGCGCCTCGGCCAGCGTCGGCGCGTACCCGACCTTCACGCTGCCTGCCGCGTCGCGATAACTCACCAGCACGCGAAGCAGCTGCGGGAAGGTCGACGAACCGGTATTGCGTTCGTTGTAGAACGGTTCGACGTAGAGGATGCCGCCGTCGGCGACCGGCAGGGTGAGCAAGTTGCCGTAGCGGATCTTGTTCGAGTTCGACAACAGGGTTTTCTCTCGCGACACCGCGTCGGCGGTGGTCATCGAGTTCTGTGTCTGCTGCGGACCCTGGGTTTGGGAGTCGGTCGGCAACTGCAACACGGTGAACTTGCCGTAGTTCTCGGGATCGGAGCGCACCGAGATGTAGGCCGAGAGGAACTGCCGGTTGTATCCGACCATCGCCGAGGTCAGGTTGAACACCGGTTCGGCGGTTTTCGGGTCACCGAGCAGCACGTAGTACGGCGGCTGGTTGAACGTGCCGCCCTCGATCGTCGGATCACTGGGCACCGACCAGAACGCGTTGTTGGTGAAGAACTCACGCGGGTTGTCCACGTGGTACTTCGTCAGCATGTCGCGCTGGACCTTGAACAGATCCTCCGGGTAGCGGAAGTGCGCGCGCAGCTCGGGCGAGATTTCGCTCTCCGGCTTCACCGCGTCCGGGAACACGCCCTGCCAGGCTTGGAGAACCGGGTCGGCGGTGTCGGTTTCGTACAGCGTGACCGTGCCGTCGTAGGCGTCGACGGTGGCCTTGACCGAGTTGCGGATGTAGCTGACTTCCTTGCGCGGGATCACGCGCCCGGTCTTCTTGTCGATGCTGTCCTCGACCGCGCCGTCGAGCGAGGTCGGCTGGGCGTAGGGGTACTTGTCGAGCGTGGTGTAGGCATCGACGATCCACTTGACGCGGCCATCGATCACCGCCGGGTAGGCATTGCCGTCGGTGGTCAGCCACGGAGCGACCTTCTGCACCCTGTCGCGGGGTCCGCGGTTGAACAGGATCTTGGAGTCCTCGCTGATCGCGGAGGAGAACAAGATATTGCGCTCGGCGTACTTGGCCGCGAACGCGAGCCGGTTGAACCAGTTCCCGATCGGCACGCCACCGCTGCCGTCGTAGGTGAACTGCGCCTCGTCGGAGTCGTATTCGCGCGGAGCCTGACCCTCGGCGGTACCGACGATGGCGTAATCGGGGTCGGTCTGGGAGATCAGCTCGCCGTAGTAGATGCGCGGCTGGTCGACCTTGATCTGCTGATCCTCGACCTTGGTGAACAGGTCGCTCACCATGAACAGCGGATAACCCGAATCACTGCCGCCCGCGGCGCTCTGCGCCTCGGACTGCGGCTTGTTCACGCGGTTGGCGGGCGCGGCGACGAAGCCGTTGCCGTGGGTGTAGACGGTGTGCTGGTTGATCCAGTCCTTCTGGTTGCCCGACAGGGCCTGGGGATGCAACTCGCGGGCGGCGACGATGTAGTCCTGGAGGTCGCCGTTGAGGTTGTAGCGGTCGATGTCCAGCGACTCGGGGAAGCCGTAGAAGTTCTTGCGCTGCTGCAACTGAGTGAAGGTGGGCGAGAGGATGTTCGGGTCGAGCAGGCGTGCGTTGCCGATGGTCACCGCGTCCGCGGGAACCTCGAGCGGGCTCTTCGAGGAACTACCTCGGTAGTTCTGATACTCGACTTTGTCGTCGGTGATCCCGTACGCCTCGCGCGTGGCCTGGATATTGCGCTCGATATAGGGACTTTCCTTCTCGGCGGCATTCGGGCGCACCGAGAACTGCTCGACCACCATCGGCCACACCGCACCGACCAGAATCGACGACAGCACCAGCAGCGCCGCCGCCATCGCGGGAACGCGCAGATCGCGCAACACGATTCCGGTGAAGAACGCTATCGCGCAGATCACCGCGATCGACAGCAGGATCAGTTTGGCGGGCAGCACCGCCATGATATCGGTGTACGACGGACCGCCGAAGGTCGGCTCCTTGCGCGTACTCGACAACAGGTCGTACCGGTCGAACCAGTACGCCACCGCCTTGAGCAGCACGAAGATTCCCGCGATCACCGCGAGCTGCACACGCGCGGCCCTGGTGAGCGTGCCTTCACGCCCGGCCAGGCGCAGTCCGCCGAACACGTAGTGGGTCACCAGGTTCGCGAAGAACCCGATCACCACGGCGACGAACAGCCAGTTCAGCACCATCCGGTAGAACGGCAGATCGAAGGTGTAGAAACCGATGTCGAGCCCGAACTGCGGGTCCTGCTGACCGAACTCGCCGCCGTGCAAGAACAGCTGCACCGTCGCCCAATTCGACTGCGCGACCAAGCCCGACAACACGCCGAGCAGCACCGGGATGCCGACGCCGAACAGGCGCAGCTTGCTCATCACGGTCGTGCGGTAGCGCGCGATCGGATCGTTGGGCCCGGCGACCGGCACGAAGACCGGACGCGACCGGTAGGCCAGCAGCAGCGCCGCCCACACCACCAAGCCGACGAACAGCGCGACGGCCACGAACAAGATCAGTCGCGTGACCAACACGCCGAGATACACACTGCGATAACCGACCTCGCCGAACCACAACCAATTCGTATAGGCGTCGGTGAGGCGGGGTCCGAGCAGCAGCAGGGCCGCGAGGACGACTGCTGTCACGAGCAGCACACGGCTGCGTCGCGACAACGAAGGTAAGCCGGTGGGGGGCCGCATGCCCACGGTGCCACTCTCCATGCTCCGGCGGCTCCACACCGTGATCGGCGCAGTCACCGCAGTCCGAATGTTGCGGGGGGTGATCCTGGCTCATCCCCACTCGCGCGGGGAATCCGTGCTGCCGGACCGTTGGCGCCCACTCTACGGAAATCGGACACCGTGCAAGCGCCTGGGCCGAAAATGATTGGATGTGCGGGTGACCGAAGACGAGCACGCCGAAGTTCTCCTCGCCCGCTGTGTGCGCGAGGTCGTCGAGTTCGCCGACGCCGAGGGCTGGGGAAACCCGCCGCAGATGTTCGCGTTGGTGCCGACTGCCGACCTGGCCGCGGCCGAACCGGACCTGCAGGACCAGCTCGACGACGGCAGCGAGCTGACCCCCGTTGCCCAGGAAGCCTTCCCCGACGACATCACCGGCGGGTCGATGGCACTGGACGAGTTCCTGGCCACCACCACCTGGCCGCCCGCCGTCGAAGGCTGCGTGCTGGTGCAGGAGATCGTGGTGCTGCCGCCCGACGCCGAGAGCGATCTCGACGAGGCCTTGATTCCGCTGCTCGCCGACGACGAAGCCGCGGACGCGGCCGGGCGTGCCGCCGCGCACGCGCACCCGGGTCGCCGCGACGCCCGGCTCATCGCGGGCGTGCTGCGCCAGGGCGCCACGCTGTGCCTGCTGCAGATCCGCCCCGAAGACGACGACGGCTTCGGCGATCTCGACCTGCGCACCTACCCCGACCTGGCTCCCGGCCTGGTCGAAGCCCTGCACCACACCTTGGAGTAGTCAGCCGTCCCCGCGTTCGGCGCCTGCCGGAGTTCAGCTACAGCTGATGGGTTCGCGGCCCGCGTTGATGTCGGACAGCGAGGTGATCGCGCTGTCGAGGGTGTCCACCTTCACCAGGCGAAGGCCCTCGGGAGCGCGCTGACTTGCCTCGTTGCAGTTGCCCGCGGGGACGAGGAACGTCTCCGCGCCCGCGTCACGCGCGGCGATCATCTTGTACTGGATGCCACCGATCGGGCCGACCTTGCCCTCCTGATCGATGGTGCCGGTACCCGCGACGAACTTGCCGCCGTTGAGTTCGCCCGGCGAGAGCTTGTCGATCAGCGACAGGCTGAACATCAGCCCGGCCGACGGTCCGCCGATATCGGCGAGATTGAACTCGACCTGCAGCGGCGGGCGGCCGCCTTCGCCCGGCGTGATGCCGAGATAGCCCTTGGTCTCGTCGTCGGGGCGCGGCGCGAGCGTGATCGGCGTGGTCTGCTCGGTCTCGCCGCGACGGTAGACGACGCTGATGGTGTCGCCGGGGGCCTTGGTGCCGACGATGTCGATCACGTCCTTGGGCGTGGCGATCGGGGTGCCGTCGATGCTGATCAGCTCGTCGCCGACCTCGAGCACGCCGTTGGCCGGGCCTTCCTCGCCGAGGGCGCCGACCAGCACGACGGTCGGCATCTTCAGGAAGTGCAGCGCCGCGACCTCGGCATCGCTCTCGGAATCCTTGAAGTCCTGCTGATTGGACTTGTCGACCTCCTCGCGCGACACGCCGGGCGGGTACACCTCGGCGCGCGGCACCAGGCCGTGCTCACCGCTGACCCAGAACCCGAACGCCTCGAACAGATTCAGCCCGTCGCGTACCGACACGGTCGTCATATTGAGCTGCCCGCTGGTGGGATCCAGTGGCGCGCCGGTGACATCGACCACCGGCTTACCGTCCACCTGGCCGAGGGTGTCGAAGGTCGGCCCCGGTCCGAGTGCGACGAACGGCACGGTGACCACGCTGCCGGCCACGCCGAGCACCAGGACAGGGACGAGGGCGACGATCAGGGTGAGGATCCGACGATTCACTCGGACCACAGTAGTGATCGGCGACCGTGACCGACGGCAGTGGCACGCTTTACGGCGCGGCACCTCGGCAACGCCGTCGCCTGCGCCCACCAGGCGATGCCGCACGATTTCGCGATGCGCGAACACCGGAGCCCCAGGGGTTCCGCGTAACGTAAGAGGTATGAGCGATCTCCCCTTCGGCTTCTCGACCGGCGACGACGACGAGTCCGGCAAGCGTCGCGACGAGGGCAACGGACCCGGCGGAAACGATCCGTTCGGTTTCGGAGCGGCCGGGGCGGGCGGGTTCGATCCGTCGCAGCTGGGCCAGATGCTGAGCCAGCTCGGCCAGATGATCAGCGGCATGGGCCAGGGTATGGGCCCAGGCGGCTCGCAGTCCGGCCCGGTCAACTACGACGTCGCCAAGCGACTCGCGCGCCAGCAGCTCGGCTCCACCATCGCCCCGATCGCCGCGAGCACCACCACGGCGGTGACCGACGCGGCGCACCTGGCCGAGCTGTGGCTCGACGGCGCCACCGTGCTGCCCGCAGGCGCCACCAAGACGGTCACCTGGACCCCCAACGACTGGATCGAAGAGACACTGCCCACCTGGAAGCGCCTGTGCGATCCGGTGGCCGAGCAGATCTCGGGCATGTGGACCGCGCAGTTGCCCGAGGAGGCCAAGCAATTCGCCGGCCCGATGGTCGGCATGCTCGGCCAGATGGGCGGGCTGGCGTTCGGCTCCCAGCTCGGTCAGGCGCTCGGCCAGCTGGCCAAGGAGGTCCTGACCTCGACTGATATCGGTTTGTCGCTGGGTCCGGCCGGTACCGCGGCACTGCTGCCGACCGCGATCTCGGCGTTCAGTGCGGGGCTCGAGCAGCCCGAGAGCGAGATCATGGTCTTCCTGGCTGCCCGTGAGGCCGCCCACCAACGGCTTTTCGCGCATGTGCCGTGGTTGCGCCAGCAGGTGCTCGGTGCCGTCGAGGATTACGCGCGCGGCATCAAGATGGACTTCTCCGCGATCGAGGAAGCCGCGCAGGGCATCGACCCGATGACGCTCAGCGACCCCTCCAAGCTGGAGGAACTGCTCTCCCAGGGCACCTTCGAGCCGCAGACCACGCCCGAGCAGAAGCAGGCGCTCGAGCGCCTCGAGACCCTGCTGGCACTGATCGAGGGCTGGGTCGACGTGGTGGTCGCCGACGCGGTGGGTGAGCGTCTGCCGGGCGCGAACGCGCTGTCGGAGACGCTGCGCCGCCGCCGCGCCACCGGTGGTCCCGCCGAGCAGACCTTCGCCACGCTGGTCGGACTGGAACTGCGTCCGCGCAAGGTGCGTGAGGCGTCGGCGCTGTGGCGCCGGCTGACCACCGATGCGGGCATGGAACGGCGCGACAAGGTGTGGGAACACCCCGATCTGCTGCCCGATTCCACCGATCTCGATTCGCCCACCGGCTTCATCGACTCGGTGATCGGCGGCGGTACAGGCGTTTTCGATGATCCGATGGCGCAGCTGGCCGAGACCGAGGCGCGCGAACGCGACGCCGCGAAGCTCGACAAGACCGAGGGCGACCGGGCACCCGGCGAAGAGACCGACACCGACCCGGATTCCGATACCGGTTCCGACCCGGATTCCGGCACCGGCAAGTCCTGATCGGTGCCGCCGTCACGGTCCGGTGAGAAAATCTCGCCGACCCTGGCGGCGACACGGTTACACAGCTGACAGTCGCCGGAAAATGCCGCGACGACCGGCCGTACAGCGGCTGTTCACAGTTCGACGTTCGCCGGCCGACACGCCGAAAGCCTGTGGATAACTGCTCTTTCGGCACGGTCGGCGAGCGATCGGGCTGCCGATACTTCTGGCATGACGACCACTTCCGCATTGCGCGGCCCGATGCTCCACCCGCGCGTGACCACCCTCGTTCGCCCGTCCGGCACGGTCCAGCTCGGCTGGGACCCCGAACGCGCGCTGCTGCTGGAAACCACCGACCACGACACCGGTACCGTGCTCGCCTTCTTGCGCCTACTCGACGGATTGCAGTCGCGGCCGCAGATCATCTGGCGCGCGGGCGAATTCGGCATCAGCCCCGATCGCACCATGGGCATGCTCACCGCCATCGAGCGCGCGGGCCTGCTGCTCGAGCCCGAGCCCGAACGGGGCAAGATCCGCAGTATCACGGTGCACGGCCTCGGTCCGCTCTCCGATGCCGTGGCGATCGGCCTGCGGCGCATGGGGTTGCGGCCTGCACGCTCGCGCGAGTATCGGCCCGATGTTGCGGTGGGCGCCGCCGCGGGCGATCTGGTGGTGCTCACCGACGCGTTGATGATCGACCCCGGCCTGTCGGTAGACCTGGTGTTGCGCCGCGTGCCGCATCTGCAGGTGCGAGTGCGCGACGGCATCGGCGTGGTCGGTCCGCTGGTGCTGCCCGGCGAGACCAGTTGCCTGCGCTGTGCCGACCTGACCCGGGCCGGATTCGATACCGACTGGCCGCATCTGGCCGCCCAGCTACTCGGTCGCACCGGGCACGCCTCCCCGGCGGGCATCGCGGCGACGACCGCGCTGGCGCTCGGCGAACTGGAGGCGATCATCGCCTGTTCGCCACGACGGGCCCCACGCACCCTCGACGCCACCGTCGAACTGGACCTCGACACCCACGAGGTCCAGCGCCGGCCGTGGCTGCCACACCAGGAATGCGGCTGCCGGAACATGAGCGCACACGCACCGGGAACGCGGCGGTGACGGGCATCGCACCGCCCGGTGTGAGCATTCTTATGGCACACACCCCTGAGGTTCGGCCATGATGGGTACCGTGTCCGAGATCGTGCGCCGCAGTTCCAGCCGCAATGCCAAGATGGCCAAGATTCCTCTCGGCATCGCCGGACGAGCCGCTGTCGGGTTCGGAAAGAAGCTCGTGGGCGGTGACAAGAAGCAGATCAACGCGAGCCTGAACCAGAAAGCCGCCGAGCAGCTGTTCACCGTGCTCGGTGAGCTCAAGGGCGGCGCGATGAAATTCGGGCAGGCGCTGAGCGTGATGGAGGCCGCCGTCCCGGAGGAATTCGGCGAGCACTACCGCGAGGCACTGACCAAGCTGCAGGCCGCGGCCCCGCCCATGCCCGCCGAAACCGTGCACCGCGTGCTCGATCAGCAACTGGGCACCAAGTGGCGGGACCGTTTCACCTCCTTCGACGACACCCCGGCCGCCTCGGCCAGCATCGGCCAGGTGCACCGCGCGGTGTGGTCCGACGGCCGCGCGGTGGCGGTGAAGGTGCAGTACCCCGGCGCCGACGACGCACTGCGCGCCGATCTGAAAACGCTGTCCCGGATGACCGGGCTGCTCTCGTCGGTGATTCCCGGCGCCGACGTGAAGCCACTGCTCGCCGAGATCACCGAACGCACCGAAGAAGAACTCGACTACCGCATCGAGGCCGCCAATCAGCGTCGCTTCGCCGCCGCCTTCGACGGGCACCCCACCATCTCGGTCCCGAAGGTGGTGGCGGGGGCCCCGAAGGTGATCGTCACCGAGTGGCTCGACGGCACCCCGGTCTCGGCGCTGATCGCGGCGGGCGCCGAAGATCCCGCGGGCACCCTGGCGCAGCGCAACCGCATCGCCGAGCTGATGGGGATCTTCCACTTCAGCTCGCCCGAACTGGTCGGCCTGCTGCACGGCGACCCGCATCCCGGCAACTTTCTGGTGCGCGCCGATGGCACCCTGGCCGTCCTCGACTTCGGCGCCTGCGCGCCGATGCCCGACGGCTTCCCGAAGATTCTCGGCCGAATGCTGGCCCTGGCCGTCACCGATGAGCACGCCGCACTCACCGAGCTGCTCTACGAGCACGGCTGGGTCATTCCCGGCCGGGTGGTGACCCACGAGGAGATCGAGGCGTACCTGCGCCCGTTCAGCGACCCGATTCGTACCGACACGTTCCATTTCACTCGCGCGTGGATGCAGCGGGTGGCGGGCAAAGCCTCGGAGTTCTCCAGTCCGGAGATGAAAACCGCGCGCGCCCTGCAACTTCCGGCGGAATACCTCACCGTCTTCCGGGTACTGGGTGGCTCGGTCGGCATCCTGGCTCAACTCGACGCCGAACTCGGTTTCATGAACCTGGTTCGCACCTGGGTGCCGGGCTTCCGGGCCGAACAGGCCTCCTGAAACGTTCTAGCCCACAACGCAAAACGAACCGCTCACCATCACCAGGTGAGCGGTTCGTTTGCGGTACAACCCTTTTCCCGGGTTCATGCCATGATCGCGACCTTGCGCGGGCGGCCACGGGGGCGCTTGCGGGCGATCACGACACCCTGGTCGAAGATCTCACCGCCCCACACGCCCCACGGCTCGCCACGATCGATGGCCGCGGTCAGGCAGCCCTTGCGGATCGGGCAGGCCGCGCACAGTTCCTTGGCCTGCTCGAGGTCGGTGGGGCTCTCGGCGAACCACAGATCAGGGTTTCCGCCCCGGCAGGGCAGAGTCTTGGTGACCTCACGGACGCGAGGGCTCTGCGCCACGTTTCGGCATGTCACGTCAGCAGTGGCCGTCGGCCAGTCCTGGGCGGTGAACACGTCGTTCTCCTTCAGCTCGTTTGCAGCGGTCGAATGTTCGGTGTGCGAACCCGGTGCCAACGGCTGAGGAGCCGAAAGAAAAATGGCCACGGATTTCGCTTCTCGCGTTCCGTGGCCAGGAGGTCTGGGAGGTGTTCCCTACCTAGTTCGACATTTCTGTCGAGACCTGATCACGGTCGCTGGGTGGACGCGGAGGCGGATTGCGCCGATGGACGCCGGTGCGTAACCGGCTTCATCAGCGAGTGCTGCCGGTGCCGGAACGGCGGTCGGCTGCCAACCCACGCTGGGCTTGTCCTGGAGACGATGAATCGAAGCTTTGGCATCGACGCCGGACAGGCCGGTCCCCTGCAGAGCGAGGACCCCCCGGGAGGCGGACATGACAAATGCGTTCACCAGGACGCGATTGCTCATCGCATCGAACGTGGTGTTCGTGTTCGTGTTCATGTGTCTGCCTCCCTCCTGAACTCGTGTGTGAACAATTACCGCGCACCGGGATCACTCTCGGTGCGTGTTCTCCACCATAGGCAATGATCGAGAACGTAACAACTTATTTTCTACCTGGGGTTTTGTGCTTTTGCTCGCAAACGTGAGGCAACGATGGCGAGCACGTCGGCGCCGTAGTCCTTGATCTTCTGCGGGCCGATCCCCGCGATCGACGCCAGTGCGGCGTCGTCGGTGGGCAGCTGTTCGGCGATGGCGGTGAGGGTGGTGTCGGTGAAGACCACGAAGTCGCGCCTGCGCAGGACTTCGGCTTTCTCGGCTCGCCACTCCTCGAGCGCCTCGAGCAATTGCGGGTCGACTTCGCCGGGACACCGCTTGCAGCGACCGAGCATGGTGGCGTAGGTGCCGAGCAGCGGCTTGTCGCAGACCCGGCACAGCGGCCGGGTGGACTCGGCCGTGCTCTCGACGGCGATCCGCGTGGCCGGGGAACTGTCCGGAATCAGGCCGGTGAGGAACCGTGAGCGGGTGACCGGGCGAGAGTCGCCGCTGGCCTGGAGCCGGCGCTGGGTCCACGACAGACTCAGATGTTCACGCGCGCGCGTGACGCCGACGTAGAGCAGCCGCCGCTCTTCTTCCAGACCGGCTTCGTCGACGGGGCCGTTCTTCTTGCCGAGCACGTGGAAGATCGGCAAAGTGCCATCGGTGAGTCCGGCCAGGAACACCGCGTCCCATTCCAGGCCCTTCGCCGCGTGCAGCGAGGCCAGGGTGACGCCGTCGACCGTGGGCGGATGCTTGGCCTCGGCGCGGGTCGCGAGCTCGCGCAGCAGCGCGGTGAGATCCATCTGGTCGTTATGGCTGACCAGTTCCTCGGTGAGCTGCACCAGCGCCAGCAGCGACGACCACCGCTCTTTCGCCTGCGCACCGGCCGGCTCCTCGGCGGTGAGCCCGACCGGCGCCAATGCGGCCCGTACGAGGGTGATCAGCGAGGACCCACTGCGTGCTTCGTCGGGCAGGTCGTCGCGCGCGTCGACCTGACGCAACGCCGACACCGCCTGGCGGACCTCCTGACGGTGGAAGAATCCCTCGCCGCCGCGCACCTGGAACGGGATCGCTTGCGCGCCGAGCACCTGTTCGAACGGCTCCGACAGTGCGTTGGTCCGGTAGAGAATCGCGATCTCGGACGCCGGCGTCCCCGCGGCGATCAGTTTCTGGATCTGCCCCACGACAGCGACAGCCTCTGCCTGCGCATCGGCGTACTCGGCGAATTCGGGTTCGGGGCCGTCCGGGCGCTGGCCGATCAGAGCCAGCCGGGTACCCGCGATGCGCCCGCGCGCGGCGCCGATGACCTGATTGGCCAGCGACACCACCTGCGGCGTGGACCGGTAGTCGCGCTCGAGCCGCACCACGGTGGCGTCGGGGAAACGCCGGGAGAAATCGAGCAGGTAGGACGGAGTGGCGCCGGTGAAGGAGTAGATGGTCTGGTTCGCGTCACCGACGACGGTGAGGTCGTCGCGTTCGCCCAACCAGGCGTCGAGTACCCGCTGTTGCAGGGGCGTCACGTCCTGATATTCGTCGACGACGAAACTCCGGTAGCGACCGCGGAATTCGTCGGCGACCGCCGGGTAGTCCTCGAGCGCGGCGGCGGTGTGCAGGAGCAGATCGTCGAAGTCGAGCAGCAGCCCGTCGGCGGAGGCTTTGGCGGATTCGTATCCCTGGTAGACCTCCGCGACCTTGGCCACGTCCACCGGTGCGTCGCGATGATGGCGGGCGGCCGCGGCCGGATAGTCCTCGGGCGCGATCAGCGAGGCCTTGGCCCATTCGATCTCGCTGAGCAGGTCCCGCACCATTTCGGTGGAAGCGCGCAGTCCCGCCCGTTGCGCGGCCTGCGAGACCACCGGGAATTTGCTGTCGATCAGTCGCCACGGCACGTCGCCCACCACCTGCGGCCAGAAATAGCGCAGTTGCCGCAGCGCCGCGGCGTGGAAGGTGCGAGCTTGCACTTGCCCCGCGTCGCCGCCGAGGCCCATCGTGCGCAACCGGTTGCGCATCTCCCCCGCCGCGCGTGCGGTGAAAGTCACCGCCAGCACTTGGTCGGCCTTCACATGCCCGTCGGCGATCAGGTGCGCGATCCGATGCGTGATCGTCCTGGTCTTACCGGTCCCCGCACCGGCGAGGACGCACACCGGCCCCCGTGGTGCCCGCACCGCGGCGGCCTGTTCCGGGTCGAGGGCGGTGAGATCGAGTGCTGGCACGCGCACCATCATGACAGCGCCCCCCGACAACAACGGGCCACGCCCGCCGATCCCCCGCCGACCATCCGCCGAATCCGTCCCGCGGCGAGCGCGGTCGCCGCCGCACCCGGACCGGAGCACCCGAAGAACCGCCGGTCACAGTCCTCCACGGGAACACAGCGCCGCCCCGCGACGTTGCACATCGCGTGACTGAAGCAACCACAGATCTGACGATGTACTCGACCACTTGGTGCGGCTACTGCCGGCGCCTGCGGACCCAGCTCGACGAGGCGGGCATCACCTACACGGTGATCGACATCGAGGACGATCCCGCTTCGGCAGAGTTCGTCGGCAGCGTCAACAACGGCAACCACGTCGTACCGACGATCAAGTACCGCGACGGCTCCACCGCGACCAACCCGTCGCTGGCCGCGGTCAAGCAGGCATTGGCCGCCCAGCAGGCCTGATTCGCCGAGTCAGTCCGCCCAGGCCTCGATGATCGATCGCGCGATCGAGATGGATCCGGGCACGAGTAGTCGTGCGCCGGGTTCCCTCGCCGACCAGTCGCCGACCCGCAGCGCGGTACGGACCTCCTCGCGGGTGAACCAGTGCGCCTCGGCAATCTCGCCATCGGAGAACACCAGCTCCTGAGCGGGGTCGCCGACCGCGGCGAAGCCGACCATCAGCGAGCGCGGGAACGGCCACGGCTGACTGCCGAGATACTCGATGTCGTGCAGGTCGACGCCCACTTCCTCGCGAACCTCACGCTCCACACAGTGTTCGAGCGATTCGCCCACCTCGACGAACCCTGCCAGCAGCGAGAACATCGTCTCCGGCCAGCTCTGCTGACGGGCGAGCAGCACGCGATCGGCACCGTCGTGAACCAGGCAGATGACGGCCGGGTCGATGCGGGGAAATTCTTCCTCGCCCGTGGCCGTGAGCCGCGACCAGCCGCCGCGCGCCGAGGTGGTCGCCGTGCCGTCACCACCGTGGAAACCGGCTCGGTCGTGCCAGTTGAGCAGCGCGTACGCGGTGGACAGCACTTCGGCGGTGAAGTCGTCGACATCGCCGAGTGTGCGCAGGTCCTTCAGGGTGCCGTCGAGTTCGGGCGCGCGCACCGCCCACAGATGGCTGCCGTCGACGACGCCGAGGAACACCGCGCCCACGCCGGGTTCTTCGGCCACCGAAACAGCCGCATCGAGCACGATTTTGCCGCCCGCCACCCGCACCTTCCCGCGCGCGTCGACGCGCAGGATCTTCGCTTTGCCCCACCCTTCGCGCAGGGCGCCAGGATCGAGCCGGGCCTGCTCGGCCCGGTCGATGATGGAACGTGACAGCAGCGGAACGTCTTTCAGCCGGAACGACACGTTGCCGAGCATAATGGGCGCGGCCGCGCGGCGTTCGCCGGCCGCGGCGAAGGCCGCGGCCGGACCCTGTTACTTTGCGCTGCGCCGGATATAGAGCAGTTTGTCCCCGGCCTCGATCGCGTCGGACTCGGGTTCGCCGACCCGGATCAGTGTGCCGTTGCGCACCACTCCGAGCACGATGTCGCTGAGGTGGCGCGGCGATCCGCCCACTTCGCTCGCCTCCACCTCGCGTTCGGCGACGGCGAAACCCTCCTCGGGAGTGAGCAGGTCCTCCATCATCTCCACGACCGTCGGTGTGGTGGTGGCGATACCGAGCAACCGGCCCGCGGTCTCCGAGGACACCACCACCGAGTCCGCGCCGGACTGCCGGACCAGGTGGGTGTTCTCCGCTTCGCGGATGGCCACCGAGATCTTGGCCGTCTTGTTCAGTTCGCGCGCGGTGAGGGTCACCAGCACGGCGGTGTCGTCGCGGTTGGTCGCGACGACCACCGCGGAGGCGCGCTGCACGCCGGTGAGCCGCAGTACATCGGATTTGGTCGCCGAGCCGTGCACCGTCACCAGACCTGCCGCCGCGGCGGCCTCGAGTGCGATGGCGTCGGTGTCGACGACCACGATGTCGGACAACTGAACCCCGTCACCGACCATCGCATCGATCGCGGTCCGGCCCTTGGTGCCGTAGCCGACGACGACGGTGTGATTACGCACGGTGTGCCTCCATCGCTGAATCTTGAATGCCTGCCGCGACCGTTCGGTCAGCACGCCGAGAGTGGTACCGACCAACACAATGAGGAACAGGACGCGCAGTGGGGTGATGACGATGATGTTCGTCAACCGCGCCGACGGGGTCACCGGGGCGATGTCGCCGTAGCCGGTGGTCGACAGCGACACCGTCGCGTAGTACATCGCGTCGAGGAAAGACAATTCGTCGCCGGTGCTGTCACGGTAGCCTTCGCGGCCGAGATAGACGACTGTCGCGGCGGTGAACAGCAGACCGATCGCGAACAACACGCGACGGCTGAGCGAAACCCACGGGCTGGCCTGCGCCGCCGGGATCCGCAACAGACCGACCAGGGCGTAGTCGGGACTGCTGCTCAACCCGATCGGGTTGCGCGGGTCACCGAACATGCCTGCTCCTGTAATTTCAGCGGCTGGCGCCGCGGGTTTTCGGCAACCGGCGGCTGCGCCGCCTGGTGCCCGGCCTTGTCTACCTCGAACTTTTCTCGGCAGGGCACTGTCTCGTCGCGCTGACGACGGTCAGGCGACCCAGGAACCCTCGGTGAGTCCGGCTCGAGGCGGCAGAGAACTGATGCCGGTGCGACATCGTCCTCGGACCTGTGCCGTCGGAGGTCATCCTCCGGCGATCGCAAGACTATCGGCTCACTCGGTCTCGTGCGTGCCGGTGTCGGTGTTTTCCGGTGCGGCGTCGCGGATGAGGCGCTCCAGTTCGGCCGGGCCCGCCAGTCGGTCGGGGGCGATGGTGCGCCCGGAGCGGATGTAATGGAATGCGGCGCCGACGCGTTGGAGCATCGCGGCCTCGGTCTCGCCCGTGCGGGCCGCCATCAGCCGAGCCCAGGCGAGACGGTAGACCGCCAGCTGCATCGCCACGGCGGGCTCGTCGGCGGGGCCGGGTTCGGCGCCGGTCTTCCAGTCGACCACGATCCAGCGGCCGCCGGGTTCAGCGAACACCGCGTCCATCCGGCCGCGAATCACCGTGCCCGCGATGCTGGTTTCGAAGGGCACTTCCACGTCGACAGGGTTGCGGTGCGCCCACGGCGAGCGGCGGAAGGCGGACTGCATGGCGGCGAGTTCCTGGTCGGCGCGACCCGCTCGGCCCGCGCTGTCGGCGGCACCGGGGAGTTCGTCGAGGCCGAGCAGCTGTTCGCTGCCGAACCAGGATTGCACCCAGGCGTGAAAGGCGGTGCCGCGCCGGGCCATCGGGTTCGGCGGGTAAGGCAGCGGGCGCCGCAGGCGGGCGGCGAGACGAGCCGGGTCGGCGCGCAGCTCGACGAGGGCGGTGGCCGGGAGCTGGCCGGGGAGTTCCACCTGTTGTTCGGCGAGTTCGGCGGCGGTGAATTCGGCCAGGAGTGCGTCGACATCATTGACCCAGCCCTCGGGGTCGTCGTCGGCGGTCTCGTCGGACTCAGCGATCTCGCCGGAATCCGCTGCACCACTGCGCAATTCGTCGAGGGCGTCGCGGACCAGCGCGGCGCCCTGCTCGATGGGATCGCGGCGGTTGCCGAGGGGGTCGCGTGGCCATTGGGCGGTGGGCGGGTTGTCGGCGAAGGGGTTCACCGCATCCGGTGGTGGCCGGTCGTCCCAGCGGGCCACGGTGGCGACACCGTGTGCCGCACAGGCGGGATTCTCGTTGGCTTCCCGGAGTTCGAGCAGGAAGTCCGACGGGCCCTTCTGGGAGCTGCCGGTCTCGGGCCAGTAATAGGCCGAAACCAGCAGCACCCGTTCGGTTCTGGTGAGGGCCACATAGAACAGCCGCCGTTCTTCGTCGAGGCGGCGGCTCTTGAGCGCGTCTTTGTGTTCGGCGAGCGCGTGTTCGAGTTCGGCGCGGTCGCCGACGGCGCTCAGGTCGAGCACAGGCACGCCCTCGGACGCGTCCGGTTGGGCGCGGTCGCCACGCAGCGCGGTGGGGAGTTCGCTGAGGGCGCCGAGCCAGGTACTCAGTGCCGTGGTCGACGGGAACACTGTCGCGCTCACGTGCGGGACGGCGACGACTTCCCATTCCAGACCCTTGGCAGCGTGGACGGTCAGTACCTGCACGCGGTCGCGGGCCACCTCCACTTCGCCCGGCTCCAAACCGTTTTCGACCGACTCGGCCGCGGTGAAGAACGCGAGCAGACCGCTCAGTGATGCCCGGGAGTCGGCCGCGTAGCCCGCGACCACTTCGGCGAAGGCATCGAGGTGTTCGCGGCCCGCCCCGCCACCGGCGATCGCGCGTCTGGCCTGGGTTTCGACGCCGACGCCGATGGTGCGTTCGACATCGGCGACGAGTTCCACCAGCGGCTGTCCGCTGCGCTCGCGCAGTGCCGCCAGCTCCTCGCCGAGGGCGGTGATCCGCGCGAACCCCGCCTCCGAGTACTGGTCCGCCGCACCGGGATCGGCGATGGCGTCGGCCAGGCCCGCCTTCTCGGTCGGTTCGGGCGCCACCTCACGCAGCGCCGTCGCGAGTCCGGCGGCATCGGTGATCGCGTCGGTAGCGCCCGACCCGCTGCCGATGGACAGCATTCGCGCACGCCGCGCCAGCGCGGCCAGATCCGTCACCCCGATCCGCCACCGGGCCCCGGTCAGAATCCGCACCGCCGCGCTGCCGGTGCCGGGTTCGGCGATCAACCGCAGCGTGGCAACGATGTCGGCGACCTCGGGTGTGGCCAGCAATCCGCCGAGCCCGACGATCTCCACCGGCAGCCCCTGGGCACGCAGCGCCTCCGCCAGTGGCGCCGCATCGGCGTTACGCCTGATCAGCACCGCAGAGGTAGGCGGCGGATCCTCGTTCTCCCGCGCTGTCGCCCACTCCCGCGCGATCCGTTCGGCGATCCAGTCCCGTTCCTGGGCGATGGTTTCGGTGAGCGCCAGCTCGACCACGCCCGCGTGCGATTGCGGCTTGGCCCGCAACGCGTCCACCGTCGCCCCGCCGGCCGCCCGCGCGACCCTGCGCAACGGATCGGCGACCAGATTCGCCAAGGCCAGGGCTTCGGGTGGATTCCGCCAACTGGTCAACAGCGGCAGCACCGGAGCGGGAGCCCCTGACGCGGTGGGGAAATCGGTAGCGAAGCGCGGCAGATTGGCCGCCGAAGCGCCACGCCACCCATAGATGGATTGCATCGGGTCACCCACCGCCGTCACCGCCAGTGCCTGGACGACGGAATCCCCTGCCGCACTGTCTGTCACCACGCCAGGGCGAGCTGGGGCGGCCGCACCCGCGCGATCCTGCGCAGACGGCTGCTGCTCGCTCATCTCGAAAAGCGTGTCGCCGTCGTGCCGCGATCGCCGTGCATCGCCCCGGATCCGGACCGGCTTGCTCGGCCGATCCTGTTGGACCGCTTCGGCATTGCCGAACAGCGCGGCGAGCAGCACTCGCTGGGCGTGGCCGGTGTCCTGGTATTCGTCGAGCAATACCAGCTTGAAGCGGGCGCGTTCGGCGGCGGCGACCTCAGGATGGTCGACCGCCAACTGCGCGGCGAGCGACATCTGGGAGCCGAAATCCAGTGCACCCCGGCGGTTCAGGGCGTCGGCGAGTTGGCCGACCAGTGGCAGCAGGCCGACCCGTTCACGTTGCGCGGTCACGACCCCGACCAATGCCTGACTCGGTCCGCCGCGCTGACGGGGACCGGGTGGCAGCGTGTAGACCAGCTTCTCCAGCTCGGCGTGCGCCTCGACCAGCTGCTCCGGTTCCACCAGGTGTTCGGCGAGCTGGCCGGACAGCGCCAGCACCGCCTCGGTGACCGAGACGGGGGTGCGGTCGGTGTCGAGGTCACCGTCCCAGGAGCGCACCACCTCGTGTGCGAGCTGCCACAGCTGGGTCTGGGTGAGCAGTGCCGCCGAGGGCTCCACCGGCAGCAACAGACCGTGCGCGGTGAGCAGCCTGCCCGCGTAGGAATGGTAGGTGCTGATCTCGGGCTCGGCCCCGGCGACGACGGTGCGCAACGCCCCACTCGGGTCGATCTCGCGCAGCAGTGGCGCCCCTGCCAGCCGCGCCAGCCGGGTGCGGATCCGAGAGGTCAACTGCTGGGCGGCCTTGCGGGTGAAGGTCAGCCCGAGGACCTCGTCCGGTGCGACCAGCTGGTTGGCCACCATCCACACCACCCGCGAGGCCATCGTCTCGGTCTTGCCCGCGCCCGCGCCCGCGACGACCAACGTGGGCCCGGGCGGCGCGGCGATGACCGCGGCCTGTTCCTCGGTCGGTGGCGGCAGGCCGAGCGCGTCGGCCAACCGTTGCGGGGTGACGCGCACGCCGCTCACTCGTCGGTCACCTGCCGTCCGGTGTCCTGCACCGGGCAACTACCCGCGACCGGGCAATGCCGGCACCCGTCGTTGCGGACCGCGAGATAGCCGGGACCGCGGGTCGCATCGGCGGCGTCGTGAATGGTCGCGCGCCACTGGTCGAGCCCATCGCTGTCGAGTGCGGGCTGGGTCCGTTCGGCGGCACCGGTTTTCGTGCTCCGCTTGGCGACGTACACCAGTCGCGCGCCGCCGGGATCGATCACCGGCGCCTGCTCGTCGGATTCCTCCTCGAGCGCACCGTGCGCGGCCGCCACCTGATAGGTGGCCAGCTGCGCGTGATCGGCCACGGCCTTCGCGCTGACCGGTGTTTTTCCCGTCTTCACATCGACGATGACAAAGCGGCCCTGCGCGTCTCGCTCCAGCCGATCGATCCGTCCCCGAATCCGCACCGACCGTGCGCCTTCCGTGCGGGCGGGCAACACGCAGTCCACCGGCACCTCGACCCCGGCCTGCGTGAGCTCACCGCGGGTGGTGCGTACCCAGGCGAGGAAGGTCTCCAGCATCGTCTCGGTGCGGCGCAGTTCCTGGCGCGAATGCCACCCGTCGGCCGGGTCGACCGTTTTCCACGCCTGATCCAGCGCCGCCCGCACCTGCGCCTCGGGGACATCGCCCGCCAGCGCCTGCACGAGCGTGTGCACGAGATTGCCCTTCACAGCGTGGGGGTTGTCCCCGTCGGTGCCGCCGTGGCGTTCCAGCGCCCACCGCAGCGGACAGGTGCGCAGCAGTTCGACCGTCGACGGCGACAGCCCGATCGGCGAATCGTCGTCGTCCCAGAGTTCGCGCTGCGAGCTGAGTTCGGCGGTGCCGTACCAGTCGCCGGGGTCGGTGCCCGGCACGCCCGCGTCGGCCAGCCGCGCCAGCTGGCGCGCGGCCCGGTCACGCCGCCGATGGTCGGCGCCGGGATCGCACACCACCCCGCGCAGTTCGGCGACCAGCGCGTGCATCACCAGCGCGCGCCCCGGATCGGCGACCGGCAGCGCGCCCGGTTCGCCGCTGTCGTCGTCGCCGACGAGCTCGGCGAGGAACCGCGAGGGCACCAGATCCTGGTCTCCCGCAGCGGATTCGACCGCGGTGACAAGCAGCGACTCGCGCGCCCGGCTGCATGCCACGAGCAGCAGCCTGCGTTCCTCGGCCAGGATCGGCGCGGCCCGGCTCACGGTCGCACCCGGATCCACCCCGGCGACGAGGTCGACGAGATCCTCGGTGTGCAGCAGCGTGCCTCTGGAACGCGGATTCGGCCAGATCCCCTCCTGCACAGCCGCTACCGCCACCACATCCCACTCCCGGCCCGCGGCCGCGTGCGCGCTGAGCAGCGTCACCGCGTCGCCTTCGGCGGTCAGCGGGCGACCCTGCTGCGGAAGTTGCTGGTGCAGAAGGTATTCGACGAACCCGTCGATGCTGGCCTTCGGCAGCCGGTCGACGTAGGCCGCGGCGGCATCGAACAACTCCACAGCCGCGTCGAGGTCGCGGTCGGCCTGCATCCCCCCGGCTCCACCGCGCCGCGACTGCAGAAACCATCGTCGCTCGAGCCGCGAACTCGTCCACAAAGTCCACAGCACATCTTCGAGACCCTGCCCTTTGGCCTGGGTCTGCTTCGCCTTCGCCACCGCACGCAGCACCCGGCGCAGCGGCGCCGCCTCGACTTCGGTGAGTCCGTCGAGCAGCCGCTGTTCGCCGACACCGACGATCAGGTCACGCAGCACCTCGGCGGAGGACTGGTCGATGAGCGGCACCACCGCAACCGCGGGTTCGGTCCGCGCCGGTTCCGGGATCGTTGTCGCGGCAGGCAGGTTCTCGGCATCGAGGAGATCGATATCGTCGGGCAGGCGCTCGGCGATATCCCACGCCGGTTCGGATTCGGGCCGCAGCGGATCCGCCGGGTCCGGGGGCGGCAGCCACTCGTCGTCGACCGGATCCGGTTCGGGCTCGGGCATTTCCGGCAGTGGCGCGGCCTCGTCCCAGAGCACGAACTGATCGGCTCCGTCGACGAAGGGCTCGGCCAGCGCACCTGTTCGCTCCAGATCCAGGACGCTGCGCCGGACTCCACGACGAAGCCGGCGCAACGCGATCTGATCGGCCCCACCGAGCGGCCCCGACAACAGTTCCATCGCATCGTCGGGCGAGAACATCGCATCGATGGCCCGCCGCGAACCCGGCCGCGACGAGTCCCCCGCCAACAACACCCGCAGCGCCAGCACCATCCACGCCGCACCGCGCCGACGCGCCAACGGCTCCGCCACCGCGGGCCTGCGCACCGGCACCCCCGCCGCCAGCAACGCCCGCCGCAACGGCGCCAGCGACAGCGGCACCGACCGCACGATCACCGCCATCGCCGACCACGGCACCCCATCGGTGAGGTGCGCGCGCCGCAGATGATCGGCGATCAGCGCCGCCTCCTTGGCCGGCGTCGACAACACCCGCACCCGCACACTCGACTCGTCGACAGCAGGCGAGTCCTCGGGCAGCGGTCCGTACTCGGGCGGCGGTTCGTGCTCCGGCGGCGGTTCGTGCTCGGGTAGCAAATGCTCCGGCACGGCGGCTGGGGTCTGGTCCTCGTGCCCCGGCAACACCCGATGTCGTGCGCTTCCTGGCAACCGCGCGGCGATGCGGGCATTCGCCAAGCGGATCGGCGCACCGCTGCGATGATTGTGGCGCAACGTGATCCGCCGCTGCGGGATCGTGTCGAGCTCGGTCAGAAAGTGTGAATCGGCCCCGCGGAAGGTGAAGACCGCCTGGTCGGGGTCGCCGGTGACCACGGTGCTCGCGCTGCCGCTGCCGATCGCACGCACCAGCGTGGCGGCCTGCGGGTCGAGGTGTTGTGCGTCGTCGACGAGCAGATAGCGGATCCGGTCGCGTTCGGCGGCGAGCAGATTGCGGTCACCGGCCAGGGCGTCCAGCGCCGCGCCGACCAGTTCCGCGGCATCGAGCGCAGGCGCGGTGGCCTCCGGCGCGGCGACACCGACCGACCAGCGCAGCATCGACGCCTGTTCGTAGCGCTGGAAGAACCGCCCGGCCGCCACCCACGCGTCGTTGTCGTGTGCACGACCGAGCGCCATCAGGTCCTCGGGACCGAGTCCGCGCTCGGTAGCGCGCAGCATCAGGTCACGCAGTTGCTCGGCGAACCCGCCCAGCGCCAGCGCGGGTTGTAAGCGCGGCGGCCACAGTCCCCCCATCCCGTCTTCGATATCGGCGAGATCGCCGCGCAGCATCTCGCGCAGCACCGCGTCCTGTTCGGCGCCGGTGAGTAGGCGCGGTGGCGGATTGCCGTGCAGATCGGCGTGCCGGCGCAGGACCGAGAAGGCGTAGGAGTGCAGGGTGCGCACCATCGGTTCCCTGCTCGCCCCCGCGATGCCACCCGCGGCGGGGCCGAGCCGATGGGTGATCGCGTCGCGCAGTGCGCCCGCCGCGTGCTTGGTGTGGGTGAGGACCAGCACCGCTTCCGGGTCAGTACCGTCGACGATTCGCGCGGCCACCAAGTCGACGAGCAACGCGGTCTTGCCCGTCCCCGGCCCGCCGAGCACCTGCCACGGTCGCCAACCCGGACGCGGCGGCGCGGGCTGGGCCTGCTCGGCGAACAGCGCGCGAACGGCCCCGCCCCAGGCCCGCGGCCGGGGCGCCCGCGTTGTCCGGCGCACGAGTCGCACCGAGCTATCCGATCGCACCACATCGGCTATTGCAACAGACCAGTCCGACACACCGGCGCACCCCTACCGGGAGGACACGCTGCGCGAGGGTGCCCGACCGGCAAGAATGGCAGTCGTGTCGTCGCTTCATGTGCACCGTTTCGGCCCCGCCGACGGTCCCCTCGTCCTCGCCCTGCACGGTCTCACCGGTCACGGCAACCGGTGGGAAACCCTGGCCACCGAGCACCTGCCGCACGCCCGCGTCATCGCTCCCGACCTGCGCGGACACGGCCGCTCCACCTCGCTGCCGCCGTGGGATCTCGAAACCATCGTCGACGATCTCGCGCAGCTGTTGCGCGCCGAGTCCGACGGTCCGGTGGTCGTGGTCGGCCACTCTTTCGGCGGGGCCGCAGGCATCCATCTGGCTCGGCATCATCGCGACCTGGTGCGCGCGCTGGTGCTGCTCGATCCCGCCATCGGCATCGACGCGAAGCTGATCGAACAGGTCGCCCTCGCCAACCTGGCCTCCCCCGACTACACCGATCTCGCCGAAGCCCGCTCCGACAAACAGGTCAGTGCGTGGGGACCCGACGAAGTGGCCCCCGAGGTACTGGAACGGGAGCTGGCCGAGCATCTGGTGCCCACCGAGGGCGGCCGGGTGGGCTGGCGCGTCTTCCAGCCCGCGATCACCTCGTACTGGAGTCAGCTGGCGCGGCCGTTCGTCCTGCCACCGGCCGATCTGCCTACCGTGCTGGTGCGCGCCGCCAAGGTAACGCCGCCGTATGCCACCGACGAGTTCCTGACCGCCCTCGCCGCGCACCTCGACAATTTCACCGCCGAGGTCTGGGACTGCGACCACATGGTCGCCCAGGCCCGCCCCGCCGAGACCGCCGCGCTGATCGCCACGGTCCTGTAGCCCGATGGCCGTCACGACAGAGGAACAGGTGGAGAAGGTCCGCGAACTGGTCGCCGCGATCCCGCCCGGCCGGGTGTCGACCTATGGCGACATCGCCGCCGCGGCCGGCCTGTCGTCGGCTCGCACGGTCGGCTGGATCATGCGTACCGACTCCGCCGACCTCCCGTGGCACCGCGTCATCGGCGCGTCCGGCCGCCCCGCCGCGCACCTGGCCGCTCGCCAACTCCGCCTGCTCGGCGAGGAAGGCGTCGCGATCGTCGACGGCCGGGTCGACCTCCGGTCGGCGCGGGTCTGACCTCGACGCCCGGCCGTGCCCGTCGCGACGAGCCAGGACACGACAGCCCTGCTCGCGGGGGCTCGAGTATCAGCAAAGAGGCCTACTAGCATGGCATTCGTGCCGAAGACGCGATCCAGGACCAGCCGATGACCGCCGCCGACGCGATCGTGCTCGCGGGTGGCCGAGCCAGCCGGATGGGCGGTGTCGACAAACCGGCGATCGTGATCGGTGGCCGGTCGATGCTAGAGGCTGCCTTGGACTCGGTCCGTGACTGCGACGAGGTTGTCGTGGTCGGGCCGCATCGCCGCGAACTCGATGCCCGATTCGGGCAGGTGCGTGAGGTCCCGGCGGGCTCCGGGCCGGTGGCGGCGATCGGTACCGGCCTCGTCGCACTCGACTCCGCGGCAGCCTGGATCGTCGTGCTCGCGGCGGACATGCCCTTCCTCACCGGCGACACAGTCCAGCAATTGCTGCGCCGCGCAACCGAATCCACCGCCGATGCCGTCTTCGCGATGGATGATTCGGGCCGCCCGCAATATCTGGTGGGGGTATGGCGGCGCAGTGCGCTGGTCGCCGCGCTGGCCGGACTGGATTCGCTGGTGAACCAGCCGATGAAGGCCATCGTGCCCGCCGAGACCGTCCTGGTCGAGCTGGCGGATATCGCCGACTGCGACACCGAGGAAGAGGTCCGCCGCGCCCGCGAGTCCTTGGCCGCCGGCCGCGCGTCGGCCCGGCTCGATCTCACCGAAGCGCGCGACAACATCGGCACCGGGCTGACGCCGCTGGTGGCCTACGAGGCCGCACTCGGCGAAGTCCCCGGCGCCGCGCTGGCCGCGCCGATCACCGCCGCGAGCCCCCTGCCCCGCTTCGATGTCTCCGCGATGGACGGTTACGCCGTCTGCGGCGACGGTCCGTGGCAGCTGCGCCGCGACGTGGGCTTCGCCGGCGGTGCGCGGCCGGCGGGCCTGCTCCCCGGCGAAGCGGTGCGCATCGCCACCGGTGCCCATGTGCCCGACGGCACCACGTCGGTCCTGCGCGACGAATTCGCCGCCATCACCGCCGATGAACTGACACGCTTGCCCGACACCCCGATCCGCGGCGATGTCCGAAACAGCGGCGAGGACAGGAAGATCGGTGACCTCGTCGCCCCGGCGGGCACCCCGGTCACCGCCGCCCTCCGCTCTGCCGCCGCCTCCGTGGAGGTCACCACCGGCCTGGTCCGTGGCCCCGTGCGCGCACGAATTGTCATGACCGGCGACGAGATTCGCAGCACCGGACCGCTCCAATCCGGCCAGACCCGTGACTCCATCGGCCCGGTCCTGCCAGATCTACTGGCGGGCTGCGGCGTTCGCGTCGTCGATCGTGTCCATCTGCGCGACACCGCCCACGGCTTCGACGACACGCTCACCGACACCGCCGATTTCGACTTGCTCGTGGTGGTCGGCGCCACCGGCGGCGGTGCCGCGGATCAACTGCGCACCGCGCTGGCCCGAGCGCAGGCCCGCATCCTGGTGCCCCGGCTCGCCTTGCGCCCCGGCGGTTCCACCGTGGTCGCCGAACTTCCCACCGGGCCGACGGTTCTCGGCCTTCCCGGCAACCCTTTCGCCGCCATCGCGGTCCTGCTCGCCCTGACTCCCGCTATCGTCGCCGCGCGCACCGGCTCCCCCCTGCCCCGACGGGTCCTCGGCCCACTCCACAACGCTGCCGAGATCACCGCCCCGGTCCATCGCATCACCCCCGCCCGCTTCGCGCCCACCGGCGGCTGGCTCGGCGATGCCACAGTCCGCACCGCCCATTTGGCCGGCCTGATAGACCGCGACGGCCTGGTCATCGTCCCCCCGAACGCCACCGACGGATCAATCGTCGAGTTCCTCCCCCTGCCCGCGTGAATAAAAGTCCGCAATTGCTGTTCGAAATGCGGGCGAGAATGGAATCAACTGATTGACACGCCGAATTCACGCAGGTCAGAAACCTATTTTCGACTCAGGTCTACCGCCGAGCGGTCCTGGTGCTTATTGTTGGATCGTCAGGCGTGGGACGCCCCGCACGCGAGGTGGATTGCGTCGGACAGTGCGTTGAAGGCTTTATCCTTTATCCCTCGGAAAGGACCGTGTGGAGATGGCTGACAAGTCTAGGAAAGCGCCGAAGAAAATGCCCAAGCAGATGCCGCGCCAACAGCAGGAGCAGCGGCAGGAGCAGGGGCAGCAGGACTCGCAAGGCATGCCGCGAGCAGGTCAGGAAGATCGGCGTGATCAGCAGCGCCGCCCCGGCCATCACTGAATCACGTGTGTCGACGAGCCGCCGGTATCGCTACCGGCGGCTCGTCCACGTCATGCCCCGATACTCAGCAGCGCGCCTGCCGCGGATCCGCCCCGCCCGCGCCGAGCCGTCGACGGATCGGGAACGGGCACCGCGTCGAGCAGGCGGCGGGTGTACTCCTGAGCCGGTGCGGCGAATACCGCGCCCACTGCGCCGGTTTCGACGATCCGGCCCTGCCGCAGCACCACAACCCGGTCGGCGACCTGGTGCACCACGGCCAGATCGTGACTGATGAACAGGCAGGCGAAACCGTATTCGGCGCGTAGGTCGGCGAACAGGTCGAGTACCTGTGCCTGCACCGACACATCGAGCGCGCTGGTGGGCTCGTCGGCTACCAGCAGCCGCGGCGCCAAAGCCAGCGCACGAGCCAGCGCGACCCGCTGACGTTGCCCGCCGGACAACTCCCCCGGCCTGCGTTGCGCGTAATCCCCGGGCAGGCGCACCGACTCGAGCAGATGCGCGACCTTGGCCCGCAACAGCGTGCCCGACGCGGCCCGATGTACCAGCAGCGGTTCGCCGATCGCGTCGGCGACAGTACGGCGCGGATCGAGCGAGGCACTCACATCCTGATGTACCAGCGCGACGTGCTTGCGTAGCCCACGCAGCTCGCGTCGCGATACTCCCCGCAGCGACATGCCCTGCAACCGGACCTGTCCCGAGGTAGCGGCGACCAGGCCGAGCGCGGCCCGTCCCAGTGTGCTCTTGCCCGAGCCGGATTCGCCGACGAGCCCGAGGACCTCTCTCGGCCCGAGTGTGAGCGAAACCCGCCGCAGCGCGGGGAAGGCCGCACCGCCGTGCCGGTCCGGGAAAACCACCGACAGATCATCGATCCGCACAATGTCGCGGTAGTCGGCTTCGGCTCGGCCGCCGCCCTTTTCGGCGACAACGGCAGGATCACGCGTGACCACCCGCCGTAGGTCCTCGGTAGCCGATTCTCGGACTCCGCCGCGCGGCGATACCGCGGGCAGCCGCGGCACCGCGGCGAGCAGTGTGCGGGTGTAGTCCTGTCCCGGTTCGGCGAACAACCCGAATACCGTCTGCTCCTCGATCACCCGCCCCTCGCGCAGCACCACGACCCGGTCGGCGATCTCGGCGACCACCCCGAGATTGTGGGTGATGAACAGGATCGCCGTACCGCGCTCACGCTGTAGCGAGCGCAGCAGTGCGAGGATCTCGGCCTGCACGGTGACATCGAGGGCGGTGGTCGGCTCGTCGGCGATGAGCAGTTCGGGCTCACCGGTCAGGGCGAGCGCGATGGCCACCCGCTGCTTCTGTCCCCCGGACAGTTGATGCGGATACCAGTCGAGACGGTCGGCCGGTTCCGGGATATCCACGGCCGTCAGCAGTTCGATCGCGCGGGTTCGCACGGCGGCCTTGTCGGTCACCCCGTGCGCACGCAGGGCCTGCGCGATCTGGGTGCCGATCGTCTGCACGGGATTCAGAGCGGTCTGCGGCTCCTGGAAGACCATGGCCGCCTTGGTGCCCCGCAGCTCGCGCAGCGCGGATTCGCCGGCCCCGATCACCTGCGCACCGGCGAGCCGGATCGACCCGCCTGCCCGCGCGCTTTCGGGCAGCAGCCCGAGGACCGCTCGGGCGGTGAGCGATTTCCCCGAACCGGATTCACCGACAAGGGCGACCACTTCGCCCCGGCGAACCCGCAAGCTCACCCGGTCCACCACCGTTGCGTCCCCGAATGCCACCGTCAGCTCGTCGATATCGAGTACCGGCGCCTGCTGGTCAGGTTGTGCGCTCATGCCAATCTCCTTGCCCGGCCCAATGCCTGGGCTATCAACAGAAATCCCAGGATCAACGCGGCCACGACGGCCAGCGGTCCGATCGCCAACCACGGATTCGCGTCGAGGTCGGCGATCGAGGCGGCGATCAGCGAGCCCAGCGACGGCTGCGGCGGCAGTACGCCGATCCCGATGAAACTCATCGCACCCTCGATGAACACGGCCACCGACAGCGACAAGGCGAACTGGACGCCGAGCGGTTCGATCGCATGGGGCAGCACATGCTTTCGCAGGATCCACCAGGTATCGGCGCCGATCACCTGCGAGGCTTCGACAAACGGCTGTTCGCGCACGGCCAGTACCGCCGTGCGGATCTGGCGGCCGAAGATCGGGATCTCGGCCGCGACGATCACGATGACCACCGCGTGCCAGCCGGGCCCCGTGATGGCGGCGAGCGCGATTCCCAAGATCAGCGTCGGGAAGGCCAGGATCAGATCGAAGACCCGTTGCACGGTGACGTCCGCGATCGGGTGGACGGTGGCGACCAGCCCCACCAGCGCGCCGATCACGGCGCCGATCGGCACCGCGACCAGCGCGATCAGCAGATCGATTCGGATACCCGCCAGCACCCGCGCGGCCACGTCACGGTTGAGACGGTCGGTGCCGAGCCAGTGCTGCGCGCTCGGCCCGAGCAGGTTGGCGCCGGGGATCTGGGTGAGCGGATCGTGCGAGCTGAGCACTCCCGCGAACACCCCGGCCAGCGCCACCGCGACCACCAGCAGCACCCCGGCCAGCCCCTGCCCATGGCGAAGCGCCCGCAACGCCCCCGACGATGCAGGTGAACGACGTTCTGCGACAGTGCTGTTCAACGAATCGAGCGTCATGACCGGCCGCCGATCCGAATCCGTGGGTCCAGCCAGGCATGCGCGACATCGGTGACCAGCTGAATCGCCACGAACACCGCCACCGACAGCAGCAACAGCACCTGCACGAGCGGATAGTCGCGACGGCTGATCCCCTGTTCGATGAGCTGCCCGATCCCCGGCCACACGAAGGCGGCTTCCACCAGCACCGCACCACCGAGCAGCTGCCCGGTCTGGATGCCGAGCACGGTGAGCATGGTCGGTAGCGCGTTGCGCAGTGCGCCATGGGTCACGATCTCACGATGCGAGATGCCGAGCGAACGCGCCGTCAGCACATACGGTTTCGCGAGTTCGGTGCGCAGTGCTTCGGTGAGGAACCGGGTGAGCGCGGCCGACACCGGCAGGGCAAGGCAGATCGCGGGCAGCAGTAGATACTGCACCGCGATATCGGGCCGGGCGATGAATCCGTCCGGCGGCACCCCGCCCGCGGGCAGCACCGGAACCACGACGGCGAACACGAGCACCAGCAGCGGGCCGACGACGAACGTCGGCAGCGCGACCGCGACCGTATTGGCGGCGGCGACCAGGGTGTTCAACCAGCGGCTGGGCCAGAGCACCGAGGCCACCGACACGATCATGCTCACCAGCACGGCCAGCAGCAGGGCACTCACCGTGAGCACCAGGGTGTTGCCGAGCCCACGGCCCACCAGGTCGGTGATCTCGCCGCCGATGATGTAGGAGCGCCCGAGATCGAGGGTGAACAGCTCGCCCAGCCACTGCAGATACTGCACCGGGATCGAGCGGTCGAGGCCGAGTTGGTGGCGGATCACCTCGATGGTCTGCAGTGTCGCGTCGTTGCCCGCCAGGATGGTGGCCGGATCACCCGGGACCAGCCGCAGCACCAGGAAGATCAGCACCGAGGCGCCGAACAGCACCAGCAGCGCCGACGGAAGACGGTGTAGCAGATAGCGCGTCATGACAGGAAGGTGTCGGTGAGGACAGGTTCGCGCCGCTTGGTCCAGGCGAAACCGTGCACCGTGTCGACGGCGGAGTACTGCGAGAAATGCACGCCGATCTCGATCAGGAACAGTCCGTCGAGGAGCTGATCGGTGAGGCTCTGATAGGCGCGCACCGCCTCGGGGCCGGCGCCCTGCGGCAGCTGCCATGCCGTGTCGGCGGCCGCGGTGTAGGCAGGAGATTCGTAACGCGAGGCATTGCGGCGGGCATTGAACGGATATGCGCTCACGGTGAGTGTCGACGGGACGAACTGCGCCCACGAATGGTCGGTGACCCACAGGCCACGGAACCGCTGACCGGTGAGTTGTTCGACGAAGGTGGCGGCGTCGACCGGATCGAGTTCGACGTCGATGCCCGCGTCGGCGAGGTTGGCCTGCACGATCTGGGCGACCTCGCCGTTCCCCGGGGAAAAGGTCAGCGGCAGCTTCGGTGGCTTGCCCGCCTCGCCGAGCAGCCGCTTCGCCTTGTCGATGTCACGGCTGTAGACGGTGTTGCGGGACTCGTCGAAGGCGGGCGAGTTCTTGGGCCACGGCACGTTGAGTGGGTATCCGGCGCCGCGGAACACCTCGTCGACGATGCGGTCACGGTCGATGGAGTAGGCGATGGCCTGGCGCACCCGCACATCGGCGAGCGCGGGTTCGGTCACGTTGACACCCACATAGGCTTGCAGCTCAGCGCCTTCCAGATCGTGCACGGTGAATCCGGGGCTCTTGCCGATGTTTTCGGCATCGCGGTAGCCGAGGTCGCGCGCCGCGGCGATCTGACCGGACTTCAGCGCGTTGAGCAGCGCGTTGGGGTCGGCGATGATCGAGACCTCGACGCGGTCGAGATAGGGACGTTCCGGCACCCAGTAGCTCGGGTTCTTCTCGAAGATCAACTGCGAGTTCGGGACGCGCTCGACGTACCGGAAAGGGCCGGTGCCGATGTAGGTGTCGCCGGTGCCGAGCTGGTCCGCGGTGGCACTGTCCAGGATCGGCACGGTGTCGAGCAGGTCGTAGATATTGCTCAACGGGTGAGCGAGCTGCAACACGATCCGCGTCGGCGAGACGATGTCGAATCCGATGACCGCCGCCGCTGAACTACGCAGCTGCGCAGACCATTTGGCATCGGCGTAGGTGCGCAGTGAGAACTCCACGTCCTCGGCGGTAAAAGGGCGCCCGGAATGGAACTTCACGTCCTCGCGCAGGTCCAAGCTCAGCGCACGGCCGTCGGCGGCGAGTTGCCATGACGTCGCGAGCAGCGGTTGCGGTTGCAGGCTGTCGTTGGGATATCGGATCAGCGATTCGTAGACCAGGCCGATCACGACCGGGGTGGCCGCGGTGTTGGTGAGCAGATTCGCCGGCACCAGATCCTCCCGGATACCGACCTTCAGGGTGCCGCCGCGCACCGGTGTCGCGTCGCCACCACCCTGCTTCTGTTGCGAGACCGCCGAGGTGCAGGCCGCCAGCGCGGCGCCACCGAAGATGGCGGCCGCGGCGATGCCGCTGGTGCGCAGGAAGTTTCGGCGGCCGAAGCCACTGGGCGTTGAACTCATGGCGAAGATCCTCGAAGACGCCTCGGCCCGCGCGGCGAGCCGAGGAGGGTGCTCGATGCACCGCAGGAAAGGGAACACATCGGCAGCGGCGAACGTCGTTGGCGTTCGTCAGCCGCGCAGGACGCGACACGAACAGCAGCAGGGTGGCTGATTCGTGGGCACGGCAGTGACGCTAACAAGTTGCGGCGCACCGGTCACCGATTCCACGCACACTGCACATAACCCTGGTGACCTGCGGTTATGTCGCCTTCACTGTCACAATGGCTGTTCCATCCCATGCTCGCGGTTACGAATCCTTCGGCGGCTCGGCCGGACGCACCTGCGCGGAGTCGACCCCCGATTGGACCTACCCGCCCACCGGGCCCGCCGGTGCGCCCAACATCGTTGTCGTGCTCGTCGACGACATGGGCTACAGCGATATCGGCCCGTTCGGCTCGGAGATCGAGACGCCGACCCTGGATCGTCTCGCGGCCCAGGGTGTTCGGCTGTCGAACTACCACACCACGCCGCTGTGCTCGCCCTCGCGCGCCGCGCTGCTGACCGGAATCAATGCCCACCGTGCGGGTTTCGGCTTCGTCGCCAACGCCGATCCGGGCTATCCGGGTCTGCGGCTGGAACTGGCCGACGATGTGCTCACCCTGCCGGAGATGCTGCGCGACAACGGATACGCCACCTACGCGGTGGGCAAATGGCATCTGGTTCGCGATGCCACGATGAACCCCGCTGCGAATCGCGGCTCCTGGCCGACCCAGCGTGGATTCGACCGCTACTACGGGTCTTTGGAGGGCCTGAACTCCTTCTACTATCCCAACCAACTGATCTCGGACGCCTCGGTGGTCGACGTCGAGGAATACCCGCAGGACTACTACCTCACCGACGATCTCACCGACAAGGCGCTGTCCTATATCAAGGACTTGCGCGCGCACGACGCGGACAAGCCGTTCTTCCTGTACTTCGCACACGTGGCGATGCACGGACCACTGCAGGCCAAGGCCGAGGACCAGGCCAAATACCGCGGTCGCTATGCCGAGGGCTGGGACGAGCTGCGCAGGCGCCGCTTCGCCGAGCAGCTGGCCCATGGCCTGTTCCCGCCGGGTACCCAGCAGAAGCCGCGCAATACCGAGCCCGGTTACGAAGCAGCGCAATGGACGTCACTGTCGGCTGACGAGCAGCGGCGCTACGCGAAGTACATGGAGGTGTACGCGGGCATGGTCGACAGCATCGACCAGAGCCTGGGCCGCATCGTCGACCTGCTCGACGAGCTCGGCGAATTCGACAACACCATCATCGTGTTCACCTCCGACAACGGCGGCACCGCCGAGGGCGGGCCGGAGGGCACCCGCTCCTATTTCGCCGAGTTCGCCCACGTCGACGACCCGGAGTGGGTGGGCGATGTCGCGCACGACGAAGACCTGATCGGCACCGCGCGGCTGGGCGTGCACTATCCGCGCGGCTGGGGTCAGGCGTCCAACACCCCGTTCCGGTTCTACAAGGGACAGACCTTCGCGGGCGGAGTGCGGGTGCCGCTGGTGGTGTCGTGGCCGAAGGGGTTGCCGCGCACCGACGCCGACTCCGGGATCCGCCATGAATACGCCTACGTCACCGATCTCGCTCCGACCCTGCTCGAATTGGCAGGTCTGCGATCACCGAGCGTGCGTCATGGGCTGCCCGCCAAGGAATTCGACGGCGTGTCCGCGGCCGAGCTGCTGCGCGACCCCACCGCGCAGACCCTGCACACCGAGCAGTACTCCGAGATGACCGGTCATCGCGGGTTCTATCGCGATGGCTGGAAGCTGCTGTCGTTGCACGAGGCCGACAGCGATCTGGACGCACCGAACTGGCAGCTGTTCGACGTCCGCGCCGACCCCACCGAACTGCACGACCTCTCGGCGCGGTACCCGGACAAGGCTGCCGAACTCGCCCGCGCATGGGACGAATCTGCTTGGGCCAACACTGTTTTCCCGCTCCTGACGCGGGCGGACCTGTCCCGACGTCGCCCGGAGGAGGCCCGATTCGCTGCCCCGATCCGCCTGCTCCCCGGCACCCCGACCCTGGAGCGCTACCGGTCCCAGCGCCTCATCGCCTACCGCGACTTCACGATCACCGCCGACCTGACCGCCGCCCGCCCTTCCCTCGACCCGCCCCGGGCAGCATCGTCGCCGACCGCAGGCACCGACGTGCACGCTGCGGGCACGGCGTCGGCCGCCGATGCACGCGCGGCCGTCGCGCCCACGGCCCGGCCGGAAATCGGCTATCGGCGTGGCGATGAGGGCGTGCTGGTCGCCCACGGTGATCCGCTCGGCGGATATCTGCTCTACATCGAGGACGGCGAGGTGGTGCTCGGCGTGAACAGCTACGGCCGCTACGCCTCGGTGGGCGCACCGCTACCGATCGGGGCGAGGCAGATCACGGTGCGCGCCACCGTACGGCCGCACCTGCGCTGGGATTTCACCATCGAGGTGGACGACACACCCCTGGCCGAGCTCACCGACCGGGTGCAACTCGTCGGCATGGCGCCGTGGACCGGGATCTCCGTCGGTGTGGACGCGCGCGGTCCGGTCGCGTGGGAGCTGCGTACGCGACGCGGATCGTTCCGCTATACCGGCGGGCTGCGGGCGGTCACCTACACGCCCGGCCCGATTCAGGTCCCGCAGCGCACGATCGAGGCGGTGGAGCGCGAAGCCGAGTACGCCGCGGAGTGACCGGCGCCGATGGACCGCGCTGAGTGCACCGGTCGCAGCGCGTCGTTCTGCCGAGCGCTCGGGTGAACAGTGTCCGTTGCGCGCAGCCCAGCAGCACGTGTCCCGCCCAGCTCGGATACCGTTTACGAGCCGCAATGATCACGCAGACAGGACACACCCCATGGACGACAGTTCCCTGATCTGGGACGACGGTGCGCTCGTCACCATCGACCAGCGCGGACTGCCGCACGAGGTACGGCAACTGCGCCTGCGCACCGTCGACGAGATCATCGACGCGATCGCCACCCTCGCCATCCGCGGCGCCCCCGCCATCGGGATCGCGGGTGCCTTCGGCGTGGTCATCGCGACCAGGGCACACACTCGCCTCGGCGAATCCGGCGACACCGGCACGGTCGATGTGACCGCGGTGCACGGCGAGGCCGATCGCATCGCCGCCGCCCGGCCGACGGCAGTCAATCTGGCATGGGCGGTCGAGCGGGTGCGTGGCCGGATCGCCGAGGGCGCCGGTGCCGTGCTGGCCGAGACCCTCGACATGCTCGCCGAGGACGGGCGTGTCAACCTCGCCGCTGCCACCCATGCCGCCGACCTGGTGCAGCGGCTCTGTGGTGAGCGAGCGCTGCGACTGCTCACCCACTGCAACACCGGTCGGCTGGCGACCAGCGCGGTGGGTACCGCGATCGGCGCGTTGCGGGTGCTGCACCAGCGCGGCGTCGTCGAGGACGTGCTCGTCGACGAAACCCGCCCGCTGCTGCAGGGCGCCCGCCTCACCGCCTGGGAACTGGCCGAGGCCGGCATCCCGCACCGGCTGACCATCGACTCCGCGGCCGCATGGGCGATGGCGACCGGCCAGGTCGACGCCGTGCTCGTCGGCGCCGACCGGATCACCGCCAACGGCGATGTCGCCAACAAGATCGGCACCTTCGCCCTCGCGCTGGCCGCCCACCACCACGGCATTCCGTTCATCGTGGTGGCCCCGGAGTCCACCCGCGACACCGCGATGGCAACCGGCGCGCAGATCGTGGTGGAACAACGGGCCGCCGCCGAGGTCACCGGATTCGGCGGGGTCGACACCGCGCCGGCGGGCACCGCGGTGTTCAACCCGGCCTTCGATGTGACGCCCGCCGACCTGGTAACAGCTGTGGTCACGGAAAACGGTGTGGTCTACCGGAATTCGCTTCCTGCCACCGGTGGCGCCGAAAACAGCGCGTGTCACGGCGTTCAGGATCATGTCGCCACCCCGGGTCTCGAGCATGCGGCGCACACCGACGGTGCGCAGGCTTTCGCCGAGCAAGGCCGGGCGATCGCCGCCATCGCGCGTCAGCTCTACGAGCGGGGGTGGATGCCGGGCACGGCGGGCAACATCTCGGTGCGGATCGCCCCGACCACGACAGAGCCCGGTCACGACGCGACATCATCGGTGGCCGACCTCGACGGTCCCGGCACCTGGCCCGAGTTGCTGATCACCGCCAGCGGACTGTCCAAAGGTGAACTGAGCGCGAGCGATACGGTGCTCGTCGCGGTCGCCGACACCAGCCCGCGTCCCGGCCAGCACCGCAAACCCTCTGCCGAGACCGCCATTCACACCGCCGTCTACCGCACCCGTCCCGCCGGAGCGGTCGTGCACGTGCACTCGCCCTTCGCCACCGCGCTGGCAACCACCAGCGCGCGGCCCGGCGACACGGTGACCCCCGTGCGGATCAGCGGTTTCGAACTGCTCAAGGGATTCGGTCTCGCCGATCCGTCCACCGCCGTGATCCCGGTGTTCCCGAACTGGCCGCAAGTGGCGCGCATCGGCGCCGACATCGAAAACTATCTTCGCGAAACGCCCACGGCCCCACCGATTCTGTTCATCACCGGGCACGGGATCACCACATGGGGTGACACGCTGGCGCAGGCGCGCGACCGCGCCGAATGCCTGGAAGCCCTGTGCGAGTTGATCGCCCGCACCGGACGAACCGACGCAACACCCCTCGAGATCGGACCGACATGACCCTGTTGCAAGTGATGGCCGCCGACAACGCCGCCGACGTGCGGGTGCGCACCACCGACCCCACCGAGATCGCCGCCGAGCTGGCCCAGCACGGTATCGCCTACTCGCACTGGGACGTTCTCGCCGAGGCAGCGGCCGCGGACTCCGGCGCCCTGCTCGCCCACTACGGCCCGCAGATCGCCGAACTCAACGCCTCCGGCCGCTACCAGCACATCGACGTCGCCCGTATCCATCCCGATGCCGGCGACCCGCAGTGGCCCGCCACTGCCGCGGGCGCGCGCGCGAAATTCCTCGACGAGCACCGCCACGCCGAAGACGAGGTGCGCTTCTTCGCGGCCGGTCACGGCTGCTTCTACCTACACGTGGGCGAGGCCGTGCTCGCCACGGTCTGCGAAGCGGGCGATCTGCTCTCGGTTCCCGCGGGCACCCTGCACTGGTTCGATATGGGCAGCACCCCCGACTTCATCGCCCTCCGCTTCTTCGAGGAGGCCGACGGCTGGGTCGGCGACTTCACCGGCGACAAGATCAGCGCGAACTTCCCCACGCTCGACGAACTGCTCGCATGACCCGCGCAATCGTTCTCGACATCGAGGGCACCACCAGCCCCACCGACGCGGTCCGCACCGACCTCTACGGATACACTGCCGCCCACCTACCCGCTTGGTTGGCTGAGAACGCCGACGGCACAGCGGTTTCGGTGATCACTGCGACCCGCGAGCTCGCCGGTGAACCGCACGCGAGCACCGATCGGGTGGCCGACATCCTGCGCGGCTGGCTGGAATCCGATGTCAAAGCCGAGCCGCTCAAAACCGCCCAGGGGGCGATCTGTGCCCAGGGTTTCCGCGCGGGAGCACTGCACGGGCGCTTCTTCGACGATGTGGCACCCGCGCTGAACGCGTGGCATGCCGATGGCTTCGCGCTGTTCGTCTATTCCTCGGGTTCGGTACGCAATCAACGAGATTGGTTCACCTACGCCGACGCAGGCGACCTGTCCGACCTCATCACCGACCACTTCGACCTGGTGAGCGCGGGCCCCAAACGCGAGCCCACGTCCTACACGTCCATCTCCGCACGGATCGCCGTCCCCCCGCCGGAGATCCTGTTCCTCTCCGACCACCCGGACGAGCTCGATGCCGCCGTTACCGCGGGCTGGACCGTTGTCGGCGTACATCGCCCCGGCGAACCCAATCCCGCACGCCCACCCCATCTGTGGGTGAGTTCCTTCGCCGACATCGAGCTCGACTGACGCGGGGACAACCGCTGCCGCCGTGATCGTGGCGCGTGCGGATCAAGAACCGACCGAGACCTTGTCGTGGTCCGTCTCGGGCTTGTAGGTCTCCCAGAAGGTGGCGTTGGGGATGTCGAGTCCCTTCGGGTCGAAGACCGGGTCCTTACCTGCCTTCTGCTGTTTCTCGTAATCGCGCAGCGCCTTGAACGCCGGCTGCTGGATGATGATGATCCCGATGATGTTGAGCCAGGCCATCAGGCCGACGCCGATATCTCCGAGTGTCCACGCCTCGCTGGCGGTCGAGACCGCGCCTGCCGCGACGGACACCAGGATGAGTGCTTGCAGCACCAGGGTGGTGTTGCTACCGACGGTGCCCCGGATGATCGGAACCGGCTTGGTCGCGTGCTTGCCGACCAGGAATCGGACGTTGGTATCAGCCATGTAGTAGTAGGCGATGATCGTGGTCAGGCAGAAGAAGGCGAGCGAGACCGCGACGAAGGTGGAGCCGAACCCGCCCCAGAGCGTGTCGACCGCGTTCTGCGCGTACGCAGGACCGACCGCGACATCGGAAGGCAGTGCACCGCCCTCGTGCAGGACGGCGCCGTCGGCCGACTCACCTTCGAAGACCCGGTAGGCACCGGTCGACAGGATCAGGAAGCCGGTCGCGGTGCAGATGAACAGGGTGTCGATATAGACGGCGAACGCCTGCACGAGCCCCTGCTTGGCGGGATGGGAGACTTCGGCCGCTGCGGCGGCGTGCGGTCCGGTGCCCTGTCCCGCTTCATTGGAGTACACCCCGCGCTTGACGCCCCACATGACAGCCGAGCCGACGATCGCGCCGAACGCGGAGTCCAGGCCGAGCGCGCTGCGGAAGATCAGCGACAGGATCTCGGGGATCTGCCCGGCGTTCGCGAAGACGATCACCAGGGCGAGCAGAATGTAGGCCACCGCCATGAACGGTACGACCACCGAGGCGAAGGCCGCGATGCGCTTGACACCGCCGATGATCACGAAGGCCAGCACGATCACCGTGCCGACAGCGACAGCCCACTCCGAGACGCCCCAGGCCTGGTTCATCGCGGCGGCCATCGAGTTGGACTGCACGCTGGGCAGCAGCAGACCGCACGCCAGCACCGTGACCGCGGCGAAGATCACGCCGTAGACCTTGAACAGCGGTGCGGCCTTCGTGTGGACCAGCACCTTGCTGAAGTAGTACGCGGGCCCGCCGCGGTACTCGCCGGTGAGCGGGTCGCGGGTTTTGTAGATCTGGCCGAGGGTGCACTCCACGAAGGACGTCGACGCGCCGAGGAACGCGACCACCCACATCCAGAACAGCGCGCCGGGCCCACCGAACGCGATCGCGGTGGCGACACCCGCGATATTGCCGGTGCCGACACGTCCCGACAGTGACATCGCCAGCGCCTGGAACGACGAGACGCCCGAGGCGGACTTCTCCCCGTGCATCAGCAGCCGAATCATCTCGGGGATCTGACGAACCTGGACGAACCTGGTCCTGATCGAGAAATACACGCCTGTGGCCAAGCACAGGTAGACCAGCGAGTCACTCCAGATGTACCCGTTGATCGTGGTCAAGAACTCGGACACTTGATTTTGCTCCCTAACGATGTCGAGGTCGGGAGCCATGATTGCACGTCCGGTAACCGCCGAGTAACTGAACCAGTTACATTCTTGTGAGCAAAAGTATCAATATTCTGCGATTCACCTTCCCACCGCCCGCAGCCCCGCCGATCCCCCCGCCTGATCCGCGCCCTCACGAAACACGCGCCGCGCGTGCACCGCGACCGGGTTGGTCGACCACGGGGCCAAAGTGGTGGTGTACATCAGCTCGCACCACGACAGCGCCGGAATTTCACCCGCGCACAACGTGGCGATCAGCGACAACTCGGTGTCGTGGCCCAACCACGACGCCACCAACCACGCGGCATCGAATCGGCCGAGGAATTCTTCCGCGTCCGTCGGCGGCCCGTGCGGTGTGTCCACGGTCAGGTGGACGACGGCGGCGACCGCATGGCGCATGGTGGCGTCCATCCCGACAGCGTCGTGCAGCAGCAGACTTTCCAGTGCCGAGCGCAGTTCCATCGAGGGATCGAGTGCTGGTTCGTGCATGACGAGCCTTTCCTGTGGTTCGAACTGCTGATCCAGGCCGCCGGTGATCGCCCGGAGTGCCGGAATCGCCGGTGGCGCTTCCGGATCGACGAGATCGGTCAGCGGGCCAGAGACCGGATCGAGCCTGCCGAACGCCTGGCACCAGTCCAGGGCCGGATTGTCGTCGGTGACAATCAGATCCAGTGCCAGTCCGGCCGTCGATGCCCGGCAGGCCAGGGCGATCTCGTCGAGCCCCTCCTCGCTGACCGCCAGATGCAGTGTCACCGTGGCCACCCCGGTGTCCTCGCGCGCTCGGCCCGCGAGCCAGATCGCGCGGCCCGCGGCCCCCATGGCGGCGGCGAGCTGGTCCCCGCGCGGATGGTCGGCGTCGGCGTCGATGAACGGGCCGTACCAGATCGCTCTGCCCTCCCCGTCGCAGACCGCGAAGGTGTCCGACCGGCTCTCGCCCGCGGCCGCCAGACTTATGTGAGCTTCCAGCCCCTGCTCCCTCATCAAAATCCCCGTTTTCCGACTCGAGTCGAATATCGCCTGCGTGTCCTATCCAATCGGTCGCGAACAGACATGTCCACAGGGCGCGCGCAAAGAGTGCGCCCCGGTGAGGTACATACACTCGCCAGTGAATTCACGGAACCGGCTGTACACCGATCAGGCCGTACCGCATTCAGCCGGCAATCGGTGAAATCGACTGGTTCACTTGTATGTTTCGACCATGCCATTCGTGCACTCCGATTCTGTGAACGTCCATTTCCGCACCGATGCCGTGCACGGTCCCACGCTGCTGCTCGCCCATGGATTCCTCATGGACGAATCCATGTTCGACCCGATCCGGAATATCCTGGCGCACACCGATATCAATGTCGTCGCCTGGGACGCGCGCGGTCACGGCCGCACCGGCTACGGCGAGAATCCCCGATTCGACTACTGGGACCTGGCCACCGACGGTCTGCGGGTGCTCGACGCACTCGGGATCGAGCGCGCCGTTGTCGGCGGCGTGAGCCAGGGCGGATACGCGGCACTGCGTATGGCTTTACTCGCCCCCGAACGCGTCACCGGGCTGGCATTGCTCGATACCGAGGCAGGCGCCTGCACCAGGGACGAGGAAACCCGGTACGAGAATTTCTTCGACGAATGGTGCGGCACGGGCCCGTTGCGGCCGCTGGCGAACGAACTCGCGCCGCGAATTATCGGCGGCACCGATCCACGGATCCGGCAGACCTGGATCACCCGCTGGCTGGCCGCCGATCGCACCGCGATCCGCCCGGCGGCCGACTGTTTGATCGGGCGCGATTCGGTGCTCGGGCGACTCGGCGAGATCAGTGTGCCCGCGCTGGTCCTGCGCGGCGAGCACGACCCCACCAGCACCGCGGACAAGTGCGCGCGGCTGGCCGACGCATTGGCGGGCGCGAGCGGTGTGCGCACGGTGGCAGGTGCGGGGCACGGCTGCGCCCTGACCCATCCCGCGCAGGTGGCCGCGGCGCTGGCGGCACTCGTCACGGCAGCCACCTCGCACACTGTCGCGCCGGTGGCGGTAGCCGCCGGGATCTAGTGGTCGAGACCACGAACGCCCTGGTAGTACTGGATGCGGCCGGGGTAGGCGACGGAGTCGAGCCGGAACAGTTGCACGTCGACGGTGTAGTACTCGCCGGTGCGCAGATCACACAGCCGCATGGCGGTGTGTTCGCGGCCGTATACGGTGTCGCCGTCTTCCCAGATGCGACGGAAGTCGCGGTATCGCGCCAATTCGTCGAGCAGTTCGGTGGCCCACTCGCCGCCGCCCTGCTGGCCGATCAACCCGCGCAACCAGTGCACGGTGAGCGTGGACTCCTTCTCCCATTCCACCATCACTTCGCGCGAGAGCGGATTGCCGAAGAACCAGCGCAGAATGTTGACGTCGGAGACCAGGCCGGGAAACGCGCGATCGTAGGATTCATTGCCCGCGAGCACATTCCAGCGAGTGTCGACGTAGGCCGCCAGATCGGGTTCCCGCAGCGCCAACGTCCGGCGCATCTCGTCGCTGATCTCCGCGCGCAGATCCTCGACCGTCGGATTGTCCACCGGTGCGATCCCGGCCAGATCGAACAGGTGTCTGCGCTCGGCATCGGTCACCGGTGCGATCCGGTCCAGGTAGCGCACCAGTGCCTCGATCACCGCACGCGTCGGCCGGTCGCGGTCGCCGCTCTCCAAATGGGTGATATAGCTCGAACTCACGCCCGCCGCGAAGGCCAGCTTCTCCCGGGAAATCCGCCGGTCATCGCGAAGTCGCCGTAGCAACCCACCGAGCGTCGGCGGTTTCGGTGGCCCATCGGCCCCGTCGATCGATGGCTTCGGTAGCACCCCATCCCTCCCTGTCTGCACGGCTCATACTGGATGACTATTCAACCTGGAACCAACCACCGACCGGAAAAGATGCCGTTTCTTTATATTGGCGCCGCGCCATTTGGGTAGTTACCCTCCGGCAACTGTGCTGATGATCACGAAATGCGGTGTGCTGAGCCGAATTAAAAGGATTCCAATTCTTTCCGTTCAGCAGTGCTATAGGATTCCGCGCGGCCCGTCCACGGCCGCCCGGCCCACACCGCCGCCGATTCACCGAAATCGCCTCGCTTCGGCGGCGAGTACGTCCGAGTACGTCACCGAGGGGCGGCTCACCGCACCCGGTCGCCGCTGGACACTGGCCGTGGCCACCGATCTCCGCCGGCGATGCGACACGCAGGCCACAGCTGTGTGTGGCATCACATCAGCGCTGTTCAGCGGGCACGTCAGGTGTGTAAACAAATGTAAACCGCGGGAGAACCCGTCGTTTCCGAAGCATCACCGCCGTGCCGCGTGCACCTCCCGCGATGACGGTGTTCGGCGAGCTCACGGCTTGTTCACCCAGGTGAGCCCGCGATCGCGGGCACGGTGGCGCGGCGCTCCCGTGACCGCGACATTTCGCCGACCTCACAGCTCACCGAGGCCCGGCTCAGGATGTGAAAAGTTCGTTTTGCCGAAGGAGTCCGGCTCCTTACAGTTCCCCCCAACAGCCCGATTTCACAGCTCGAAGGGGGCGTCGTGGTTAATTCGCGCACGCATGGTCCGTCGCCCGATTTCGGCGACACATTACTGAACCTCGGTAAGTACTTTCAGCGCGGCGAGGTGTCGGCCGACAACCGCTCGGTGCACAAGGTCGGCGGCCGCGATGCCGACGAGTTCTACCGCGACCGCTGGTCGCACGACAAGGTGGTGCGCTCCACCCACGGCGTGAACTGCACCGGGTCGTGCTCCTGGAAGATCTACGTCAAGGACGGCGTGATCACCTGGGAGTCCCAGCAGACCGACTACCCGTCGGTGGGTTCGGACAAGCCCGAGTACGAGCCGCGCGGCTGCCCACGTGGCGCGTCGTTCTCCTGGTACACCTACTCCCCGGCCCGCGTGCGCTACCCGTATGTGCGCGGCACGCTGCTCGACCTGTACCGCAAGGCCAAGGCCGAGCTCAAAGACCCGGTGCTGGCCTGGGAGTCCATCGTCGAGGACCCGGTCAAGGCCAAGGCGTACAAGACCGCTCGCGGTAAGGGCGGATTCGTGCGCGCCGAGTGGTGGGAAGCCGCCGAGATCGCCGCGGCCGCGCATGTCTACACAATCAAGCAGTACGGCCCCGACCGGGTGGCCGGCTTCTCGCCGATTCCCGCGATGTCGATGGTCAGCCACGCCACCGGCGCCCGCTTCGTCTCGTTGATCGGCGGCTACATGCTCTCGTTCTACGACTGGTACGCCGACCTGCCGGTGGCCTCACCGCAGGTGTTCGGCGATCAGACCGACGTGCCGGAGTCGGCCGACTGGTTCGATGCGGGCTACCTGATCATGTGGGGCTCCAACGTCCCGGTGACCCGCACGCCCGACGCGCACTACATGACCGAGGCACGCTATCGCGGCCAGAAGGTCGTGGTGGTCTCGCCCGACTACGCCGACAACACCAAGTTCGCCGACGAATGGGTCGCGGCGCGGCCGGGTACCGATGCGGCACTGGCGATGTCGATGGGACACGTGGTGCTCAAGGAGTTCTTCATCGAGAAGCAGACTCCCATGTTCACCGACTACATCAAGTCCTTCACCGATCTGCCGTACCTGATCTGCCTCGACGAGGCGGCAGATCAGGGCGGCGCCCTTCCCGGCAAGTTCCTCACGGCCGCCGATCTCGGGCATACCGGCGAAGGCGTCGAGCACAAGCCGGTGCTGCTGGACCAGGCCGGAAACCCGGTGGTGCCCAACGGTTCGCTGGGTCACCGCTTCGGCGAGGGCGACGCGGGCAAGTGGAACCTCGACCTCGAGGGCGTCGACCCGCTGCTCACTCTGCTCGGCCACTCCGGTGACGCCCCGGCCACCATCGCGCTGCCGCGTTTCGACACCGACATCGCCGGGTCGATCATCCGTGGCGTGCCGACGAAAGTCGTTGCCGGCAAGCGGGTTACCACCGTGTTCGACCTGCTGCTGGCCCAGTACGGCGTCGGCCGCGACGGTCTGCCCGGCGAGTGGGCCAAGGGCTACGACGACGCCGAGTCGCCGTACACCCCGGCCTGGCAGGAGGCCATCACCGGCGTGCCCGCCGTTCAGGCGGCGCGGATCGGCCGCGAATTCGCCGACAACGCCGAACGTTCCGGCGGTCGCTCGATGATTCTGATGGGCGCGGGCACCAACCACTGGTTTCACTCCGATCAGATCTACCGCGCCTTCTTCACTCTCACCCTGCTCACCGGCTGCCAGGGCAAAAACGGTGGCGGCTGGGCCCATTACGTCGGCCAGGAGAAGTGCCGTCCCGTCACAGGCTGGGCCACCTTGGCTTCAGCGAGTGACTGGCAGCGCCCGCCGCGTCAGATGCAGGGCACCGTGTTCTGGTACCTCACCAACGATCAGTGGCGCTACGACCCGTTCACCTCGGACTCGTTCGCATCGCCGCTG
>JACIXH010000150.1 GCA_014360565.1 Nocardia sp.
ATGCCCCGAGCACATCAAGATCACCGACAACGCGTTGATTCCCTTGAAGGAACGGGTTGTGGATCGCAAATATGACCCGATTGTCTGGCTCGGCAATAAATTGTTCAGACGTTAGGAACTGTTGACGCTGCGGGGGGCGAAACCCCGCAGCGCCGGCTGTCTACAACACAGCCACAGTCCCCATTGCGACTGATCCGACCAGTAATCCGATGAACAGCGCCGACAGCAACGAGCCGGTGAGTACGTAGATTCCGATCGTCGATACCGCGAACAGCAGTATCACGATCAGGCGCTCCACCCCGTCCTCAGGCGCTAGCCTCCGGTACCGGGGTGGCATTTTCTTCAACCCTCGGTCCATATACCTGGACTACCCGGACCCGTCGGCATCAAACCTCGGCCTATGCCGAATATCTATCGTTCTGTGACCCAGCGTGATCAAGGACGATCGAACTCGCCGTCGTGCACGCCCGCGGTGAAGGCGGTCCATTCGCTCGGGGTGAAGATCAGCACCGGGCCGTCGGGATTCTTGCTGTCGCGCAGGGCCACGTGCCCCTCGGCCAGCATGGCCACCTCCACACTGCCCTCCGCGGTGCCCGCGCGCACCCAGGTGGCGCCGGTGGTGTCGATGTCGCGCTTGGTGTTCACGCGAACACGCCGGTATCGATGCCTCGGGTGAAGGCGTCCCAGCTCGCGCCGTCGAACACGAGCGCCCCGCCGGCGGGGTTCTTGCTGTCGCGCACGCCGACGTGTCCGCCGAACAGAAACGCGACTTCGACGCAATCCTTGCCCGCACCACTGCGGGTGCTCTTGAACCAGTGTGCGTCGACGAGATCGAAACTCATGCCACATACTCCTTCGCGACCTGCCGCAGCAGGTGTCTACTCGGTTGGATATCCAGCGCATGACGCTGGAGGCATTCGTGAGCCCGGTCGTACCTTCGAACATCCGCGCGTCGTTCCAGGTAGAGATCGCCGGTAAAGCCTTCGGCGTACACCACCGGTGGTTCGACCGGTTGCCCCTTGCTGTCGGTACCGAACTCGAGAACCGTGAAAGGTCCGGTGGAGACTCCGAGTGGAACACCGGCGGCAAACGGCAGGATGCGCAGTGCGACATTACTTCGGGTACTCGCGTCGGCGAGGTGTCGCAACTGCGCAGCCATCACCTTTGCATCACCGACGATGCTTCGCAATACCGATTCGTGCAGAACCACGTCGATCTCGGCGGGCGAATGCTTACGGGTGATCAGCGCCTGGCGTTGCAGCCGCAGCGCGACCCGCCGATCGAGCTCGTCGACCGAATCTTTGGGAAACCCCAGATGGTTCAGTGCCCGAGCGTATTCCGCCGTTTGCAGCAGTCCGGGAACCAGCTCGGACTGATAGGCCCGCAGCCGATGCGCCGAGGCTTCCAAACCCACGTAGATATCGAAATTTTCGGGTATCAGATCGCCGTAGGCGTGCCACCAGCTCTTGACAGCGGCCTGCTGCGCGAGACCGGTGAAGCCTTCGGCGAGATCGTCGGGGATGCCGTAGATCCGGCACAGTTCGTGGATATCGATGGTCCGAATACGGTCGGCCTGACCCTTTTCCAATCGCTGGAGCGTGCTCGCGCCCCACTCCATCAGCCGAGCGGCCTCGGCGATGGTGAGCCCGGCCTGCGTGCGCCAGTCACGCAGATAGCGGCCGAGCTGGCGGCGCGGCAGGGTCGAGGAGACACCTGCCTGCCCGTCTGTTTCGTTCGCTGCCACAGCCCCGCTCCTTCTGTGTCGCACATTCGCCACCCGCGCCGGCCCCGCTACGAAGGTGGATTTCGTCCACTCTGGGGAATCCTGCACTCCCCCTTGGATCCTGTGCTGGGAATTCGAGGTAAATGTCTACGAACGGGCGTGTACTCACCGTTAGCCGGGGGTTTGCGTGCTGTGCTGGTTCCATGCAATTGAGCGAAGTGAACATGCGCGTCGCCACAGCACTGCTGAGTTGCTCTACCGATCCGGGCCCGATGGAGCCCGAACAAGCCCATGCCGCAATGCAATTGCACCTCGACTGCACGGTCGAAGAGTGCCGGGTGCGCAGGCGGGCCCGCAACACCCTCGTCGAAGCGGGCCGCTGCGTGCTCGACGCGCGCGCGACTCGCTAGTGATGACGATGGTCGGTGATCGGATCGCGCGGGCCGAACTTCGGTTTGCGGGCCTTTCCGCTCAGCCCGAGTAGTCGCACCGCGCGGTAGCGGTGCGGCTGTAGCGGTCGCAGGTATTCGATCATCGCCTCGTCGTCGATCGGGTGGCCGAGCAGGCTCCAGCCGACGACCGCGGCGAGGTGATAGTCGCCGACCGAGAGCGCATCAGCGTCACCGAAGGCGCGTTGCGCCGTCTCGGCGACCGTCCAGACGCCGATCCCGGGGAGACTGCGCAGACCTCGCGCGGCCTCGGCAGGTTCGAGCGTGGCCGTGCGTTCGATGGAGTCGGCGACCCGTGCGGCGCGCACGATGGTCTGCGCGCGCTGCGGGCCGACGTTGGCACGGTGGTACTTCCACGACGGCACGAGCCGCCAGGTCTCCGCATCCGGCGCCACCATCAGTCCGGCGGGGGCCGGGCCTGGAGCCTTCGTGCCGAACTCGCGGACCAGGGTGCGCCATGCCGCGAACGAGGACTTCGTGTGGACCTTCTGCTCGAGGATGGCTGGCACGAGCGACTCCATGACCAGGCCGGTCTTCAGCATGCGCAGACCAGGAACTGTGCGGTGGGCTTCGACCAGAATCGGGTGTTCGGGGGCGAAGTCGTCGAGGTTCTCCTCGAGGCAGAGCATGCGGTCGAGGCCGGCCAGGAATTCCTCCGCGCCCGGCCCCCAGGCTCGGGCGGTGGCGCCGTCCCGGCCGTCCTGGGTGAGGCGATAGGTGACCACGCCGGTGGGCAGTCGCGAGGCGTGCCAGTGGGCGCCGTCCGGGGTGATGTGGTGGCAGGGGTCGCCGCCGCCCCGGCGCAGCGGGGACACGGTGACGCCGACGTCGAAGGGCCTGCTCGACCGGACGGTTCTGGACAGACCGGCCAGGTCCTTGTCCAGGGTCTGGTCACGCATTCGACCATTGTGCGCCTGTGATCGGCGTCAACCGGTCGGCGGTGCGGTCGAGCTGTCGAGCAGGTACCTGGCCAGGTGCAGGCCGGGGACGTGCGCGAGCTGGTCGGCTTGGGTTCGGCAGGAGAAGCCGTCGGCCAGGAAGACGGCGCCCGGCGGGGCGTCTCTCAGTGCCGGGAGCAGGGAGTTCTCGGCGACGGCGACCGAGACGTCGTAGTGGCCCTGCTGCATGCCGAAGTTGCCCGCGAGCCCGCAACACCCTGCCAGTTCCCGCACGGTGACGCTCATCGCGGCGAGTATTCGGCGTTCGGCGCCGAATCCGCCTACGGCGTGCTGGTGGCAGTGGGGTTGAACGACAACGGTGTCCTGCGGGCGCCGGGGTGGTTCCCAGGCAGGGTGCTCGAGCAGGAATTCGGCGAGGGTGCGGACAGCGGCGGCGATCTGCTTCGATCGTGGATCGCCGGGGAGCAGTTCGGGCAGGTCGGCGCGCAGGGTGGCGGTGCAGGAGGGTTCGAGGCCGACGATCAGGCCGCCTGCTGCCACGTGCTCGGTCAGTGCGTCGACGGTGGCGCGCAGGCGGGTGCGGGCGCCGTCGAGTTGACCGGTGCTGATCCAGGTCAGCCCGCAGCAGACCCGCTTGTCCGGGATCCGGACGCGGTAGCCGAGCTGTTCGAGCAGTTGCGTCGCGGCCAGCGCGTTTTCCGGGTCGAAGGTGTCGGTGAAGGTGTCGACCCACAGCATCACCTCGCCCACCGGCTCGTCACCGCTGGGCGTTCGTTCGGTGCCTGCGCGCGCCGCCCAGCCACGGCGCAGCGGTGTCGACGCGAGCACCGGCGCCGCGCGTCGCGGGTCGATTCCCACCAGGCGCATGCCCGCTGCGCGGAGGCGGGGCCGGGCGGCGATGGCATTGGCCAGGCGTGGGAAGTGCTGGGCGACGGCGAGCCAGCGGGGGAGTTGGCCGAGGACATAGTGATCGAGGGGACGGAGGCGGCCCTGGTAGCGACGGTGGAGGGCCTCGGATTTGTAGGTGGCCATGTCGACGCCCGCGGGGCAGTCGGAGGCGCAGGCTTTGCAGGACAGACACAGGTCCAGAGATTGCTCGACTGCCGATGCGCGCCAGTCGAGTTCACCGCGGATGACCTCCTGGAGCACCCTGGCACGGGCGCGCGTGGTGTCCTTTTCGTCGGCCGTCGCCAGGTACGAGGGGCACATGAAGCCACCCGAACCGTGAGTGTCCGCGCGGCACTTGCCGATTCCTACACACCTGTGCACAGCTGTGGATAGATCGCCGGAGTCCGCGGACAGGGCGAATCCCCGCGAGGGGACCGGCACAAGACCCGCTACGCGCAGGTCGGCGTCGACAGGGTTCGGCGTGACGAGGACGCCCGGGTTGAGGATGTCGCCGGGATCGAAAAGGGACTTGAAGCCCGCGAAGGCCGCGCGGGCGGCCGGTGAGTACATCACTTCGAGCAGTTCGGATCTGGCCCGGCCGTCGCCGTGTTCGCCCGACAGCGAGCCACCGTGACGCACGACGAGTTCGGCGGCATCGAAGAGGAAGGTACGGAATCGCTGCGGCGCGTCGGCGATCGGGAAGTCGAGGCGGACATGGATACAGCCGTCGCCGATATGACCGTAGAGCAGACCGCTCACGTCGTATTCCGCGGTGAGCGTGGCGAATTCGCGCAGATACGCGCCCAGGTTCTCCGGTGGGACTGCGGCATCCTCCCAACCGGGCCATGCGGGCTTTCCGTCGGGAGTTCGACCGGCCAGCCCGGCGCCGTCGGCGCGGATACGCCAGAGTGCCGCCGTAGCAACCGGATCGGTGACGATGCGGTGGTCATCGGCACTGCTCACCGCGCACAGCTGTTGCGCCAGTGCCAGCGCCTGCGCCGGAGTCGAGCCCGCGGTTTCGACGAACAGCCATCCACGGCCTCGCGGCAGCTCGGGCACAGCACCGCGATGGGCGCGGACCACATCGACCAGTCCCGCGTCGATACCCTCCACCGCGATCGGCGCGCATCCGGTCACCGCGGCGATATCGTCTGCGGCCGACGCGATATCGGGATATCCGAGCACAGTGAGCACCGTCGCGGCGGGCACCGGCGTGAGCGCGATATCGGCTTCCAGCAGTAGTCCGCAGGTTCCCTCCGAACCCACGAACGCTTTCGCTACCGACGAACCACGTTCGGGCAGAAGATGTTCCAAGCCGTAGCCGGAGGCCTGGCGATCGAAGCGGCCGAGTTCTGTGCGCAGTACAGCCAGATTGGCGGTGGTGAACTCCGCGAGGCCGGGGACGGCCGCCAGGTCTGCGCCGAGCGTGCGCCGCTCCCCCGTACCATCGAGAATGCGCAGCTCACGTACCGTATCGGCGGTTCGCCCCCAGGCCAGCGCATGCGGCCCGCACGCATTGTTGCCGATCATCCCGCCCAGCGTGCAGCGGTCCTGCGTCGACGGATCCGGCCCGAATCGCAACCCGTGCGGTCGCAGCTGCCGTTGCAGATCCGCCAGCACCACGCCCGGCTGCACGGTCGCCGTGCGCGCCTCGAGGTCGACCGCGCGCACGGCGTTCATGTACCGGCTGAAATCGAGCACGATGCCGGGGCCGATGGCATTGCCCGCGACCGAGGTGCCCGCGCCGCGAGCGGTGATCGAGAGCCCGTTCGCACGCGCGAAGCCGATAGCCGCGGCGACATCGTCCTCGCCCTGTGGGAATACCACCATGGTCGGCCGGACACGGTAGTTGGAGGCGTCGGCCGAGTACTCGACGCGCCTGCGCACCGACGCGTCGACCGTGCAGCCGACCCGCCCGCGCAGTGCGTCCGCCAGCAGTTCGACGCTGCGCTCGTCATCCACGAAACCAGCCTATTCGCGTCGCCGCGCGGATTCTGCCTGCCGTTCGGGTGGCTGCTCGGTTCGAGGCCGCGGGATCCGGCCCTGACGTGCGGGTGGCTCGTTCGCGTGCCGGCGACCCGGCGGCCGACGAGCCTGCGCTCGCTCGTCCTGGTCGTGGTTGCGCTGTCGGCGGAACCCACGAATATGCGGAAAGCATTTGCAGTCAACCTTTGTTGAGGTTTTAGTGTCGGTGGGCAGGAGTTCAATGGGCGGGGAGGCTCGAGGAGAGTGGCAGTGAGTATCGAATCAGTGGCGTACAGCCAGATGTACCGGCGCGCGAACGCGCCGGAAGAGCAGCGCCCGTTCAGCGCGGTGACGGCGCGGCGAATCCTGCGGTTCGCCGAGCACCACCGGCGGCGGATCAGTGGGTTCCTGCTGCTCAGCGTGCTCGCGGCGGTTCTCGGCGTGGCGACGCCCGTGCTGGCCGGACGGGTCGTGAACGGGATCGTCGACGGTGCGGCGCAGCGAACGGTGGTGCTGCTCGCGCTCGCTATCGCAGTCCTGGCCGTTCTCGACGCGGCCCTCGGGATCGCCATCCGGTGGCTGTCGGCCAGGATCGGTGAGGGTCTGATCCTCGATCTGCGCACCGCCGTGTTCGACCACGTCCAGAAGATGCCCGTCGCGTTCTTCACCCGAACCCGGACAGGCGCGCTGGTGAGCAGGCTGAACAGCGACGTGATCGGTGCCCAGCGTGCGTTCAGCGACACCCTGTCCGGGGTGATCACCAACCTGGTGACGCTGTTGCTCACGCTCGCTGTGATGCTCAGCATCTCCTGGCAGATCACGCTGCTCGCGCTGGTGCTGCTGCCGGTCTTCGTGATCCCGGCGCAGCGCGCGGGCAACAAACTCGCCACCTTGCAGCGCGAAGCGGCGCAGCTCAATGCCTCGATGAGCACCCAGATGACCGAGCGCTTCTCCGCGCCTGGAGCCACCCTGGTGAAGCTGTTCGGCAGGCCGAAGCAGGAGTCCTCGGAGTTCGCGGTGCGCGCCACCCGGGTGCGTGACATCGGCGTGCGGACCGCCATGCTGCAGACCACCTTCGTCACCTCGCTCACGCTGGTGTCCGCGCTGGCGCTCGCCCTGGTCTACGGCCTCGGCGGCTGGTACGCGCTCACGGGCAGTCTCGACGCGGGCTCGGTGGTCGCGCTCTCGCTGCTGCTCACCCGCCTGTACACCCCGCTCACCGCATTGGCCAGCGCCCGCCTGGAGATCATGTCGGCGCTGGTGAGTTTCGAGCGCGTCTTCGAGGTCCTCGACCTGAAGCCCTTGATCGAGGACGCCCCGCACGCCACCACCGTCCCCGACGGACCCGTCGCGCTGGAGCTGGACGCGGTGAACTTCGGTTACCCATCGGCCGACAAGGTCTCGCTCGCTTCACTCGAAGACGTCGCGACGCTGGACAGTCGCGGTGGCGTCGAGGTGCTGCACGAGGTGTCCTTGCGCGCCGAGCCCGGACAGCTCGTCGCGCTGGTCGGATCCTCCGGCGCGGGCAAATCGACTATCGCCCAACTCGTCTCGCGTCTCTACGATGTCGACTCCGGCGCGGTCCGCCTCAACGGTTCCGATGTGCGCGACCTGACCACCGAATCCATCCAGCGCACCGTCGGCCTCGTCACCCAGGACGGCCACCTCTTCCACGACACCATCCGCGCGAACCTGCTGCTGGCCCGCCCGGAGGCCACCGAGGCCGAGCTGTGGGATGCCGTCGGCCGTGCCCGTCTCGGCGACCTGATCGAGAGTCTGTCCGACGGCCTGGACACCGTGGTCGGCGAACGCGGCTACCGCCTCTCCGGCGGCGAACGCCAACGCCTCACCATCGCCCGCCTGCTGCTCAAGCAACCGCGGGTGGTGATCCTCGACGAAGCGACCGCCTCACTCGACTCCACCTCCGAGGCAGCCGTCCAGGCAGCCCTCGCCGAAGCCCTGACCGGACGCACCGCCCTGGTCATCGCCCACCGGCTGTCCACCATCCGCGCGGCCGACCAGATTCTGGTCCTCGAGGCAGGTCGCATCATCGAGCGCGGCACCCACGCCACGCTCCTCAACGCGGACGGGCGCTACGCCGAGCTCTACCGAACCCAGTTCGCCGACGACCCGGTGAGCCCGGTCGTCGTCTGATCGGGTTGCCCGGCTCACCGGACGAGAAGGTCAACGCGGTCGCGGCGGCCGGACCCAGCCGCCGAATGCCTGCTCGAGAGTGAGCGCGGCGGCGATCGAGAGGTGATCGCGGTGCGGTCCAGCCACGACCTGCACTCCCAGGGGCAGGCCGTGGCTGCCGCGACCGAGCGGAACCTGGGTGACCGGCAGCCCCGCGAGGCTGAACGGGGCCACCGTGTTCGTGTGCCACAGGCGACCGGTGGTGCGGCCGTGGCGAGGCGCGACAGTCGTCATGGTGGGGTGCAGGAGCAGTCCGTCGCCGATGGTGTCGGTGATCTCGGTAGCCGCGCGGTGTGCGGCCGCGGTGATCTTCGCGGCCGCACGGGCCGGCACCCGTGCCGCGATCAGCTCGCCCAGTGCGAGCAGCCTGGTCGCGAGAGTGTGATCCCCGCGCAGGGCAGCGAGTTGTCCCGGGGCGAGGATGTCCGCGCCTTCGCCGCGCATGATCTCGGCGAAGCTGATCCCGGTCTCCTCGGCCAGCACGATCGAGGCGAACAGGCCGATCATCCGCAGCGAACGCATCGGCACCCGGGTGATCTCGGCGCCCGCCTCGGCGAGTGCGGCGGCGGCACGCTCACGCGCGGCCAGCACTTCGCGGCCGACCCCCGGAGCGAAGGTGCCCTCCAGCAGCACGATCGGGACGCCGCTGATCGTGGTCGTCGCCGGATCGTCGAGAGCCCTCGCGCGGACCAGCGGATCGACGCCGTCGGGGCCCGCCATGATCCGCAGCAGCGGCATCAGATCGCAGGCCCTGCGGGCGATGAGCCCGTTGGAACACAGCGCGGCCACGCCGAACGGTGGCGGCCACGCACCGGTGGTCGGCAGCAGCCCGGTCGACGGGCGGTGGCCGAAAACCCCGTTGCAGAAGGCGGGAACCCGGATCGAGCCGAGCGTATCGGTGGCCAAGCCGAGCGGGGACCCACCGCTGCCGACGGCGGCGCCCTCACCGCCCGAGGACCCGCCCGCCGTGCGTGTGCTGTCGTGCACATTGCTGGTTCGCCCGTAGACCCGGTTCGTCGACTCGATCCACATGCACCCCTCGGAGGTGTTGGTCAGCCCGAGCACGATCGCACCCCCGTCCAGAACACGTTGCACCACCGTGGCATTGGCAGCCGGTCGCAGGTGCCGACGGGCCACGACGCCCGCTGTGTTCGGCAAGCCGGCAACCGCCAAGGACTCCTTGACCGTGATCGGCACACCGAACAGCGGCGGCACGTTCTCCGGTGCGGTCGCGAGGTGAGCGTCGGCGGCGTCGGCCTTGGCGCGCGCGGCGTCGTAGCAGTCGACCACCACCGCGTTCGTGGCCGGTGCGAAGCGTTCCAACACAGCGATATGGGCATCGATCACCGTGCGGACGCTCACCTCGCGGGCACGAATCGACGCGGCGAGCGCGATCGCGGACTCTGCGGTGAGCGTCGTGCCGTCGGGACGGAGCATCATGCCGTTACAGTATTACGTTTTCCGTCAAGCCGTCGCGGCGGTGGGGCTTCCGGTCAGTCGCGCACCCGCTCAGAACTCGCCTGCCACGCCGATCACGGTGCGACCGGAGTGGGTGCCGTCTTTGATCGCTTGCAGAACGGTGCCCACGTCGGCGATCGAGCTGAAGGACTCGATGGTCGACAGGTGTTGCGGGCGAAGCTCTTTGCCCAGCGCCGTCCACAGTGCGCGGCGCTTCGCGATCGGGAGCTGCACCGAGTCGATGCCGAGCAGGCTGACACCGCGCAGGATGAAGGGCAGCACGGTGGTCGGCAGCTCGGCGCCGCCGGTGAGGCCGCTCGCCGCCACCGCACCGCCATAGCCGATGGCGCTGAGGACATGCGCGAGCGAGGCGCCGCCGACGCTGTCGACCGCGGCCGCCCAGTTGGCCTTGTTGAGCGGGCGCGGCTTGGCATCGGGGTCGAGGGGGAGCCGGCCGATGACCTCGTTGGCGCCGATCTCGGCGAGCAGATCGCCCGCGTCGGTCTTGCCGGTGGAGGCGATGACTTCGAAGCCGAGGCCGGAGAGGATGTCGATGGCGACGGTGCCGACGCCACCGGTCGCCCCGGTGACCAGGACCGCGCCGTCGTCGGGGGTCAGGCCGTGATCGAGCAGGGCCTGCACGCTCATCGCGGCGGTGAAGCCCGCGGTGCCGATGGTGGCGGCGTCGCGGGTGTCGAGGCCGTCGAGCTTCACCACCCATTCGGCGGGAACCCTGGTGTATTCGGCGAATCCGCCGTTGCGGGAGACGCCGAGGTCGTAGCCGTGCGCGATCACCTGATCGCCAGGCGCGAAGTCGTCGACATCCGAGGCTGTCACCTCGCCGGTGAGGTCGATGCCGGGCACGATCGGATAGTTGCGCACCACCCCGCCGCGCGGCGTGATCGCCAGGAGATCTTTGTAGTTCGCACTCGAGTAATGGACCTTGATCGTCACCTCGCCGGTGCCGAGGAACTCGTCCCCGACAGTTTCGCGGGCGAGCACGATCCCGCCGTCCGCCTCACGTGCCACCATCGCAGAAAACACCGCTCCGCCTCTCCGGATAATTCGGCCGCGATATCGGCGCTACCAGTAGCGACGCGGCCGCCGGATCGGCCGAACGTGTGTCGGCCCGTATCCGGTGAGCTACCCATGTACTCACCGAACATAGTTGATCAGCGACGGTGTGGTGGTGACGCGGATCGCTCAGGGTGGGAGCAGTTCCAGCCGGACGCCGAGGAGCCGAACCGGGCGGTCGAGGTCGAAGCGGGCGATGATCGCCAGGGCGGTTTCGGTGATGGTGGCGATGTCGTCGGTGGGAGTGGGCAGTTTCTGCTGTTTGCTGCGGGTGTAGAAGGTCTTCGTGCGGACGGTGACCGAGACCCGGGTGCTGACGCGATGGTGTTCGCGCATTTCCTCGGCGACCTCGGTGGCTATGCGCGCCACCTCGCGGCGGATCTCGGCCGGTTCGGTGAGGTCGTGAGGGAAGGTCTCGGACCTACTGCGTCCCACCGGGATCCGCGGGGCGGTCGAGAGCTCGGTGTCGCCCTTTCCGTGGCCGAGAACCCACAGGTAGGGGCCGGTGTTCGGGCCGAATTCGGCGGCGAGACGCTCACGGTCGGCCGCCATGAGGTCGGCGACCGTGGTGATGTCGAGCTCGGCCATGCGTTTGGCGATCCTGGCGCCGACGCCCCAGAGCGCGTCGGTGGGGCGGTGGCCCATGAGTTCGGTCCAGTTCGCGGCGGTGAGTTCGAAGATCCCGGCGGCGGCGCCGGGGTCGTGTTCGGGTTCGGCGGAGGTCTTGCCCGCGGACTTGGCGAAGCCCGTGGCCAGCTTGGCGGTGAGTTTGTTGTCGCCGATGCCGACCGCGCAGGTGAGCCCCAGTTCTACGACCGCAGTTCGGATTTCGGCGGCGAGCTGCCACGGATCACCATCGGTGGCGACGAACGCTTCGTCCATCCCCCACACCTCGACCGCGCCTGCCACCCGGCCGAGGGTGGCCATGATCTCCTCGGAGGCCACCTCGTAGGCGGCCATGTCGACCGGCAGGAAGACACCATCGGGGCATTTACGCTGCGCCATCTTCAACGCCATCCCCGCGCGCACACCGTAGGCCCTTGCGGGATAAGACGCGCAGGTCACGACCTTGCGGGGCTGTGCGGGATCACCCTCGCCGCCGACGATGACCGGCTGACCGCGCAGCTCAGGGCGACGCCGGAATTCCACCGCCGCCTGGAACTGGTCGAGATCCACATGCAGGAGCCACCGGGGCACTGTTCCGTCATACCCCATGGCACCGGCAATCCGGCGTAACCGGGCGTGGCAATATCCGTAGCGCGCCAACCGATCACGACTGAGCTCGAAGAACGGAACACCCGATGCCGACCGAAGCCACCACCCTCGACCTCGACCTTGCGCGCCAGGTGCTCGCCGCGCAGCCGTTCGCCCGTCTGGTCGGCACGGAACTCACCGAATTCGGTGACGGCGCGGCCACCCTTGTCATCGATATCCAGCCCGAACACGGCCAGCAGTTCGGCTTCGTGCACGGCGGCGTGCTCGCCTACGCCGCCGACAACGCCCTCACCTTCGCCGCGGGTACCGTACTGGGCCCCAACGTCCTCACCGGCGGCTTCACCATCACCTACCTGCGCCCCGCCCAGGGTGAGCGCCTGCGCGTGCACGCCACGGTTCTGGGCGCCACCCGTCGCCAAGCCGTCACCCACTGCGATGTCTACGCCGAGACCGAAGGCGAGGAACCCGTCCTCTGCGCGGTCGCCCAGGGCACAACCCGCCGCGTCGAAAAGGACCTCGCCCCGTCCACCGAGGAAGACCCCGACTTCGACGAGGACGCCGAATTCGACGACGACCAGGACAACTACGACACCGACCAGCTGACAGTGGTCACCGTCGACGGCCCGGAACTGCCGCCCACCGTCAGTCGCTGAGACTCGGCGGGCCGAAGAGCCCACTCGAGGGCGCCGAGTCCAGGACGGGCCGCGTGACTCGGCTTGCTCCAGGCGCAGCGAAACGGGCCGTGCGCGATTGATCGCGCACGGCCCGTTCCCGGTCTCTGTCAGGCGCTGACGGCGAAGGTCTTGCTGTCGGCGGCGGGTTCGGCGATGGGTTCGATGGCGTAGGCCAGGATGTCTGCCACATCGGCGACGGGGCGGACATTCAGGGCGGCCAGCACTTCGGCCGGGACTTCGTCGAGGTCGGGTTCGTTGCGGGCGGGGATGAAGACGGTCTTCAGGCCCGCGCGCTGGGCGGCGAGGAGTTTCTGTTTCACGCCGCCGATCGGCAGCACGCTGCCGTTGAGCGTGACCTCACCGGTCATGCCGACATCGCCGCGGACCGGGCGGCCGAGGGCGAGGGAGGCCAGGGCGGTGACCATGGTGACCCCTGCCGACGGGCCGTCCTTGGGGACTGCTCCCGCGGGGAAGTGGATGTGGATGTTGCGGTCGAGGACCTTCGGCTCGATCCCGATCTCCTCCAGGTGCGAGCGGACGTAGGTGAGGGCGATCTGCGCCGACTCCTTCATCACGTCGCCGAGCTGGCCGGTGAGGGTGAGTGAACGCTCGCCCTCTGCGCCGTTGGCCTCGATGTAGAGCACGTCGCCGCCCGCACCGGTCACCGCGAGACCGGTGGCCACACCGGGCACGGAGGTGCGCTCCATGGAGTCCGGGGTGAAGCGGGGCCTGCCGAGGTAGTCGGTGAGGTTGTCGATATCGACCACCAGGCTCGTCAGCGCAGCGGCCGGCTGTGGACCGGCGCCGATGTCGATGACGTTGTCGTAGCCGAGCGCCGGGTCGTACCCGAGCACCGCACCCTCACCGAGCGAACCCCTCTCCACCAGCGCGGTGTTCTTGTCGTCGTCACCGGTCGCGGCCTTGCCGAGCGCGGACTCGTTTCCGATGACGTCACCGGTGACCAACCGAGTCGCCGCTTTGCGCAGGGCCTTTGCCACCAGCCGCTCCATCTGACGCACGCCGGCTTCGCGGGTGTAGTTGGCCGCGATCTCACGCAACGCCGCGTCGGTGATCGAAACCTCCTCTGCGGTCAGTGCATTGCGTTCCAGCTGCCGGGGGACCAGGAAGTCGCGGGCGATGGCCACCTTGTCGGCCTCGGTGTAGCCGTCCACGGTGATCAGCTCCATGCGGTCCAGCAGGGGACCGGGGATGGTGTCCATGACATTGGCGGTGGCGATGAACAGGACGTTCGACAGGTCGAGGTCCAGGTCGAGGTAGTGGTCGCGGAAGGTGTGGTTCTGCGCGGGGTCGAGGACCTCGAGCAGAGCCGCGGCCGGATCACCACGGAAATCGGAGCCGACCTTGTCGATCTCGTCCAGCAGGACAACAGGATTCATCGACCCGGCTTCCTTCACCGCACGCACGATCCGACCGGGCAGCGCGCCGACGTAGGTGCGACGGTGACCACGGATCTCGGCCTCGTCGCGCACGCCGCCGAGGGCGACACGAACGAACTTGCGGCCCAGCGCTTTTGCGACCGATTCACCCAGCGAGGTCTTACCCACACCGGGCGGACCGACCAGCACGAGCACCGCGCCGGACCCACGGCCGCCGACAACCTCGAGACCGCGCGCGGCCCGGCGCGAACGCACCGCCAGGTACTCGACCATGCGGTCTTTCACCTCGTCGAGGCCGTGGTGATCGGCGTCGAGCACCGCGCGGGCGGCCGAAACATCGGTGCTGTCCTCGGTTTTCACCGTCCACGGCAGGTCGAGCACGGTGTCGAGCCAGGTGCGGATCCAGCCGGATTCCGGGCTCTGGTCGCTGGCACGCTCCAACCGGCCGACCTCCCGCAGCGCTTCGGCGCGCACGTTCTCCGGCAGATCGGCGTTCTCGACGCGGGTGCGGTAGTCGTCGGCGCCGTCGGGTTCGTCCTCGCCGAGCTCCTTGCGAATGGCGTTGAGCTGCTGACGCAGCAGGAACTCGCGCTGGCTCTTCTCCATGCCGTCGCGGACGTCCTCGGAGATCTTGTCGGTGACCTCCACCTCGGCGATGTGGGCCTTGATCCAGTCGATCTGCTTGGTGAGCCGCACCGTCACATCGGGGGTCTCGAGCAGCTCGCGCTTCTGTTCGTCGGACAGGTACGGCGCGTAGCCCGCGGTGTCGGCGATGGCCTCCACGTCGCCGAGCTGGTTGACGATGTCGATGATCTGCCAGGCCTCACGGCGCTGCAGCACGGCAACGACCAGCTTTTTGTATTCGGCGGCCAGCGCGGTGGTGTGCTCGTCGGGCTCGACGGCCTCGACTAGTTCGGCCTCCACCCACAGTGCGGCGCCAGGCCCGGTGACCCCGTGCCCGATCCGCGCGCGGCGCTCGGCCTTCAATACCGCCGCAGGCGCGCCGCCGCGCATCCGGCCGACCTGTTCGATGGTGGCGACGACGCCGTAGGAGGCGTAGCCCTCGTCCAGGCGCGGCGCGACCAGCACCGAACCGGTCTTGGCAGCCTGCGCGGCGTCGATGGCGGCCTGCGCGGATTCGTCCAATTCGATGGGCACGACCATGCCCGGCAGCACGATCGGATCGGTCAGGAACAGCACCGGCAGGTTCTGAGCTGAAGTCATGTCGACCCTTCCAAAGTTGAGCTTTGCTGACTCAACATGGACCCCCTGCGGTTTGTTCCTGCAGGTGGCGTCGTTCACTCACGGGCGAACGAACACCATTCGCCGTGCCGGCATTCTTGGCCACGATGGGGCAGACGCCTGCCGGGCTCAGGCAACCGCGCAGATGGCCCCTGCCCCACGCACAGCCGCGCCTCACCGAGTTGACGACCAGGGCAACCGGATACACCCGTCGCACCGTCGAGTCGCACTCACGATCCCGGTGACCGGTAAGACCAAGGATCTC
>JACIXH010000151.1 GCA_014360565.1 Nocardia sp.
GTCAGCTGTTGCGGGCCGCGTAGAGCGCGGCGTATTCCTTGCGCGAGGTCGTCGAGGTGTCGACGTCTTTCGCGGTGGCGCGCAGCGCGCCGACGGTCGCCTGCTCGCGCGGGGTGTGCGAGAACGGGTCGACCCCGAAGAAGCGGCAGGCGTTCTGCCAGGTGATCTTGTTGAAATCGGTGTCGTCGGCGCCCGCGGCAGTGAGCTCGGCGTGCACGAATTCGGGGGCGTCGGGCCACAGCGAATCCGAGTGCGGGTAGTCGCACTCCCAGGCGATGTTGTCGATGCCGACGTCGTGGCGGTGTTTGAGCGCGGTCTTGTCGGTGACGTAGCAGGCAAGCACGTGCTCGCGGAACACCTCGCTCGGCATTTTGCCGCCGAAGTCGCGACGCAGCCACTTCTGGTTGGTGTAGTGGCGGTCCGAGCGGTCGAGGAAGAACGGGATCCAGCCGATACCACCCTCCGACAGCGCCACCTTCAGCTTCGGGTAGGTCCGGAAAGCCGGTCCCCACAGCAGATCCTGCGCGGCGAGCTGGGAGATGCTCGGCGCGAGCACCATCAGGTTGTCGATGGGCGCGTTGGGCGCCAGGCGCAGCGCGCCGAAACCCTGGCCGATGTGCAGGTTCATCACCGTGTCGTGCTCGCACAGCGCCTCGAACACCGGACCCCAGTACTCGATGTCGTGATAGGAGGGCAGCCCGTCGATGTGCGGGAGCTCGGCCATCGTCACCGAATGGCAGCCCCGCCCGGCCAGGCGTTCGATCTCGGCGACGGCGAGCGCCGGATCCCACAGCGGCAGAATGCCGCAGGAGATGAACCGGCCAGGATAGGCGCCTGCCCAGTCCTCGATGTGCCAGTCGTTGTAGGCCTGGATCATCGCGACGGTGATCTCGTCCTTGAAATACGAGAGGTGCCCGGCGCTGAAGCCGGCGAAGGTCGGAAAGCACATCGAGGTGAGGATGCCGTTGGCGTCCATGTCCTTGACCCGCGCGTGGATGTCGTAGACGGCGGGTCGCATCTCGGCGTATCCGGCGGGGTCACGGGCCCATTCCTCGGCGGGCCATGACACCACCGCGTTGAGTCCGGCCACGCCGGTGGGACGATCACGGTAGATCCACCGGTCCACGCCCTTGTCGTCGATCACGACCTTCGGGGTGTGTTCGGCCCATTTGCTCGGCACTCGGCCGTTGAACATATCCAGCGGCTCGACCACATGGTCGTCGATGCTCACCAGAATCATGTCGTCGATATTCACGTGAATCCTCCGTCGGGCTGGGGATGCGCGCGAGCTGGCGTTGCGCGCCGATGCGAGCGTCCCCTCAGGGTATGAGATTCTTGCTCTCCAGTATAGAGAATTCCACTCTCGCATGGAGTCGGTGACTTTACAATCAGCAATCCGGAAATCCCGGTCCGCCGCCCTCGGCATCGCAGAACGCCGGATCGTCGGACTCGAGCCGATGGCGCCCGGCGGACCGGGACGGCGACGGGCGCAACAGCGACTCCGCCGCCGAATAGGGGTCTTCGTGGCCGTCGGCGATCCCGTGCGCCAGCCGGTCCAACTCCGGGTGCGTGCGCAACCTGGTCTGGGCCAACGACAGGATCTGAACGCGGGCGCGGGCCGCGCGGCGGTCACGGGTGTCGGCCCGGTGATGGGCGTCGACGGCCGCGAGCAGTGCGGTCAGCCCGGTGCCGCGGGCCGCAACCAGGAGGAAGATCGGCAGGTGGGTCTCGTTGCGCAGATCGCGCACCGTCTGTTCGACGCCGTCGCGGTCGGCCTTGTTGACGACCAGGATGTCGGCCACCTCGAGCAACCCCGCCTTGGCAGCCTGGATCGCGTCGCCCGCGCCGGGATTCAGTATCACCAGGGTGGGGTCGGCCACGGCCGCGATCTCGATCTCCGACTGGCCGACGCCCACGGTCTCGACCAGCACCACGTCGTAGGCGAGCGCGGCGAGCACCCGGATCGCGGCGGGTACGGCAGCGGCGAGCCCGCCGAGGTGCCCACGGGTGGCGACCGACCGGATCAGCACATCCGCATCGTTGATGTGGGCGGCCATCCGGATGCGGTCACCGAGCAGCGCACCACCGCTGTAAGGCGAGGACGGGTCGACGGCCAGCACCGCCACCCGCTGACCCCGTGCCCGATAGGCGGAGGTGAGCACGGCGATGGTGGTCGATTTGCCCGCCCCCGGCGGCCCGGTCAGACCGATCACCCGGATCGGGGCGGGCGCGAGCACGGCGAGCACCTCGTCCCGGCGCGGGCTCTCGACCAGACTGAGCAACCGCCCGGCGGCGCGCGTATTGCCCGCGCGCGCCGCCGCGACCAGTTCGGCGACGTTCACCGGCGTTCACCCGTCACGGGGCGAGCACTTCGATGAGGGTGGCAGAGCCCATGCCGCCACCGGCGCACATCGCCAGCATGCCGAATCCGCCGCCGCGACGGCGCAATTCGTGGACCATGGTCACGATCATCCGGGCGCCGCTGGCCGCCACCGGATGCCCGAGCGAACAGCCGCTGCCATTGACATTGACGCGCTCGGGGTCGATGTCGAGTTCCTTGATGGTCGCCAATGGCACCGACGCGAACGCCTCGTTGATCTCGAACAGATCGATGTCGGAGAGCGAGACACCGGTCCGCCGCAGCGTTTTGCGGATCGCGTGGATGGGCGCGAGGCCGGTCTCGGCGGGGTCCACGCCCACCGATGCCCATCCGCGCACGATCGCCAGGGCGGGCAGACCGAGCCGGCTCGAGGCCAGCGCCAGCACGGCCGCGCCGTCGTTGGCGCCGCTGGCGTTACCGGCGGTGATACTGAACCCCTCGATTTCGGGGTGCAGTGGTTTGAGGGCGGCGAGCTTGTCCATAGTGGTGCCCCGGCGCGGGTGCTCGTCGACGGCGAACCGGCCGTGCGGGGTGTCGATGGGAACGATCTCGGCATCGAAGTGCCCGGCGTCGATGGTGGCGATCGCGTTGCGGTGCGAGCGCAGCGCCCATTCGTCCATCTCCGTGCGGGTCAAGCCGTATTTCGCCGCGGCGTTCCACCCGACGGTCAGCGACATGTCCAGGTTCGGCGCGTCCGGCCGGTCGGGATGCGACGGCGAGACCCAGGGGTCGATCCAGTCGTCCTCAGCGACCTTGAAGCGAACCCGCGGGGCCGTGGAGTCGGCGTTCACCCCACCGGCGAGGACGAGTTCGTCCATCCCGGCCCGGATGCCGGCGGCGGCGGTGTGCACCGCGGACATGCCCGCGGCGCAGTGCCGGTTGTGGGCGAGGCCGGGGATCTCGGTGAGCCCGGCGGTGACCGCCGCGTGCCGGGCGATCACGCCGCCGCCGTAGCGCCCCTCCCCGAGGATGATGTCGTCGATGCGTTCGGCATCGACGCGCGCGGCCACCGCCGACACCACGTGATCGGCGAGGACGAAAGCGTTGGTATCGCGCAGCGTTCCTTTCCGCGCGGTGCCGATGGGGGTACGTAGGGCTTCGACGATCACGGCTTCGAAATCAGGCATTGGTGTTCTCCACTTCGGCGACAAGGTTGCGGCGCAACAGTTTTCCGGTTTCGGTGCGCGGCAGTTCGCCGCGGAAGACGATCAGGTCGGGGGTTTTCGACGAGCGGAGGCGCTGCTTGACCCACTCGCGGATCTCTTCGGGCTCGCCGGTGCCGACCAGCACCGCCACCAGGCGCTGGCCCCATTCGGGATCGGGCACGCCGATCACGGCGGCTTCGCGCACGCCGGGGTGGGCGAGCAGTACGTCCTCGATCTCGGCGGGCGCGATGTTCTCGCCCCCGCGAATGATGGTGTCGTCGGCGCGGCCCTCGATGTAGAGATAGCCGTCAGCGTCCAGGCGTCCCAGATCGCGGGTCGGGAACCAGCCGCCCGCGTCCAGTGCGCTGCGCCCGCCGTATTCGCCGGAGATCTGGTCGCCGCGCACGAAGACCAACCCGGTCTCCCCCGCCGCGACGGGTTCGCCTGCCTCGCTGCGGATCTCGATATCGATACCAGGCAGTGCCCGCCCCACCGAACCGAGCCGGTCGCGGACCTCGGGCTCGGCCGAGGCCAGAGCGGTGCGATGGTCCTGCGGGCCGAGCACCGCGACGGAGGAAGCGGTCTCGGTCAGGCCGTAGGCATTCACGAAGCCGGTGTGCGGGAAGGCGCGCAGCGCGCGTTCCAGCACCGGGCGCGGGGTGCGCGCACCGCCGTAGGCCAGGCTGCGCAATTCCGGCACCCCGGCGTCCTCGCCCGCCACCACCTCCACGATGCGGGCGAGCATGGTCGGCACCAGCATGGCGTGCGTGATGCGTTCGCGCCGAACAGTCTCCAGCCATTCGGCGGCGTCGAAGGCGGACAGGTAGACGATGCGCCTGCCGCTGTAGAAGTTCGACAGCAGGTTCGTCAGGCCTGCGATGTGGTACGGCGGCACCGATACCAGCGTGGCCTCCCCCTCGGCGCTCCCGAACTCCTGAGTGTTGAGCAGGTACGCCATCAGATGCCGGTGCCGCAGCAACGCCGCCTTCGGCTCCGCGGTGGTGCCGCTGGTGTAGATGATCACCGCGACGGCATCGCCGTCCCATGCCACCTCGCCGGGCGCTTCGTCGTCGGAGGCGTCGGCGGTGAGCAGGGTGTCGAAGTCCTCGGGCCGCAATACGAGCGCGCCGGGATGGCGGGCCAGCAGCGCCTCCAGTTGCCCGGCGCCGAGCCGGTAGTTCAACGGCACGAACGGCACGCCGGCCAGGGCCGCCCCGAAGAGCGCGACCGTATAGGCGAGGTGGTTGGCGCCCAGGTAGAGCACCGCTGTGTGCCCCCTGAATTGTCGTGCCGCGCGGCGGGCCAGCGCGGCGAGCTCGGTGGTGAACAGTGATCGACCGCCCGCGGTCACCACAGGTCGGTCTTCCGCCGCAGCGGCCATGTCAAGAATCATGCTGATGTTCATGAGAATGCTATTCTCCTCAATCAAGAGCAGTAATTGCAAGAGAGGATACGCAATGGAAATCAGTGGAAGCTCCGCCCTCGTCGTCGGCGGCACCGGCGGACTGGGCGAGGCCACGGTCCGCCGCCTGCACGCGGCCGGGGCCAAAGTGGTCATCGCCGACGTCGCCGACGACAAGGGCAAAGAACTGGCCACCGAACTCGGCGTCACGTACGTGCACACCGACGCGACCGATGAGGACTCTGTGCGCGCAGCCGTCGCCGAGGCGCAATCTCTCGGCCCGCTGCGGATCTCGGTCGACACCCACGGCGGCCCCGCCAGCGGCGGCAGGCTGGTCGGCAAGGACGGCAGCCCGCTGGCCCTCGACGGCTTCCGGACCACCATCGAGTTCTATCTCACCGCCGTGTTCAACGTGATGCGGCTGTCGGCGGCGGCGATCGCCGAGACCGAACCCCTCGCTGAGGGGTCGCGCGGCGTGATCGTCAACACCGCCTCGATCGCCGCCTACGAAGGCCAGATCGGGCAGCTGCCCTACGCCGCCGCCAAGGGCGGCGTGGTCGGCATGACCCTGGTCGCGGCGCGCGATCTGGCGCCGCTGGGCATCCGGGTGGTCACCATCGCCCCGGGCACGATCAACACACCCGCCTACGGCAAGGCCGCCGACCAGCTGGAACAGTACTGGGCCAAGCAGATTCCGCATCCCAAGCGGATGGGCCGGTCCACCGAGTACGCCCAGCTGGCGCAGTCGATCATCGAGAACGACTACCTCAACGGCGAGGTCATCCGGCTCGACGGCGCGCTGCGTTTCCCGCCGAAGTGAGCTCGCTCGCGGGCAAAGTCGCCTTCGTCGCGGGCGCCAGCCGGGGTATCGGGGCGGCGGTGGCCCAGGAGCTGGCCCGCGCCGGCGCCGCGGTGGCGGTAGCCGCCCGTAGCGAGAGCGAGGGCAGGGTGGCGGGCACCATTCACGCTGTCGCACAGCGCATCACCGAGGAAGGTGGTCGCGCGCTCGCGGTGGCGTGCGATGTGACCGACGAGGCATCGGTGGACGCGGCGGTGGCGGCCACGGTGGCCGAGTTCGGCGGCATCGACATCCTGGTCGCCAACGCGGGGGTGCTCTGGCTGGGCCCGATCGAGTCCACTCCGCTGAAGCGGTGGCAGTTGTGCCTCGACGTGAATCTCACCGGTGTGTTCCTGGTGACGAAAGCGATTGTCCCGCACATGCGTTCGCGCGGCGGCGGCTCGATGATCGCGGTGACGACCACCGGTGTCGGCATGACCGACCGTGGCTCCAACGCGTACTGGGTCTCGAAATCGGCCGTCGAGCGCCTCTACCTCGGGCTGGCCGCCGATCTGCGGGCGGACAATATCGCCGTGAACTGTGTGAGCCCCACCCGCGTGGTGCTCACCGAGGGCTGGCAAGCCGCGGGCGGCCGCGACATTCCGCCGGAGATGGTGGAACCTCCGGAAACGATGGCGGCGGCCGTAGCCCTGCTGGCCCGCCAGGACGGTACCGGCATCACCGGCACCGTCGAATGCTCGGAAAACGTGCTGGCACAGCGGCAATCCCGCTGAACCCGCATCGAGCACGCAGTGGCCCGGGAGTTGTTGCTCCCGGGTCACTGTGCTGTGCGGTTGTTCAGTTCTTCTTGGCAGCGGTGAGTTTGGCGATGGTCCGCTGGAAGTCCTCGGTCTCGAAGGACTGGTACTCGGCCGCGGTGGCGTAGTCCAGACTCGCGAGCACGGCACGCTCCAGGTGGATGTTGAGCAGCCGCTTGGTGGCTTCCACCGCTTGACGCGGTTGCTCGGCGATGCGTTTCGCGCACACGAGCGCCTCGGCGAACGGATCGTCGGCCACATGGTTGACCAACCCGAGTTCGCGCGCTCGCTCGGCGCCGATCCGGGCCCCGGTCAGCGCGTACTCCTTGGCCAGCAGCAGGCTGATCTGCAACGGCCAGGTGAGCGGTCCACCATCGGCGGCGACCAGTCCCACCTGGACGTGCGGGTCGGCCAGATAGGCATCCGGTGCGATGTAGACGATGTCGCTCAGGGCCACCAGGCTGCAACCCAGACCGACCGCCGGGCCGTTGACCGCGGTCACCACCGGAACCCGGCAGCGGGTCATGCCGAGCACGATCTCGCGCCCGTGCGCGATCGTCTTGCTGCGCAGGTCGGTGTCACGCCCGAGCTCGGCGAGGTAGGTGAAGTCGCCGCCCGCCGAGAACGCCTTGCCCGCGCCGGTCAGCACCGCGGCGCGGGCCTCGCGGTCCTCGCTCAGTTGCGGCCAGAGTTTGGCCAGACCGGTGTGCAGGGCGTCGTTGACGGCATTGAGGTTGTCCGGGCGGTTCAAAGTGATGATCCGCAGTGCACCCTCGGCACGGACGTCGATTTCTGCTGGCAGGTCGTACATGTCAGGCTCCCAATCCGAGAATGCGCGCGGCGATGATGTTCTTCTGAATCTGTGAGGTCCCGCCCATCACGCTCTGCGCGCGGCTGTACAGGTAGGACCCGAGCAGTTCGGGGTCGCGGGTGCCGCCGACCGCGAGGGCGGCATGCCCGACGGCCTGGTCCACCCAGGTCATCAAGAGTTTGTCGACCGATCCCTCCGGCCCGTGGGTGATGCCGTCGAGCTGTTCGGACAGTCGCCGCCGCACATGCAGGCGCAGCATCTCCGCCTCCACGGCAGCCCACCGCAATTCCTGGGGCGGCTGACCCTGGGTGCGGGCGGCCAACTGGCGCACCAGCTTTCCGTAGCGGGCCGAGTACCCGAGGGTGGCGGGCTCACGCTCGTGGCCGACCACGGTCATGGCCAGCTTCCAGCCCTCCCCCGGCGCGCCGACCATCTGCGCCGCCGGAACGCGGGCGCCATCGAAGAGCACCTGCCCGAATTCACGGGTGACGCCGCTGATCATCTGGAGCGGACGCTGTTCGATACCGGGTTGGTGCATCGAGATCACGAACGCCGAGATCCCCTTGTGCCGAGGCGCGTCCGGGTCGGTGCGCGCGAGCACCAGGCACCAGTCGGCCACGTCGGAGTAGCTGGTCCAGACCTTGTGGCCGCTGATCACGTAGTCGTCGCCGTCGCGGACCGCGGTGGTGCGCAGCGAGGCCAGATCCGAACCCGCGTCGGGTTCGCTGAAACCCTGGCACCAGCGTTCGGTGCCGTCGATCATCCCGGGCAGGAACTGTTGCTGCAGCTCCACGCTGCCGTGGCGACCCAGGCCCTGGATCAGATAGCCCAGGCTGGGTCGCGGCGGCGCGCCCGCCATGGCCAGTTCCTCGTCCAGGATCACATCGTAGACGGGCGGCAGGTTCCGGCCGCCGAACTTCTCCGGCCAGGACAGGCCGAAGAACCCGGCAGCGTAGAGCGCCTGATGCCACTCGCCCTGGCGGGCCCAGTACTCGTCGCCCGAGGTCGGGAACTTGCCCGCCTGCTCGGCCAGCCAGGCGCGCAGCCGCTCCCGGAATTCGGCCTCGGCGGGTGAATCACGAAAGTCCACAGTCGATTTCCTCCAGACGCACAGGGAACAGTTCGGCGGCGGTGAGTACCCGCTTGAGGTACAGGTGGGCCAGGCACTCCCAGGTGTTGCCGATCCCGCCGTGCACCTGGATGGCGGTCTCGCACACGGTGCGGGCGGCGCGCGCGCAGTACACCTTCGCGATGTCGGCGGCCCGCCCAGCCTCTTCGGGTTCGAGTTCGTCGACCGCCCAGGCGGCGTGGCGCAGCACGCTGATCGATCCTTCGATCAGCGCCAGGCCTTCGGCGAGCAGATGGGTGACGGCCTGATAGGAGCCGATCGTATTGCCGTACTGTTGGCGAACTTTCGCGTACTCCACGGCCAGCGCGTGCGCGCCGCGCGCCGCGCCGAGCAGATCGGCGGTGGTGGCGACAACGGCCAGCGCCCGCCAGTGCGCGAGTTGTTCGGCCGACAGCTCGCCCAAGCTCTCCCACGGGCCCAGCGCCTCGGCGTCGTGGCGGGTCAGGTCGACGCCGACCTCGGCGGTACCGACCGTGCCCGCGAGCACCTGACGTTCGTCGAGCATCAGCAGCCGTCGGCAGCCGCGACTGTCGACGGCGCGCCCGTCCACCGCGATGGTCCAGTGCTGGGCGTCGCCGTCCACCCGGCCGCGCAGATCGTCGGCGAGGACCGGGCCGAGGAACGGCACATCGACCAGGCCGCGACCGAATTCCTCGGCCACCAGCGCCACTTCGACGCCGGACGCGCCGTCGGAGCGCAGCGCGCGCCATCCCGTGGTGTCCACGGCCTTCTCCAGCCGGGCGACCCGGGTGCTGTCCTCGAGGTCGAGAACCGACCCCGGACCCAGGTCGTCGGCCAGTTTGGCGGCCGCGTCACGCAACTGGGTTTGTTCACTCGTCAGACGTACGTCCATCACACTCCTCGGGAAACTCGGCGCAGCCCGGATGGCAGGCGCGGCAGGTGGTTCATGGCGCCCATCACGGCGTACCGGGCAGCGGACCGTGCGCTCCCAGCGAAGGGGGCGGCCCGTACTCCGGCTCGTATCCGGCCACCCGGATGGGGCTGCCGACGAGCCGGAAATCGCCCGCCTCGACGATCGCGTCCGGGGTGGCGGCGAGCGCGTCGGGTAGCGCACGCACGGCGGCGGCGGGAACACCGAGCGGCCGCAGCCGCGATTCCCACGCCACGGCGGTGTCGGCGGCGAGCGCCGCGGTGACCACGGCGAGCACCTCGTCGCGGCGCTCGGCGCGTTCGGCCATGGTGGCGAACCCGTCGATACCCGCCTCACCGGCGAAGGATTTCCAGAATCCGTCGTGGGTGATGAACAGCGCGAGATGACCCTGCGACGTCGGAAAGAGCTGGGCCGGAACGTAGTACGAGTGCGCGCCGAAGGGGCGCCGCTGCGGCGCGCGCCCTTCGTTGAGATAGGCCGAGGCGTGGTAGTTCAACTGCGAGAGCATCACATCGCGCAGCGAGACCTCCACCTGACCTCCCCGCCCGGACACGATGTGCGCCAGCAGGCCCAGCGCCGCGGTGAGGCCCGCGGAGTTGTCGGCCGCGGAGTAGCCCGGCAGCGTCGGCGGGCCGGCCGGGTCACCGGTGAGCGCGGCCACGCCGGTGGCCGCCTGGATGACATAGTCGAAGGCCGGATCGTCGCCGGTGTCCATGCCGAAACCGGTGAGCGCGACGCAGACTATCCGCTCGTTCCACCGACGCAACTGGTCGTAGGTCAGGCCGTAACGCCTGATCGCCGACGGTTTCAGGTTCACCAGCAGCGCGTCGGCACCGGCCACCAGTTCGCCGAGGTGTTGCTGCCCGGCCGCCGAACCCAGGTCCAGGCACACGCTGCGTTTGCCGCGGTTGAGACTGGCGAAGTAGCTGTCGCCGACCTGTCGCGAGATGTCACCGGTCGGGGGTTCGATCTTGGTCACCTCGGCGCCGAGGTCGGCCAGCAGCATGCCCGCGTACGGTCCGGCGAGCATGGTGCCGACCTCGAGGACGCGCACGCCGGCCAATGGTGCCGTCACCGCAATTCCTTGGCCAGCTCGGCGAGCATCTCTCTGGTGCGGCGCTTGGACGCGCGCAGATCATCGAGGGTGTCCCCGATCGGCAGCAACCGCACCGACAGATCGGTGGCGCCCGCCTCTGCGTAGCGGCGCAAGCCGGCGGCGATGGCGTCCTCGTCGCCTGCCACGCAGATGTCGCCGATGGTGGTGGCATCGCCACGGTCGAGCAGACGCTGGTAGTTCGGCGAGGTCTCGGCCTCGGCCAGAATGCGATTCGCGCGTTCGCGGGCCGCGTCGGTCTCCGAGGGCTTGCACAGGCACACCGGGAGACCGGCCACGATGCGCGGCGCGGGCCGGCCCGCGGCCTCGGCGGCGGCGGTGATGCGCGGGGTCACGTGATCGGCGATGGCGCGTTCGTCGGCCATCCACAGAATGGTCCCGTCGGCCTGTTCGCCCGCGATGCGCAGCATCACCGGGCCGAGCGCGGCGACCAGCACCGGCATGGGTGCGACCGGCCCGAAGTCGAGCGGATTGTGCACGGTGAAGGTCTCGTTCACCACATCCACCGGGCCGGGCCCGTGACATGCCGCGTTCAGCACCTCGAGATAGTCCCGGGTGTAGGCGGCGGGCTTGTCGTAGGGCAGGCCGAGCATCTCGGTCACGATCCAGTGGTGCGACGGACCCACACCGAGCGCCAGGCGCCCACCCGTCGCGGCGTGCGCCGACAATGCTTGCCGGGCCAGGGCGATCGGATGCTGGGCGGCCAACGGCACCACCGCGGTACCCAGTTCGATCCGGCTCGTCCGGGTTCCCATCAGCGCCACGGTGATCAACGCGTCCAAGTCCGTGGGAATCTGGGGAATCCAGGCCGTGTCCAGTCCCGCCGATTCGGCCCACTCGATGTCATCGAGCATGCGGGTGACCTTGCGCGCGGTATCCCCGCGCTCGGGCCCGATCATCACGCCTATCCGCACCATTGCTTCAGCTCCACAGTTGTCGGTACCGGTCCCATCACAGAAGATGTCAAGCCGGGGTGGGGGTTTCGGTGAGTGCGCGAACATCGCGCACCAGCACCTCGAGGGTGGTCCCGGTCGGGAACACCGCCGCCGCGCCCGCTTCCAGCAGACGCGGCACATCGGCTTGCGGGATGGTGCCGCCGACGATCACCGCGATGTCGCCCGCGTCGGCGGCCCGCAAGGCGTCGACGACGCGCTGGGTCAGCGCCACGTGCGCGCCGGACAGGATGCTCAGGCCGACCACGGCCACGTCCTCCTGCAAGGCGATCGAGACGATGTCTTCGATGCGCTGGCGGATGCCGGTGTAGATGACTTCGAAACCGGCGTCGCGCAGCGCGCGGGCGACGATCTTGGCCCCGCGATCGTGACCGTCCAGGCCCGGCTTGGCGACGAGGATGCGCGCGCTCATCAGAACACCACCGGCTGCTGGAATTCGCCCCAGACGTCCTTGAGCGTGGCGGTCATCTCGCCCACCGTGCAGTAGGCGTTGACGCAATCGATGAGCGGGTGCATGAGGTTCTCGGTTCCCTCCGCGGCACGAGACAGGGCGGCCAGACTGGCGCGAACGGCCGCGGAATCGCGTTCGGCCTTGACTCGAGCGAGCCTTTTGAGCTGTAGTTCGCGACCGTCTGCGTCGAGTTCGTAGGTGGCGATCTCCGGTGGCGCCTCGTCGGCGGCGAACCGGTTGACCCCGACCACCGGACGGACACCGGACTCCACGTCCTTGTGCATCCGGTAGGCCTCGTCGGCGATCATGCCCTGCAGGTATCCGTCCTCGATACAGCGGACCATGCCGCCGTGGTTCTCGAGGTCGGCCATGATCTCGATCAGACGTTCTTCGGTTGCGTCGGTGAGTGATTCGACGAAGTAGGAGCCGCCGAGCGGATCGGCCACCCGGGTCACCCCGGATTCGTAGGCCAGGATCTGCTGGGTGCGCAGCGCCATGGTGGCCGACTCCTCGCTGGGCAGCGCGAACGGCTCGTCCCAGGCCGCGGTGAACATCGACTGCACGCCGCCGAGTACGGCGGCCATTGCCTCGTAGGCGACTCGGACCACGTTGTTCTGCGCCTGCGGCGCGTACAGCGACGCACCGCCTGCGACACAGCCGAAGCGGAACATCGACGCCTTGTCGGTGCTCGCGCCGTAGCGTTCGCGCACGATGGTGGCCCAGCGCCGCCGTCCGGCCCGGTACTTCGCGACCTCCTCGAAGAAGTCGCCGTGGGTGTAGAAGAAGAACGAGATCTGCGGGGCGAACTGGTCGATGGTCATGCGCCCGCGTTCGACGACGGTGTCGCAGTAGGTCACCCCGTCGGCGAGAGTGAACGCCATCTCCTGCACCGCGTTCGCACCGGCATCCCGGAAGTGCGCGCCCGCCACCGAGATGGCGTTGAAGCGCGGCACCTCCCCGGCGCAGAACTCGATGGTGTCGGCGATCAGCCGCAGCGACGGTTCCGGCGGCCAGATCCAGGTGCCACGGGAGGCGTACTCCTTGAGGATGTCGTTCTGGATGGTCCCGGTGAGCTTCTCGCGGGGCACGCCCGACTTCTCGGCCGCCGCCACGTACATCGCCAGCAGGATCGCGGCGGTGCCGTTGATGGTGAAACTGGTCGAGATCTTGTCCAGCGGAATGCCTTCGAAGAGCACTTCGGCGTCGGCGAGGGTGTCGACGGCCACGCCGACCCGGCCCACCTCCTCACTCACCTCCGGATCATCGGAGTCGTAGCCGCACTGGGTCGGCAGGTCGAGCGCCACCGAGAGGCCGGTGCCGCCCTGTTTCAGCAGGTAGTGGTATCGGCGGTTGGACTCCTCGGCAGTTCCGAAACCGGAGTACTGCCGAAACGTCCACAACCGCCCCCGGTAGCCGGAGGCGAAGTTGCCGCGGGTGAAGGGGAACACACCGGGCGCGGGAGGTTCGGCGCTCCGGTCGTCCGGGCCGTATACCGCTTGGAGCGGAATCCCGGAAGAGGTCTGCACATGGTCGCTCATCTTTGAATACGGTACTTGCAGAAAATGAGAATGCCAATACCATCTAGTGAAAACGATCCGAGGAGAACGATGACCAGCCAGCATCCGCTCACCGACCGCACCATGGTCATCTCCGGCGCGAGCCGCGGGATCGGCCTGGCGATCGCGCTCGCCGCCGCCCGGCACGGCGCGAATATCGTGCTGCTGGCCAAGACGGTCGATCCACATCCGAAGCTGCCCGGCACCGTCCACACCGCGGTCGCCGAGATCGAGGCCGCGGGCGGCAAGGGCGTGGCCGTCGTCGGCGATGTGCGCAACGAGGAAGACGTCCAACGCGCGGCCGATACCGCGGTGGAGCACTTCGGCGGCATCGACTTCTGCGTCAACAACGCCAGCGCTATCGCGACCCAGCCGACCGCCGACCTCTCGGCCAAGCAGTTCGACCTCATGCAGAACATCAACATCCGCGGTTCGTTCCTGCTCACCAGGTCGTGCCTGCCGCACCTGCGCGAGAGCGCGAATCCGCACGTGCTCACCATCTCGCCGCCGCTGAATCTGAACCCGCGCTGGCTCGGCGCCCACCCGGCCTACACCCTGTCCAAATACGGGATGACGCTGCTGTCGCTGGGCTGGGCCACCGAATTCGGCCGCTACGGCATCGCCGTGAACTGCCTGTGGCCGCAGACCTACATCGCCACCTCGGCGGTGGCCAACATCGAGGAGGGCAGCCTGCTCTCGCGGTCGCGCAGCCCGCAGATCATGGGCGATGCCGCCGCCGAAATCCTGTCCCGCCCGGCGAAATCCAACACCGGCAACTGCCATATCGACGCCGAGGTACTGACCGAATCCGGCATCGCCGATCTCTCCCCCTACGGGGGCGGCGACGACCCGATCCGCGACATGTTCCTGGACTGAGCCCGCCGCGGGTGCCGAATTCTTACTTGGAGAGTACGCTTCTCCCAAACTGGAAGGGATATTCTTATGACAGAGACGAGAGCGCTCAGCCCGGCCCTCGGCGTTGAGGTCACCGGTGCCACCGACCTCCTCGACGAGAGTGTGATCAGCCGGTGCCTCGAGGCATTGAAATGGCGTGGGGTGCTGTTGATCCGCGGCTCGAACCTCGACGACGAGGCTCAGGTGGCTTTCAGCAGGCGTTTGGGCACGGTGCTGGCGCCGGGCGGGCAGGAGATCTTCAAGGTCTCCCTCGACCCGACGGTCAACCCGTCGGCCGAATACCTCAAGTCGACCTTCCACTGGCACATCGACGACACCACCAGTGATGTCCCGGCCAAGGCGACCATGCTCACGGCTCGCCACGTCGCCATGGTCGGCGGCGGCACCGAGTTCGCCAGCACCTACGCGGCGTACGAGGCCCTGCCCGAACAGGATCAGAAGCGCTACGAACAGCTGCGCGTCGTGCACAGTTTCGAGGCGGCGCAGCGCCTGACCCACCCGGACCCTTCCGACGAACAGCTCGCCGCCTGGCGGGCTCTGCCCACCCACGAGACCTCGCTGGTCTGGAAACGCCGCGACGGCCGCCGGTCGCTGGTGATCGGCGCCACCGCCGATCACATCGTCGGCATGGATCGCGACGAAGGCCGGGCGGTGCTGGACGAACTGCTCGAGTGGACCTCCCAGGAACGCTTCCGCTACACCCACGAGTGGGCCGTGGGCGATGTCGTGATCTGGGACAACACCGGCATGCTGCATCGCGCCCTGCCCTACGATCCGTCCTCGCGGCGCATCATGCACCGCAGCACGATCGCGGGCAACGAGCCGTGGGGCTGACACCCGCCCGCTGAGAACCGGCGGCGGCCTCGACCATCGGTCGGGGCCGCCGCACCGCGTCCACAGGAACCCAGCTCC
>JACIXH010000152.1 GCA_014360565.1 Nocardia sp.
CCGGCTACCTGCCCCATCGGCCACGACGACACCGTCAAATTGTTGACCACCTTCGCGACGGCGGGACGCGGCTCCGCCCCTGCTGCCGCGCCCGCACCGCGGCCGGCCGGCGGCTGCTGCGGCGGTGGCGGCTGCGGCTGATCGGGCACGCCGGGCCGGATCGACAGCGGTCGGTCACGGTCGCCGAGCCGACCTCGTTCGCGGCTGCTGAACGACACCGTCAGTCGCGACGGTCGACGTGGCCGAGGTCGCGATCGGGTGCGATCCGGTCGCGGACCCGCTGCTTGAGGATCGCGATATCGGGGAATCCTCCGTCGGCCTTGCGTTCCCAGAGCTGTTCGCCGTCCAGGGTGATCCGGAATATCCCGCCCTGTCCGGGAACCAGCGCCACCTCCCCGAGTTCGGTGGCGAACGTGGTCAGCAATTCCTGCGCCATCCAGCTCGCCCGGAGCAGCCAGCGGCATTGGGTGCAGTATTCGATCGCGATACGGGGCACGTGAGCAGTATCCCCGGATCAGGACCGAAACGTTCCGTCGAGGTAGACCCACGCCCCGTCGACCCGCACGAAGGTACTCATCTCGTGCATCGAGTCCCGCATGCCGTCGAGTGTGTAATGGGCGATGAACTCCACGGTCCCGTTGTCGTCGAACGGACCCCCACGCTGCGTCCCCACGATCTCCAGAAACAGCCACCGCTGATCCCGATCGAGCTCGAGCCCGGCCGGCCGGGTACTCGGATGCCATGACCGCAGCAAATAGTCCACGTCGCCGACAACATAGGCCGTGTAGCGAGACCGCATCAACGTCTCCGCGGTGGCCGCGGCCTTCTCCCCCGCCACAATCGGCCCACAACACCCATCGAACGGCTCACCCCGCCGACAAGGACACATCCGCACGTCACCCATACCGCCATCCTGCCCGACCACCCACCCGCACACCCAGCCTGGACAAAGCCCCGATCACCCGAACGGCTGATGCGCGAGCGGAGCGAGCTCCAGCACCCGAGCCAACTCAGCCGTCTGATCCCGCCAGCGCCGCAGATCGGTGACACTCGGCGCCATCTCGTAGTCGAGATGATGCGCCGCCCGCGACAACGCAGCCCACAGCGCACCGACCTGACCGGCTGCTTCCGGCCCCGCATACACCCGCAACGCGAGCAGCTGAGCCCGCATCGGGCACCGCATCAGTTCCGGCGCCACCTGCGCCCACAACTGATCCACGGCCTGTTCGAGCGCCAAGCGCAGAATCCACGCCGCCGCCCGCGACCACACCCCGCCGGCATCCGACACCGAGCCGTCCAGCAGATTCTCGGCCGCTTCCAACCGCTGCGCCACCGAGGGCCGCGGGCTGAACTTCGCCCGCGGTGGCCTGCCCCGGCGATTCACGACGACCACACTGTGGCAGGCCCGCTCGTGCCCCGCGACATCGCGAACTCACAGCGGCCGATTGTCTTCGGCCGCCCGGCGGACCCGCTCACGCGCGCACCGCGTTCGGCTCGTGGGCCCGCAGCCAGGTGATGAATCGTTCGGTATCGGTGATCAATTCGCGCATCGGGCGGTCGATCGGCACGTGCGCGCCCGCGGTCGCATCTCGCAGCACGCCGACGAGCCAGCGCCCGCCGACCGCGCTCAGGTGTTTGTTCAGATCGTCCACGCGCGCACCGACGCCCATGATGGCCAGTGTGATCATCGCGCGGGTGGTGTGGGCGTTGCGAACGCGCCGTTCCACTTCTCCGTGTTCGAGCCCGGTGGCCAGCAGTTCCTGACGTGCCTTCGCCAACCCGGCCGCCTCGATCGCCGAACGACAGCACGTGGCAACCAGTTCGTCGGCGATGGCGGCGGGCAGTTGCGGGGTGCGCAGCAGTGATCTGGCGTCGTCGAGGTACCGGCGCACCGGGTCGCCGGTCACTCTGACCTCGACGATCGACCGTTCACGACGTTGGACTTCCAGCACCGTCGCGTCGAGTTGCATGCGGCGTACCGCCTCGGCGAGCCGCTCGTCGTGGGTGAACACCACCACCTGTCTCGATGCCGCCACCTCGGCGAGCACCCTGGCCAACCCGTCGACTTTCGCCGGGTCCATCGCCTGCACCGGGTCGTCGATCATCACGAATCGGAAGGGGCTGTGCGCCACCGTGGCTCGCGGCAGGAACAGTGACAGACCGAGTGCGTGCAGCTCGCCCTGGCTCATCACGCCGAGCGCCGCACCGTCCACCTCGTCGACGGTGACATCGAGCAGTACCCGCCGCGCTGTCCCCGCGCTGCCCTGCAACCGGATCGCCCCGAGCTCCACATTGCTCTGCTGGCGCAGCGTGCTCCACACCCAGCGAGCCGTGGTCTCCAGTGGTCGCATCCGCTCCCCACGGATCGTCGCCGTCGCCGTCTTGAGCCAGTCGGCCGCCTTTTTCACCACCCGCAGTTCGCTGGCGTGGTCGGCGACAGCGCGCGCGGGGTCGAGCCAGGCGAGAATGCGCGGGACCAGCGGCGACCACACCGTATCCAGTCGGTCCAACTCGTCGCGGGTATCGCGTTGCAGTGCAGCGAGTTCCACGGCGAGCTCGGCGTGGGTGGCGCGCAGCCGGTCCGGGAGCTGATCGTCGCACTCGGCGTCCGCGAGTGCGGCCCACTCCGACCAGAGCCGGCCGACGACTTCGCGCTGTTCGCTCAACGAGGTGTGGTGTGCAATGTGTTGGTCCGCAAGGGAGTCCGTGCGGTACTCGTTCGGATCGATAGGCAGCCGCGTCACTGCTTGTACCGCACTGCTGTCGGGCACCTCGACCTGCCGGGATCGCCGATCTGGCCCCGGCACCATCTTTGCTCTGCCCGTATTCGCAGCGGCGGTTCCTCTCGGCACAGCCGCCAGGGCCGAAACGCTCGCCGCGCCCGCGGTTGCCGAGACGAGTTCCATCGGAACCTCGGAAGGGAGGCCGCGGGCCGACACGAGAGCCGCGTCGAACTCGGCCGTGGCCGCCTGAAGTGCGGCGAGTTCGGCAGTACGGTAAGTGATTTCGTGATCCGCGGCCGCGAGCCATTCGGCATCGAGTTCGTCGCGTCCGCAGACCGGGCAGGGGCACGCTCCCGCCGCGGTGACGTGTTCACGGGCCCGCGTGAGCAGTTCGAGCACGCGCAGATCGGCTGCGGAATCGGCGGTCGCATGGCGCGCCACGTTTCGGGCCGCTTCGGCGAGCCGTGCGGCTGCGGCGGCGACCCGCGCGGGATCGGGCACGCTCAGCCGCAGGATCGTGCGCAGACCCGCCGGGCCATCGATGCCGAGGACCGAGCCTGCCACCGCACCCGCCACCGCGTCGATGTCGGGCTCCGGCGTGCGTAGCAAGTCGGCGACGCCGCGGGCGCGTTCGTCGTCGGCTTCGGCGAGTTCGACCAACAGGTCGGCTCTGGACTGGCGCGAATCTTTCACGGCGCGTTCGAGTTCGAGCTTGCGCAGCCTGATCTGCTCGGCGGCGGCGGCCAGCTCGTCGAGGCCGAGCAGGCGATGCAGTGCGTCGAAAAGGTCGCTCGGCTTCCCGTCGACCAGCGCGCCGAGCTCGCTGTAGGACAGGAACGGCCGGTACAGATCGAGCCGTTGTCTGCGGCGGTGCGGGTCGACCGGCGCCGCAGGCGCGGATCCACGCCGTTCGGTCCACCGCGCGTCGGCGAGTTCGGAACTCGCCTCCCAGCTGGTGGCGATCGAGAGCGCGGGCTCCTCACCCGCGGTGAGCAGCTCGACATCGATCCGGGCGATATCGGGTTCGTGCAGGTTGCGCCACCCCTCCCGCCATGCGGTCGAGCGGCCGTCCCAACGCCGATTCCCGCCGGTCAACGCGAATTCCGCGGCCTCGGCGAAACTCGACTTCCCGCTGCCGTTGCGCCCGACCACCAGGGTCAGGCCGGGGCCCGGATTCAACCGCAGCGTCGCCGCCGGCCCGATGCCGCGGAAACCCTGCACGGTGATCGACCGCAGAAAGACGCCGGTGTCACCGGAATCGGTCGCGGCCGAATCACCGTCGACAGCCGCGAGCGCGGCGAGCACGCATTCGGCGACCCGTTCCTCCACTGCCGGGTCGGCGGCGAGCTCGCGAGCGACCACCTCGGCGATCCGATCCGAGCACATCGAGACATCCCCCTTCGCGCCCCTTCGCGCCGGCGCGCGACGCGACGATTCCGGTTGAAACGCTACCCGATCGCCGGACGTTCGCCCAGGGGATGCGCAGGGCCCCAGCGAATCTGCCCGCGAGGTGGAATGGCCATCGCGGTGCCACGGCGGGCCCTCGATGTCCACCCCTCGCCCACCCCGGCGGGCAGCTCGATGAGGTGTTCACACCCGCGTTACGCTGCATCGAGCAGCGCGGGCGGTCCGGGCGGTGCCGAACAGGTCAGAATGCCAGACATCGTGGTTCACGGCAAGAGGTTGGGCACGAAATTACCGGAGCGCCAGCATTTTCCAGCTCCCTCGCCGCCGTGACCGCTGCATGTCGGTGGGTTGCGGTAGATATTTCGGCGAACAGAGAACGGGGGAACCGATGACCGAGCAACGCACGCCGTGGACCGAGGAGCAGGTCCGTGCGCTCGCGCCCGACGCGAGCTCGCTGGCTGCCGCACGCAAGCTGGCAGGTCGCTGGCGCGAAACCGGCACGGCCGGCGGCGCGGTATGGGGGTTGTGCCAGGGCAGCGGCGCCAAGCCGTATCAGGCGATCGTCGACCTCGACGGTCCCGCGTACAAGTGCTCGTGCCCGAGCCGCAAGTTCCCCTGCAAACACACCTTGTCGCTGCTGCTCACGTGGTCGAGTGGCCAGATACCGGGTCGGGACGCACCCGCGGATTTCGCGGCCGAATGGCTGGCGGGCCGGGCCGCGAAGGCCGCCGCGCCCGCGAAGGCCAAGGCCGCGAGCACGCCGGCGCAGGCGACGGTCGAACAGCGGCGGACCCGCGTCGCCGCCGGGCTCACCGAGCTGGAGATCTGGCTGACCGACCAGATCCGCACGGGCCTGGCCCAGACCGACCGTTCGTTCGCCGCTTACGAGGCGATCGCGGCCCGGATGGTCGATGCTCAGGCGCCCCGTATCGCCGAAGCCCTGCGCCGGTTGCCCACCGCGATCGTGACCACCGAGCACTGGCCCGAGCTGCTGTTGCGCGAGTATGCCCGCCTGCACCTGCTGGTTCTGGCGCATCGCAGGCTCGATGCGCTGCCCGAATCGCTGCGAGCGGGCATTCGAACCCATGTGGGCTACCCGACCTCCGCCGAGTCGGTGCTGGCCGAGCCCGCCGTTCGGGATCGCTGGCTGGTGCTCGGCATGCGCGTCAGCGAGCAGGATCGTCTGCACACCCGGCGAACCTGGTTGCGCGGTCGCGGCAGCGGGCGATGGGCACTGCTCATCGAGCATTCCTTCGCTGTTCCGAATTTCACCGGCGAGGTGCCTGCACCCGGCAGCGAAGTGGACGCCGAGTTGCACTACTACCCCGGCGCGGTATCGCTGCGCGCCCAGTGGGGTACCCGCCACGGCGTGCCCGAGCCGTTCACCACCATCCCCGCCACGGGCGGTGCCACGATCGACCACGCGCTGGATGCCTACGCCGCCGCCCTGAGCGAGGATCCATGGTTGCGCGCCTGGCCCGCGCTGCTCACCGATGTCGTGCCCGTGCTCGACGAGAACGGCTGGCAGCTGGTGGCCGCCGACGGCACCGCGCTGCCGCTGCCCGCGGGCGTGCGCCCCTGGCGGCTCATCGCCGTGTCGGGCGGTCATCCGGTGACAGTGTGCGGCGAGTGGCGAGCCGACGGTTTCGACCCGATCTCGGTCTTCACCGCGGGCGAGGTGAGCGACCTCGAGACCGATTTCCCCACCGAGACCGCCCCCACGCCGGCCCTGGCCGAACTGGTCTCGGTCGCGCTGCTCGGCACCGCCCGGCGCAGCGCCGACGGCATCCACCTCGACTCCGCGGTCGCCGCCGCCGTGCCGCGGCACGCGGGCGAACCAGCCACTCGGCTGCTCCACACCGCCGCGCTACAAGATCTGTACCTGCGCGGCGGACAGCTGCCCCGCACCGCGGCCAAGCCCGAACCCGCCCTGGACGATCCGCGCCCACTGCTCCCGCGCCCCGCTGCCGACCGGCTCAGCCGCATGCTCGCCGACAAGTCGCCGTTCCTGCCCGAATGGTTCGCGGCGGCAACACCATTGGACTTCCGCCTCCCCGCCGTAGCGTGCGTCCAGGCGTTGACCGCCGCCTCCGACGCCGCCCTGCGCGCGCCGCTGCTCCGCATGGCGGGCCGCCGGGGACGCTGGCTCGCCGCCCGCAATCCCGCGTGGTCGAAACTCGTCGACGAATTTCCCGCCGACACATTCGCGTCCCGCACACACAGAGCACTGGCCGAAGCCGGCGTCGAGACCGAGACAAGCGAGGCAGGCGCCGCACCGGGTACGCGTGCGAACACCGGCTCGGGTCGCGACCCGAGCACCGATCCCGATTCGGGCTCGTGGCCGGAGTCGAGTTCGGGAGCGGCATCGGGATCGGACTCGGCGCCAGGTTCGGGCTCGGCACCAGGTTCGGGCTCGGCACCGGACTCGGGCTCGGCACCGGGCTCAGGCTCGGCACCGGGCTCGGCACCGGACTCAGGCTCGGCACCGGACTCGGGCTCGGCACCGGACTCGGGCTCGGCACCGGGCTCGGCACCGGACTCAGGCTCGGCACCGGACTCAGGCTCCGCACCGGACTCGGGGCCGGGGTTGGGCTCGGGTTCGGAGTCGGAGTTGGGCTCGCGGCCGGAGTCGGGGTCGGGCGCAGGCGCGAGCGCGCACGAGGTGTGGCTGTTCGGCACCGCGGGTGAGCGCAAGGACTGGTTCGCGCGAACGCGCCGGGCGGATCCGGCCGCGGCCCTCGCGGTGCTGACCGCGGCATGGCCCAAGGAGTCGGGAGCGGTGAAGGCGGAGCTGCTGGCGCTGCTCGCCGATGGGCTGAGCGCGGCGGACGAGGCATTGCTCGAGCGCGCCCTCGACGATCGGCGCGGCGATGTTCGCCGGACCGCGACGACCCTGCTGAACCAGCTCCCGGATGCCGCTTTCGGGCAGCGGATGGCGGCACTGGTGGCATCCTGGATCCGGGTGGCCGACGACGGCACCGTCGATGTCACGGTGCCTGCGGAGCTCGACGCACAGGCGCGGCGCGACGGCATCACCGATGCGACCGACCAGGCGAAACTGCGCTGGGATACCCCTGATTCGACGATCACGACCCTGCACCAGGCGATCGCCGCGACGCCGCTCACCGCGTGGGCGCCGATCGTGCACTCCAGCAACGCACAGGCCGCGACCACCGCGCTGACCCTGTCGCTGCCGCCCCGCTATGCCAAGGCGATCGTCGACGGCTGGGTCGATGCCACGCTCGCCCAGCGCGACACCGTCTGGGCCCGCGCGCTGTTCGCCCACGCGACCCCGACCGAGCAGGCCGTGCTGCGGCGGCGCGAACTGTTCACGCTGCTCGACGCGGCCGATCGGATCGAACATGTGCTCGACCTGGACGCCCACCAACTCAACGAACTGCACGCGATCCTGCCCGGCCTCGATCACCCATGGCCCGACCAGGTGGCTGTCCACGTCCTGCGACTGCTCAGCGACCGCGCCCGCACCACCGCGCGCACGCCGCATGCCAGTGCAGGCGTGTACACCGACAGGGCGTTGCTCACCGCGGCGGGCGTCCACTTGCCGGTCGAGCTGGCCACCCGCGTCACCGCGCTCGCCGACACCACCGACGATCCCGCCTGGCAACAGGCTTTCCACCGACTCGCCCACGACCTCACCGACCGCGCCACCATGCTCGAGGAGCTGCGATGACCACCACCGAACCGTCAACCACCCTGCTGCGCCCGCACGCCGAACAGGCATTCGCCGACGAATTGGCCGCCCTCGCCCGCGTCGACGACCGCGTACGTCCGCCGTCCTGGAAACTGTCCCCGTGGGCGGTGGTCACCTATGTTCTCGGCGGCACCCTCGACGACGGCACCGTCATCACCCCCAAATACGTCGGCCCGCGCAGGCTGATGGAAGTGGCGGTCGCGACCCTCGCCACCGACCGGGCGCTGCTGCTGCTCGGTGTCCCGGGGACGGCGAAAACCTGGGTATCGGAGCACCTTTCGGCTGCGATCAGCGGTGAGTCGACCTTGCTCGTGCAGGGCACTTCCGGCACCGCGGAAGAAGCGATCCGTTACGGCTGGAACTACGCGCGCCTGCTCGCCGAGGGGCCCAGTGACGCCGCCCTTGTCCCATCACCGGTGATGACCGCCATGCGAACCGGCGCCATCGCCCGCATCGAAGAACTCACCCGCATCCCCTCGGATGTGCAGGACGCGCTCATCACCATCCTGTCCGAGAAGACCCTGCCCGTCCCCGAGCTCGGCGGAGAAGTACAGGCGGCCAAGGGTTTCAACGTGATCGCCACCGCCAACGATCGCGACCGCGGCGTGAACGACCTGTCCTCGGCGCTGCGCCGCCGCTTCAACACCGTGGTGCTGCCACTGCCCGCCGACGAGGACTCCGAGGTCGCCATCGTGAGCCGCCGGGTCGAACAGCTCGGCGCCGCACTGGAATTGCCGACCGTCCCCGCCGCCGCCGAGGAAGTCCGCCGCGTGGTTCGGGTCTTTCGCGAACTGCGCTCCGGTATCACCGCCGACGGTCGCACCAAACTCAAATCCCCCTCGGGCACCCTGTCCACCGCCGAGGCGATCTCGGTGATCACCAACGGCCTCGCCCTCTCCGCCCACTTCGGCGACGGCATCCTGCGCGCCTCCGACATCGCGGGCGCCGTACTCGGCTCGGTGATCAAGGACCCGGTGGCCGACACCGTCGTCTGGACCGAATACCTCGAGGCCGTCGTCCGCGAACGCCCCGACTGGGCCGACTTCTATCGAGCCTGCCGCGAAATCGCCGGCTGACACTCACCCGCCGGAGCGGACGGAACACACAGCACACATGGGGTTTTCGATGAACGAACAAGCAGGCGTCGCCCGCTCGACGCCGCCAGTCGGCACGCCGATCGCTCCCGCGGGCGCCGGGAGCGATGCCCCGGTGACGCGGGTCTTCGGCATTCGCCATCACGGGCCGGGTTCGGCGCGATCACTGCGTCACGCGCTCGAGGAGTTCGCACCCGATGCCATTCTCATCGAAGGTCCCGCCGACGCCGATCCGCTCGTCGGCTTCGTCGCCGCCGACACGATGACCCCACCGGTCGCGCTGCTCGCCTACGTCCCGGATTCTCCCGCCCGCGCGGCGTTCTGGCCGTTCGCGGTGTTCTCCCCCGAGTGGCAGGCCATGCGCTACGGCGTCGACCACGCGGTGCCGGTCCGTTTCTGCGACCTGCCTGCCGCGCACGTGCTCGCCGCCGACGACGACGCTCGAGGCGGCGGATCCGACCCGCTCGCCGCCCTCGCCGCCGCCGCGGGTTACGACGACGCCGAACGCTGGTGGGACGCGGTCGTCGAATCCGTGCCCGACAGTGCGGCTTTCGAGGCGATCACCGAAGCCATGACCGCCCTGCGCGAGGACGCGCCGCACCCCACGGACACCGAACCGCCGATCGAGACATCGGCGCCGCCGACCGATGCGGCTCGAACTGGCGCCGAACCGCCTGCCGAGCCCGATTTCACACCGGCCCCTCCGACGGCGACCGGATTCGAGCTCCCGGCATCGGCAGATCGAGACGACCCCGCGCTCGCCCGATTGCTCGTCGACCAGCACACCCTGGTCCGCGAGGCTCATATGCGACAGGTGATGCGGCAGGTGCTCAAGGGCGGGGCGAAGCGGCTGGCGGTGGTGTGCGGCGCTTGGCATGCTCCGGCCCTGATCGAGCCGCTCGGCCCCGCCGCGCCGGACATGCGGCTGCTCAAGGGGTTGCCGAAGACGAAGGCGGCGCTGACCTGGGTGCCGTGGACGCATTCGAGACTGGCGGCAGGCTCGGGGTACGGGGCGGGCGTCACCTCGCCGGGGTGGTATCACCACCTGTTCACCGAGACCGAGCGACCCGTGGCGCGCTGGCTGACCAAGGTCGCCGGGGTGCTGCGCAAGCACGACCTGCCGGTGTCGAGCGCGCACATCATCGAGGCCGTGCGGCTGGCGAACACCCTCGCGGCCTTGCGCGGCAGACCGCTGCCCGGTCTGTCCGAAGTCACCGAGGCAGTGCGAGCGGTGATGTGTGGCGGCGACGAGACCGTGCTGCGCCTGGTAGTCGACGAACTCGTGGTGGGTGAAACACTCGGCGGCGTCCCCGAGGACACGCCGACGGTCCCGTTGGCCGCCGATCTGCGGGCGCGTAGCAAAACCTTGCGGCTCAAGCAGGAAGCGCTCGCCCGCACGATCGATCTGGACCTGCGCAAGGAACGCGACGTCGCACGCTCGCATCTGCTGCACCGTCTGCGCCTGCTCGGCATCGACTGGGGTGTTCCGTCGACCGGCGAGGTCCGCAGTACCGGCACGTTTCGCGAGACGTGGACCCTGCGCTGGGAACCGGAGTTCGAAGTCCGCATCGTGGAAGCCGCGGTCTGGGGCACGACCCTGCGCACCGCCGCGGAGACGAAGATCCTCGATACCGCCGGTCGCGACGGCGTCACCGTCACCGCCCTCGCCGATGCGCTGGAACTGGCCCTGCTCGCCGACTTGGGCGGCGCCACCGAAGGTTTGATCACCACACTCGACGCGGCGGCCGCACTCGACCACGATGTCACCCACCTGCTCGGCGCCCTACCCGGCCTGACCCGCACGCTGCGCTACGGCGACGTTCGCGGCACCGACACCAAGGCCCTCGCCCACGTCGCCGACGGCCTGCTGGTCCGGATCTGCGCCGGCCTGCCCGGCGCCGTCACCGGCTTGGACACCGACGCCGCGCAGGCCCTGCGCACCCAGATCGACGCCGCACACAGCGCCATCAGCACCCGCGACGAGGAGCACGCCACCACCGAGTGGCTGGCGACCTTGCAGCGCATCGCCGACCGCGACGATGTGCACGGCGCGATCGGCGGTCGCGCGGTGCGCCTGCTCTGCGATGCCGAACGCATCGACGACGCGGACTCGGCCCGTCGCCTGGCTGCCGCGTTGTCGATCGGCAACACCCCCGCCGCCAAAGCCGCCTGGATCGACGGCTTCCTCGGCGGCCGAGGGCTCCTGCTCGTCCACGACCGGGAGTTGTTGCGCCGCATCGACGAATGGCTGCGCGATCTCAACGACGACCAGTTCGTCGCCACCCTGCCACTGCTGCGCCGCACTTTCGGCTCCTTCGAATCCGGTGAGCGCCGAGCCATCAGCCAGGCATTGCGAGACACCGACCGAGCACCGCTCACCCCCGCAGGCCCCGTCGAGGTCGACCGAGCCCGCGGACAACTCGCCCTGCGGGCAGCGACCCAGATCCTCGGAGCCGCAGGATGACCCGGCAGAGCTCGCATCGATTCGCAGGCCCATCGCTCGATCACCAGGAGCATCTCCGATGACTCAGTCCGACGAAACACCCTCGCGCCGTTGGCGCCTCGTGCTCGGATCCGCCGCCGAGGAACAGCTCGGCGGGCTGAGCTCCGGCGCCGATCAGGCAATGGACCAGGCGTTGTCCGCTCTCTACAGCACCGGCGACGCCGAAGGCTCGACGAAGCGGTCGGGCGGGCTCGGCGGTTCGGCGCCCCGGGTGGCCCGCTGGCTCGGCGACATCCGCACCTACTTTCCGGCGACCGTGGTCGAGGTGATGCAGCGCGACGCCGTCGACCGCCTGAATCTCACCCAGCTGCTGCTCGAACCCGAACTCCTGGAATCGGTCGAGCCCGACGTGCACCTGGTGGGCACGCTGCTCGGGCTCAACCGGGTGATGCCCGAAACCACCAAGGCCACCGCGCGCATGGTCGTCGAGAAGGTGGTGCGCGAGATCGAGCAGCGCGTCGCCGCCAAGACCGTGGCCGCCGTTTCCGGCGCCATCAACCGTGCTGCCCGCACTCACCGTCCGAAACTGCGCGACATCGATTTCAATCGGACGATCCGCAAGAATCTCGCCAACTACCTGCCCGAACACCGCACCATCGTGCCGGAGAGGCTTGTCGGCTACGGCCGCAAGTCGCAGTCCATGCAGCGCGATGTGGTCCTTGCCATCGACCAATCGGGATCGATGGCGGCCAGCGTCGTCTACGCGTCGGTCTTCGGCGCCGTCCTCGCCTCCATGCGGTCGTTGAAGACCTCACTGGTTGTGTTCGACACCGAGATCGTCGACCTCACCGATCAACTCAGCGACCCGGTCGACGTCCTGTTCGGCACCCAGCTCGGCGGCGGCACGGACATCAACCGAGCCATCGCGTATTCGCAAACCCTGATCACCCGGCCCACCGACAGCCTGTTCGTGCTCATCTCCGACCTCTACGAGGGCGGCGTGCGCAACGAGATGCTGCGACGCTGCAACGCGATGAAGGAGGCGGGCGTCCAGGTGGTCGTGCTGCTCGCCCTCTCCGACGAGGGGGCGCCCGCCTACGACCATGACAACGCGGCAGCCCTGGCGGCCCTCGGTATCCCCGCCTTCGCCTGCACCCCTGACAAGTTCCCCGACCTACTCGCCACCGCCCTCGATCGCGGCGATATCACCCGGTGGGCCGACACCCATGCCCCGGCGGTGTAGCCAGGCGGATCTGTCCACCTCCGAGTGCCGAAAGGCCACGCGGCAGGCGCGGGGCTCCATGAGCGCGAGGAGCTGGAGCGAGCGCGGCCTCGCCCATCTCGGCTACGGCCTCGCCGGGCTGCGCCAGGTGTCCGCTGCGGGCCGGTGCGTGGGAACTCGGGAGCGTCCGGTGCCTTCGCCCACTAGGCTGCCAACGATCGGGTTCGGTGAACGGGGTGAGCGATGTTGCGGCGTGGGGCGGTGTTCGCCGGTTTCATCATCGAGCGCGAGCTCGGGCGGGGCGGGATGGGCGCGGTGTACGCGGCCAGGGACCGTCGGCTGCCCCGGCTGACCGCGTTGAAGTTGATGCACCGTGACCTGTTCGCCGACCTCGAGGTGCGGACCAGGTTCGAACGCGAGGCCGACCTCGTAGCCCAACTCGACCACCCGAACATCATCACCGTCTACGACCGTGGCATCGACGAGGAACGTCTGTGGATCGCCATGCAGTTCGTCGACGGTGTCGACGCCTCGGCGGTTCCGGTGCAGCAGTTCGGGGTCGAGCGGATCGCCCAGATCGTCACCCAGACCGCGAGCGCGCTCGACTACGCCCATCGCCAGGGCGTTCTGCATCGCGATGTGAAGCCTGCCAATATCTTGCTCTCGCGCACCGCGGGCGTCGGCGCGGGCTTCGACGAACGAGTGGTGCTGACCGACTTCGGCATCGCGAAACTCCTCGACGGCAGTGGCGGCCTCACCCGTACGGGCCAGTTCACCGCCACCATCGCCTACGCCTCGCCCGAACAACTCAGCAGCGCCCCACTCGACGGACGCGGCGACCAATACTCCCTGGCCTGCACGGTCTTCCGGCTTCTCACCGGCACCGGCCCCTTCGATGCCGCCAACCCCGCGACCGTCATCCTCGGCCACCTCAATGCCCCACCCCCGTCGGCCAGTACCCGCCGCGCGGCCCTGCCGACCGCGGTGGACTCCGTGCTGTCCAAGGCGATGGCCAAAGACCCCGCGCACCGCTTCCCCACCTGCACAGCCTTCGCCGCCGCGCTCACCGGCGCCCTGCTCCGCCCGGCCTCGGCGCCGACCTCGCAACTGCGACCAGTCAACGGGTCGGGCGCGGGACCGCACGGATCGCCGAGTCAGCCGCATGCAGTGGGCAGGCACGACCCGACCGCGGTTCAGCACACGATCGAGCCGGAAGTTCCCGACGCCGGCAAGCGTCGCGGCATCGACCCCGCCCATCCCACACAGGGGCCGGCGGCACACCGCGATCCACCGGTCCCGAACCCGAGCCTCGATCCTGCGCGGCGGGCCGCCGATGCCGTCGCGACGGCCGCTCCCGTGTGGCTCAACGCCGTGCACGGCTGTCTGCTCGGCGGCTCGATCGGCGATGCCCTCGGTGCGCCGGTGGAAACCCGCTCGCTCCAGCAGATCCGCACCGAATACGGCCCGGCCGGAGTGAGCGGCGCCGATTCGCTGCGGATCTCCGAGGAGACGCAACTGACGGCGTTCACCGTGGAAGCGCTGATCCGGGGATCGGTGCGGGCCAGAGCCAAAGGCATCGGCGGCGCGACGATGGGCCTGCTTCAGCAGGGGCTGCTGGTGTGGTTACGCGGGCAGGTCGCCGATATGCCCGACCAGCCGTTCGCGCTGTACAGCTCGCTCGCCGGTTTTCCCGAGCTCACCGAGCAGCGCGGCGTGGCCAATTCGGTCTACACCGCACTGCGCCACGCGGCGCAGCGGCGCGCCCCGACCACTCCGCTCGGTACCCGCGAACAGCCGGTCAACAACTCCAAGGGCAGCGGAGCGGTGATGCGCGCAGCGCCCTGCGGATTCGGTTATGCCGCAGATCGTTCCGGTGCGGCCACCGACACCATCTTCGAATTGGGTTGTGATGCGGCAGCACTGACCCATGGTCACCCCAGCGGCTGGCTGCCCGCAGGCACCTTGTCGGCGCTGATCTATCAGCTCGCCCGCGGCGCCGACACCACCACCGCGCTGTCTCGCGCACGAACAGAGTTGACGCGCTACACCGACCACGAGGAGACCTCGACAGCCATCAACGCCGCACATCGGCTGGCCGCTCGGATCGAACGCGAAAGACGTTATCCCACACCGGAAGACGTCGAAACTCTGGGACAGGGCTGGATCGGCCCCGAAGCCCTGTCGATCGCGGTGTTCGCCGCCCTCGCCGCCGAAGGCCTCGGTGGGGCGCCCCACGACATCGTTCGCACCGGACTCCTGTTGTCGGTCAACCACTCCGGCGACAGCGACGCCACCGGCTCGATCGCGGGCAGCATCCTCGGCGCCCGGTACGGCCGGGCGGCCCTGCCCCGAGGCTGGGCCAACGCCGTCGACGCCCGTCGAGTGCTCGAACTCCTGGCCACCGACTACTGCACCGAATTCGGTCTCACCCCACCGAAAGACGAGCACGGGCAGCCGACTCCCGCGTGGTTCGATCGCTACCCGGCTTGAGAGCCCGGCTC
>JACIXH010000153.1 GCA_014360565.1 Nocardia sp.
CACACGACCCGCGCCCCGACTCCGCGGGGCGCGGGTCAGTGGCCGGTGTGGATGTCGGTCAGGCAGCGACGACGACGGTTTTGCCGGGTAGGCGCCCGGCATCGGCGTGGATCGCGGCCAGCTCGGTGACCGGCCGGTGGGCAGCGATGTGGAGCGCGAGCTCGCCCGCGTCCACCTTGGCGACCAGCTGTGCCAGCTGAGCCGCGTCGCTGCGCACCCACAGGCTCGCGCTGCGCACCCCGCGTGCGGTGTCCTCCGGAATCGGGCCCGCGGTGCTGGCGGCGATTCCGCCGTCGGCGACATAGCTCGTCAGCTGGGCGAGCTCTTGCGGGGAGACGCGCACATGGTTCACCACGACCTGGAACGGGCCGCCGACCGCGGCGGGCCCGGCGGCCAGGTCGAGCGGGTCGACAACCTCTTTCGCACCGTAGGAACGGAGGCGGTCGGCGTTCTCGGGTGCATCCACCGCGGTTACCTGCGCGCCCGCGTCGACGGCGAGCTGCACCACGAGGCTGCCCACCGCACCCGCGGCCCCGTTGACCAGGACGGTCTGGCCCGGCTGTACCTCGGCGAGTTCGAACACCGTCTGCCACGCGGCCAGGCCGGTCAGCGGCAGGGCGCCCGCGTCGACGAGGTCGATCGTGTGTGGCGCCGGGGTCAGGGTCCGGGCCTCGGCGAGGACGTACTCGGCCGCGCCGCCTGCGGATTCCAGCGGCAGCATCGCGACGACCCGGTCGCCGACCTCGAAGCCGGTCACGTCCGCGCCGAGTTCGGCGATCGTGCCCGCGAGATCGATGCCCGGCACGTACGGAAGCCGCATCGGGATCATCTCGGCCAGCACGCCGGCGCGGATATGGTCGTCGACCGGGTTGAACGAGGTGGCCGCGACCCGTACCAGCACCTGCCCCGAGCCGGGGACTGGACGCTCGATGTCCTCGTAGCGCAGGACATCGCTGGTGCCGAACTCGTGGAAACGTACTGCTTTCATGACACAGCCTTTTCTCTGGGGTGGAGCACGGTGGTGGAAATCAATGGGGTTGTGTGGGTGGGCATTTCAGTCGATCTGCACGGATCTGATGGAGTTGCCCATCACCATGCGGTCGATGGCGCTCACCGCGCCCGCGGGGTTGTCGGCGGCTCCGATGGTGAGCAGCAGTGGGACGAAGTGCTCAGCCGTCGGATGTGCGATGGCGACGCCGGGTGCGTTGCGGTAGTCGGCGAGTGTGTCGACGTCGCCCCTGGTGAGAGCGTCGACGGCCCATTCGTCGAAGGCGGCGGTCTCGACGGCGAGCTCCGGGCGGCCGAAGACGGCGAAGCTGTGCGTCATGAAGCCCGAGCCGAGCACGAGGACGCCTTCCTCGCGCAGCGGCCGCAGGCGTGCGCCGAGCTCGAGCAGAGCGCCGGGATCGAGACTGGGCATCGACAGCTGCACGACCGGGACATCCGCCGCGGGGTACATGGCCATGAGCGGGATGAAAGCGCCGTGGTCGAGCCCGCGGTCGGTGAACTGGTGCACCGGCGTGTGGCCGAGCAGGCCGGTGAGTCGCCGGGCCAGGTCGGTGGCGTCCGGGGTCGCGTAGGGCAGGGTCTTGTAGCGAGGGTGGAAACCGCTGAAGTCGTAGTACAGCGGGGTGCCGGCCACGGCTCCCGTTATCGCGGGCGGCGCGGATTCCCAATGCGCCGAAACGACGACGATCGCCCGGGGTTTCGGCATCGATCCGGCCCAGTCGTAGAGGTCTGCGACCCACTGCGGATCGTCGAGGGTGAACGGGGCGCCGTGGCTGACGAAGAGGCTGGGCAGCGCTGCGTCGGATTGGTTCCACGAACGCCGCTCGCGGGCCTGTGGCAGAACTCTGGCGAGTAGGGCGTCGTACGCCGCAGCTGGTGCGGGGCTGTTCCGGTTCATCGCCGATCATCTCCTTTGCTTGCCCCGGAAAGTTGTTTTACTTGCCTGGGCAACTTGAATATAGCTCGAGATGACTTGCCTAGGCAAGTCATTACAGTTGCCTAGGCAAGTTAGGAGAGTTGTCTGGGCAAGTATGATGGGCCCATGGACACCCAGTCACCCTGGCTCGACAGCGACCAGCAGGACCTGTGGCAAGCGCTGCTCACAGTCGTCACCGCCCTTCCCGCGGCACTCGACCGTCAACTGCAGCGCGACGCGGGCATCTCCAACTTCGAATACGGAGTGCTGGCCCGGCTGTCGATGGCCGACGAGGTGACGATGCGGCTCAGCGATCTGGCCAGGGAATGCGACAGCACTCAGCCGCGCCTGTCGAAGGTGATGGACCGCTTCGAAAGTCGTGACTGGGTGGTGCGCCGAACCGACCCCACCGATGGTCGATACACCCTGGCCACGTTGCTCGACGCGGGTCGGCGCAAACTCGCCGAGAGCGCCCCCGAACACGTCGCGCAGGTGAAGCGACTGGTGTTCGACCCGCTCACCGCCGCCCAGCAACGCCACCTCGGCGCCGCGCTCACTCGCGTCGCCGCCACTGTGCGTCGCGACCTCGAGGGGTAGCGCGCCACCGCAGACGGTCTGCCCGATCGACGACGCGGACGCCGCGCTCGTCGATGCGCTCACCGTGCGTCAAACCCTGTTGGGCGCGGGCTGCGACGAGCACCCTGTGGTGGTCCGGTATTCCCCACAGATTTCGCGAGGAGATCGTCATGACCGTGAGCACCCGTCTCAACGAGGTGAATATCGAGGCCGTCGGTGGTCTCGTGGCAGCAGTCGCGGCCGATCCGGCCAAGGCGCGAACGACCTGGGCGGCGCACGTCGCGTGGCAGGGTGGATTCGCCTCCGAGGCGAGGGTGCGCAAGTTCGCGGCGATCCCCTCCGACGAGCCCGCTGCCCTCGGCGGAGCCGACACCGCACCCAACCCGGTCGAGCAACTGCTCGCTGCCCTCGGCAACTGCCTCGCAGTCGGCTACGCGGCCAATGCCACGGTCGCCGGCATTCGGATCGACAGCTTGCGGATCGACGTGAAGGGCGACATCGACCTGCACGTGTTCCTCGGGCTGGCCGAAGGGCACGCGGGCTTCGAATCGATCAGTGCGACAGTGTCGATCGAGACGGACGCCTCGCGCGAGCAGTTGGCGCAACTGCACACCAAGGTGCTGTCCAGTTCCCCGGTCGGGCACACGTTGGGCAAGGCGGTGGCTGTCGACGTCGTCCTGGCCTAGCCGGTGATCGCGGCTCAGCGTCTGTGTGTTGCGGCGGCTCGGCGCTGGGTCGGCATAGGCTCGGGTCGGTAGTTCGAAGCATCTTCCGACGTGATCGACGTAGCGCTGAGGAGTTCGCTGTGGCTGATGTCGTGGATTTCCAGAACGTATCGACCCAGGGATTGGAGTCGTCGCCGGTCGCGGACGCGCTCGCTGGATTGCGGGCGAACGAGGCCAGGTATTTCCAGAACAAGTACGAGCACGTCTTCACCGTGGAGCCCGCGAGCGAGGCGAAATCGGTCGTCGACTGGGTGAGCCGGATACTCGCGGACGAACGTGACATCGTGATCGGCTCCCGCCCGCTCGAGGCCACGACTTTCCAGGTCGAGAATCTCCGTATCGCCTACGTCTTCTACGAAAGCGGACTGTCGATCAACGTCATGTATTCGGTCGGCGATTCGAGCAAGCGCGCGGTCGGATTCAAGCTCAGCGACGGTATGGAAATACCCGCTGAGCTCGACTCGTTCAAGTTCGCGCGGCAGAAGTCGAAGCTCGCAGGAACCATCCGCGGCTCCTACTTCGTCATCAAGAACGACTACGACCTCGACGCCCTCGTCGGCACCTGATCGCCGAAGCCGAGCGGTCCGAGGTCAGGCTCTGGCGCCACCGGAAGACGACCGGTGCTCGGCGGGCTGGAACAGCTCGATCAGGTTCCCGCTGGGATCGGCGAGCAGGATCTGGCTGCCGCCGGGGCCGCTGACGGTCTCGGTGCGGAATTCGATGCCGTCGTTGCGCAGGCGGGCGATTTCGGAGCCGAGGTCTGTGACGACGAGATGGATCCGATTGGCGCCGGGGGTCGCGAGGTCGGCGGGAGTCGCCCGAGCGCCCGAACTCGTGGGGCCGGAAAGCAACAGGCGCAATGGCCCACGGGTCACGTCGGCGAAGGCGGGTGCGGCGTCGAGGTGCACGGTGAAACCGAGGTGGCCGGTGTAGAACGCGATGGCCGCTGCTACGTCATCGACGAGATAGCGAACGCAGGCGAATTCGGTGGACGAGGTCATGGCGCGCTTCCTTTCGCGGAGAGGGTGAGGGTCGGCAGTAGGTAGCGGACTCGGGTGTCGATCTCGGCCGCTGTTTTCCGGAAGATCGGGTAGGTGTCCTTTTGCCCGGCGGCTGCTGTCGCTGGATCGGGAATGCTCCAATGGATGTGGCGCGGGTCGTCGGCGAACTCGGGACAGACCTCGCGGGCTTTGTCGCACAGGGTGATCACCGCGTCGAATCGAGTGCAGGCGACATCGGCGAGCCGACGGGGCGATCGACGGCTGATGTCGATGCCGAACTCCTCGCGCAACACTCGGACGGTGTCGGGATGCATGGCCGGCTTCGGGCGGGTACCCGCGCTGACGACGCCGACGCGATGATCGCTGCGCTTGCCGAGCAGCGTCTCGGCGATCACCGAGCGGGCGCTGTTGCCGGTGCAGACGAACAGCACCGCGGGTGCGGTGGGCGGATCGAAGACCGGCGCATCCGGGCGCGTGCGCAGTGCGGGATGTAGTGCGGGGCCCGCCTCGGCGATCATCTCGGCACAGCGCTCCAGGTCCAGATGGTGGTAGCTGTCGCGGCCGTCGTGGCTGCTGCGTGTGGTGGTGACCAGCCCGCCCTCGCGCAGCAGGCGCAGGTGATAGGAGACCAGGTTCTGTGGCTCGCCCAGGCGGGCGACGAGTTCGCGCACGCGAAAGTCGCCCTCCGACAACTCCGTCAGCAACCGCCATCGCATCGGATGGGCGGCAACATGAACAAACGGCGGAACAGCTTGACGAGTCGACGTCATCGAACAAGGATATCAGCTGATCCATCAAATTCAGTTGATGGAGTTTCGGTCGAAGGTTCTGCGACGGGAGCAAGGTGTCCGAGACAACGCCGGCGGGGACGCCGTCCGAGCTGCACCGCAGTCTGGGCGTGACCGACGCGGTCATGATCGGGCTCGGCGCGATGATCGGCGCCGGGATCTTCGCGGCGCTGGCGCCCGCGGCGCGGTCGGCGGGGTCGTGGCTGCTGGTGGGGCTCGCGGTGGCGGCGGTGGTCGCCTACTGCAACGCGACCTCCTCGGCGCGGCTGGCCGCCCGGTATCCGTCGTCGGGCGGCACGTATGTCTACGGTCGCGAACGGCTCGGCGAATTCTGGGGCTACCTGGCCGGCTGGTGTTTCGTGGTCGGCAAGACCGCCTCGTGCGCGGCGATGGCGCTGACCGTGGGCACCTACGCGTGGCCGCAGCACGCGCACGCGGTCGCGGCGGGCGCGGTCGTCGCGTTGACGATGCTGAACTATCGCGGCATCCAGAAATCGGCGCTGCTCACGCGGGCGATCGTGGCGGTCGTGCTGGCGGTGCTGGCCGCGGTCGTTGTCGCGGCGTTCACCGCGGAATCGGCCGATCTCGCACGGCTGGAATTCGGTGCCGATGTCACCGTGCTCGGGGTACTGCAGGCCGCGGGCCTGCTGTTCTTCGCGTTCGCCGGATACGCGCGGATCGCGACCCTGGGCGAGGAGGTCCGCGATCCCGCGCGCACGATCCCGCGCGCGATTCCGACGGCGCTGGCCATCACGCTGGCGGTGTACGCGCTGGTCGTGGTCGCGGCGTTGATCGTGTTGGGGCCGCAGGGATTGGCGCGCGCCGGTGCGCCGTTGTCCGATGTCGTGCGGGTCGCCGGTGCCGGGTGGCTCGATCCGGTGGTTCGAATCGGTGCCGTGGTGGCCGCGCTCGGATCACTGCTGGCCTTGATCCTCGGGGTGTCGCGCACGACGCTGGCGATGGCCCGCGACCGGCACCTGCCGCACGCGCTCGCGGCGATCCATCCGAGATTCGCGGTGCCGCACCGCGCCGAGCTGGCGGTGGGAGTGATCGTGGCCGTCGCCGCGGCCACGACCGACATCCGGGCGGCGATCGGATTCTCCTCGTTCGGGGTGCTGCTCTACTACGCCGTGGCCAACGCGGCCGCGTGGACGCTGAGCCCGGCCGAGGGCCGCCCGCCGCGATGGGTACCGGTGATCGGGCTGCTCGGCTGCCTGGTGCTGGCCTGCACCCTGCCGGTCACCTCCGTGCTGGCGGGAGCGGGCGTCGTCGCGTTGGGCATCGTGATCTACGCGGCGCGACGCAGCCGACCGGCGTGAGGTCCGCGCTCGGCACCGGGCCTGCGCAAGCAACCCGATGACCGGCGGCGCTCACGGTTTCAGGCGCGAGCGGGCAGCAGTTCGGCGATCAAATCCTCGATGCGCTTCTTGATCTCGTCGCGGATCGGTCGCACCGCTTCCACGCCCTTGCCCGCGGGATCATCGAGCTGCCAGTCGCGGTAGTCCACGCCGGGGAAGTACGGGCAGGCGTCGCCGCAGCCCATGGTGATCACGACCGAGGAGGTCTCCACCGCGTCCGGGGTGAGGATCTTGGGGGACTGGGCGGTGATGTCGATGCCGAGTTCGGCCATGGCCTCGATCGCCGCCGGGTTGAGGGCGCTGCCGGGGGCGCTGCCGGCGGAACGGACCTCGATGGCCTCGCCTGCGAGATGGGTCAGGAAGCCTTGGGCCATCTGGGACCGTCCGGCATTGTGCACGCAGACGAAGAGCACACTGGGCTTGGTCGACATGAGCTGCAATGCCTTTAGATCAGGGAGTGAGGTCAGCGGGTGGAGATGTCGAGTTCGGCGAGCAGGTGCCGATCCACGCCTCAGGCGGTGAGTTGTTCGAGCAGCAGGACGACGCGGTCGCCGATGTCGTCGCGCACCAAGCGCATGCGTTCGATGCCGTCGATTCCGCGTTCGGAGGGTTCGTCGATGTCCCAGTTGACGATCCGTACACCGAGGACTGGTTCGACCTGTGCTTCGCGGCCGAGGGTGACCACGAGGTCGATATCACGCATCAGGTCGGGGTCGATGGGTTCGGGTGATTCGCCGGTGATGTCGACGCCCAGCTCGTGCAGCGACGCCACCGACAGCTCGTTCAATGCCGAACCGGGCCGGGTACCGGCGGAGTGAACCTCGACGTGGTCACCGGCCAGATGACGCATCAGACCGGCCGCCATCTGCGACTTGCCGCCATTCTTCACGCAAACGAACAGCACCGACGGCTTGTCGCTCACTTGACGTCCCCGGTGACAACCGGACCGGCGGTGGCATCGGAGAACCGCTTTCGCAGCGCAAGCGAGACGTAGACCAAGCCGACCAGTACCGGGACCTCGATGAGCGGGCCGACGACACCGGCGAGCGCCTCACCGGAGGTGGCCCCGTAGGTGGCGATCGCGACGGCGATGGCGAGTTCGAAGTTGTTGCCCGCGGCGGTGAACGCCAGGGTGGTGGTGCGGGCGTAACCGAGGCCCATGACAGCGCCGAGGGCGTAGCCGCCGCCCCACATCACCGCGAAGTAGACCAGCAGCGGGATCGCGATCCGGACAACGTCGAGGGGGTGGGAGCGGATCTGGTCACCCTGGAGGCCGAACAGCACCACGATCGTGAAGAGCAGACCGTAGAGCGCCCACGGGCCGATGCGGGGGAGGAACTTCTCCTCGTACCATTGGCTGCCCTTGGCGCGTTCGCCGAATCGGCGGGTCAGGTATCCGGCCAGCAGCGGGATGCCGAGGAAGATCAGTACCGATTTCGCGATCTGCCAGGGCGAGACGTCGATCGTGGTCTGCTCGAGGCCGAGCCAGCCGGGCAGCACCGACAGGTAGAACCAGCCGAGCACGGCGAACATGAACACCTGGAACACCGAGTTCAGGGCCACCAGCACCGCGGCGGCTTCGCGATCACCACAGGCCAGGTCGTTCCAGATGATCACCATGGCGATACAGCGCGCCAGACCCACGATGATCAAGCCGGTGCGGTACTCGGGCAGGTCGGGCAGGAACAGCCAGGCCAGCGCGAACATCAGCGCGGGGCCGAGTACCCAGTTCAGGACCAGGGAGCCGATCAGGAGCTTGCGGTCGCTGGTGACGGACTCGAGCCGGTTGTACCGGACCTTGGCCAGCACCGGGTACATCATGATCAGCAGGCCCAGCGCGATCGGCAGGGAGATGCCGTCGATCTCGACCGCGCTGAGCGCATCGCCGAGGCCGGGAATCATCCGGCCGAGCAGCAATCCGGCGACCATCGCCACGCCGATCCACACCGGCAGGAACCGGTCCAGAGTCGACAGCTTGCCGACGACGGGCGGGTGCTCTGCGGTGGTGGTCGCGCTCATGCGTGCACGCTCTCGGTGGTCAGGGCGCTGGACACGCGGGCGAATGCTTCGGGGACAACGCGGTAGTACACCCACGAGGCGCGGCGCTCACTGGTGAGCAGCCCGGCTTCGCGCAGCACTTTGAGGTGGTGCGAGATCGTCGGCTGGCTGACGTCGACGCCGTCGGAGATATCGCACACGCACGCCTGCCCGCCGGCCCGGCTCGCGACCAGCGAGAGCAGTCGAAGGCGCACCGGATCCGACAGCGCCTTGAACACGGCGGCGAGTTCGCACGCCTCGGCGGCGGTGAGGGGCTCGCGCACTACCGGTTCCGCCGCGCAGGCCGCGACCGGCGTCAGGCCGATCTCTGACTTAGACATTCCTCGATATTGACGTACATCGAATCAATGCGCAAGCAAACGCCTGGTGAACGACGACGGTGGGCTGCCGCGACCTGGGTGTGCTGTGCGTTGCGGCGTCAGGAACTCGCGCTGCGTCGTTCGAGCAGGACGGTGTCGCGCCACACCCCGTCGAGTTGGGCAATGCGCTCGCGGATGCCGACGGTGCGGAAGCCCGCCGAGTGATGCAAGGCGATACTGGCCCGGTTCTCCGGGAAAATCGCGCTCTGCAGGGTCCACAATTCCGCCGCATCCGCGGCCATGACCTGGGTCCGCAGCAGTGACTTGCCGACGCCGCGCCCTCGCATGCCCTCGCCTACGTAGACCGAGTTCTCGACCACACCGGCGTAGCAGTCGCGCGCGGAGGCCGGGCTCAGACTCGCCCAGCCCGCAACGACGTCATCGATCTCGGCGACCCAGCGATGTCCGGGCAACCATTGGGCGTCCAAGGTGGCCCGGTCCGGGACCTCGGTGGCGAAGGTTGCCAGCCCGGTGGCGATGCCCTCGCCGTAGATTCGCAGGACGTCGCCCCAGTCGTCGTCGTGCATCGCTCGAACGGCCACGTCGGCGGGGAGGTCGGTCGGGCAGCACGGCCGTGGCGCGAGCACGCCCATGACCGCGTCGGCGGCGTGCGGGAGCCCGGTGCAGCAGGTCGGGTTGATCGCGACGACGGTGGAGGTCCCGCTCTTGTGGGTGGTGACGAAGCCGACCTCGGCGAGCTTGCGAACATGGTGCGACACCGTCGGCTGGGTGATCTCGAGTGCGGCGGTCAGTTCACGCACCGTGATCCCGGCGGGGCGGGTGGCGACCAGGTGCAGCAGTTGGATGCGCGTCGGGTCGGCCAGGCAGGCGAACCATTCGGCGTAGGTGGTGGCGTCGTCGGCGGCCAGCGCGTCGACGCGCGGAGTGGCTGCGTCGCGCACGACGGGCATGTCCAGGGACGTCATCTCTCGATTGTATCGACGTCGATCGATGGTTGCATTCATCGATGACTGTCGATACAGTCGCCTTTATTAGATCGATGTGCGTCGATGAATGGAGCTCGAAGATGACCGAACTGCCTGTTGTCGTTGTGGGAGCGGGCCCGGTGGGCCTGGCCGCTGCCGCCGAACTGCGCGAGCGCGGCATAGACGTGCTGGTGTTCGAGCGTGGCCCGCGCGCCGGTGCGGCCGTCGCCCAGTGGAATCACGTGCGGTTGTTCTCCCGATGGGCCGAGCTGATCGCCCCTGCGGCGCGGCGGGTGCTCGACGGAACCGGTTGGGTCGCGCCGGCCGACGAGACCTACCCGACCGGGCAGGACTGGGCGCGCGACTACCTGGCTCCGCTGGCCGCCGCGCTCGGCGACGCCGTGCGCTATGACACCGAGGTCGTCGGGCTCGCCCGGCGTGGCCGTGATCGTGTTGTCGACGCCGGCCGCGACAGCGAGCCGTTGTCGGTGCACACCCGTCGCGCCGACGGCACCGAGGAACGGATCACCGCGCGTGCGGTCATCGATGCCTCCGGTACCTGGAATGCGCCGAATCCACTGGGCGGAGAAGGACTTGCGGCGCTCGGCGAGCGCGCCTGTGACGCGGTGACCTACCGGGTTCCCGATCTGGACTCCCCGGAGCAGGCCGATCGCTTCGCCGGCGCGCACACGGTGATCGCCGGTGGCGGACACTCGGCACTCGGCGCGATCGTGGCGCTGGCGCAATTGTCGCAGCAGCGGCCGGGTACCCGGCTGACCTGGATTCTGCGGCGCGGATCCGCCGAGTCGACATTCGGCGGCGGCGACGCCGACGAACTACCCGCGCGTGGCGCCCTCGGCCTGCGCGCGAAGAAGGCCGTCGATGCGGGCCTGCTGGAGGTGGTGACCGGGTTCCGCACCGCGGCGATCGAGTCGGGCGAGAACGGGCGCGTGTCGCTGGTGGCCGATGACGGTCGCCGCCTCGACGACGTAGACAATGTCGTGGCGCTCACCGGTTTCCGGCCCGAGCTCGGCTGGTTGTCGGAGGTGCGCCTGGAACTGGACCCGGTCCTGCAGGCCCCGGTCCGGCTGGCGCCGTTGATCGACCCGAACGTCCACTCCTGCGGCACGGTGTACCCCCACGGTGTAGCCGAACTGACCCACCCCGAATCCGGCGTGTACCTCGTCGGTATGAAGAGCTATGGACGCGCCCCCACGTTCCTGGCGATGACCGGCTACGAGCAGGTGCGCTCCATCGCCGCCGCGCTGGCCGGTGACCACGAGTCCGCGGCCCGGGTCGAACTCACCTTGCCCGAGACCGGAGTATGCGGCGGCGCGGGCGTTTTCGACGATCCGGACGGCGCGAGCTCGGGTGGCTGCTGCAGCCCCGCACCCGAAGTGCTGACCCTGACCGCACCCTCGCGTATTCGCTGAGAAGTGTCTGCCACCATCGTCGCGCGGCCCGGGTCCGTCGGGCCCGGCCTGCGCAGGCGGGTGCTGATCACGCTGTGCCTGACCGAGATCACCAGCTGGGGCATTCTCTACTACGCCTTTCCTGTGCTGTCGGTGTCGATCTCGGGCGACACCGGTTGGTCGCTTCCGATGATCACCGCGGCGTTCTCGCTGAGTCAGCTCGCCGCCGCGCTCACCGGGATCCCGGTCGGTCGCGTCATCGATCGGGTGGGGCCGCGGGTGGTGATGAGCGCGGGTTCGGTACTGGCCGTGCCCGCACTCGTCACCGTCGCGCTGGCACCGAACCCCGTGCTGTTCTTCGCGGGATGGACGGCCGCGGGGGTCGCGATGGGAGCGGTGTTGTATCCGCCCGCGTTCGCCGCGCTGACACGCTGGTTCGGCGCCGATCATGTCAAAGCCCTGATGATCCTCACCCTGTCCGGCGGTTTCGCCAGTACCGTCTTCGCGCCGCTGACAGCCGCCCTGGTCCAGCACACCGACTGGCGCGCGACCTACCTCACCCTCGCGGTGGTGCTCGCGGTGGTCACGATCCCGGCGCACCTGCTGGGGCTGGCCGGTCCGTGGCCGGATCCGCCGATTGCCGCCTCGCCCGCCGACGACGACCACGCCGCGGTGTCGCGCAGTCCCGCGTTCGCGATGCTGGTTCTCGCCTCGAGTCTCGGTGCGTTCGCCGTCTTCGCCGGGGTCTTCAATCTGGTCCCCTTGTTGATCGAGCGCGGATTCTCGCCCTCGCTGGCCGCGCTCACCCTCGGCTTGGGCGGCGCCGGACAGGTACTGGGCCGCATCGGTTACCTGCCCCTGATCACCCGGACCTCCGCACGTGGGCGCATGGTCGGGGTATTCGCGGTCACCGCGGTCGCGACGGCGCTGACCGGCTGGGTGACAACAGCATTCGCGCTGATCGCGATCTCGATCGGTGCGGGCGTGGCGCGTGGCATCACGACCCTGGTCAAAGCCACCGCTGTCACCGACCGCTGGGGCGCCACCCACTACGGCCGCCTCAACGGCCTGCTCTCGGCGCCCGTGGTGATCGTCATGGCGCTGGCGCCGTGGGCCGGAACCGTCCTGATGACCTGGACCGGCAGCTACGCCCGCGCCTATTTCGTCCTGGCGGTCATCGCCGCTGCGGCCGCGCTCGCGGCCACCGCGACGGTGCCCCGCCGACCCGAGACTCACCGATACGACTGGGGATAACTGTGCACAAGCGATACGACGCAATCGTTGTCGGCGCGGGCCAATCGGGCCTCGCCGCCGCCCACCACCTCGGCGAACACGGCCTGCGCACCGCTGTCGTGGAGGCCGGGCCCGAACCGGTCGGTTCCTGGCCGCACTACTACGACAGCTTGACCCTGTTCTCGCCCGCGAAATACAGTGCGCTGCCCGGGTTCCCGTTCCCCGGCGATCCGGACCGTTACCCACATCGCGACGAAGTGGTCGACTACCTGCGCCGCTACGCCGCTACCGTCACCGCCGACATCCACACCGGCCAGGCGGTCACCGGAGTCGATCACGACGGGCGAGAGTTCACCGCGCACACCGGCATCGGGCACTCCTACACCGCCCCACGGCTGATCGCGGCCACCGGTGGATTCGGGACACCGAACCTGCCGGCACTGCCCGGCCAGGCCGACTTCACCGGCAACATCGTGCACGCAGGTCGCTATCGATCGCCGGCAGATTTCGCCGGGCAACGGGTCATCGTGGTCGGCGCCGGAAACTCCGCCGTCCAGATCGCGACGGAACTCGCGCTGACCGCGGAGGTCACCGTGGCGAGCCGGACCCCGGTCACGTTCGTGCCCCAACGCCCCCTCGGCCGCGACATGCACTTCTGGTTCCGCCACAGCGGCCTGGACACACTGCCGATCGGCCACCTGATCAGCGAACCGCCCACCGCACCGGTCTTCGACACCGGCCGCTATCGTCGCGCCCTGTCCGCAGGCGAACCCGTCGCGCGCACGATGTTCACGCGTCTCGAGGCCGACACCGCCATCTGGCCCGACGGTACTCGCGACGAGGTCGACACGATCGTCCTGGCCACGGGCTATCGCCCGAATCCGGCCTACCTCGACGATATCGGCGCCCTCGATGCCACCGGAAAGCCACTGCACCGCAAGGGAATCTCGACCACGCACCCCGGGTTGGGATATCTGGGCCTGGAATGGCAACGCAGCCTGTCGTCGGCATCACTGCGTGGTGTCGGCCGCGATGCGCGATGGCTCAGTTCGCGGCTGGCAGGCCGCGGTGACGCGGTCATGGCCAGGTAGCGGGCCGGGTATTGCGTTCTGTTGACAGCCGCTGTTACACCACTGCAAAGAGCCGTAAATGTTCTCGTAGTGCGACTTTCATCGGTGGGATTTCGGGTGGCCCTCGTCGCGCCATGGTTCGCGTGGAAGCTCGGTCGAGCCCTCGACACGCCCTCGCGTGGCGTCGGGGGATGACTGCTCGAACCTGATGAGGGGAAGTATGAATATCAACCGAATCCGTGGTGGCCTCGGTGCTGTCGGCACCGGCATGGCTGTGCTCGCGCTGGGCGCGCTGGTGGCAGGCACCGCCGGAGCCGACGCCTTCGTTCCACTGCCCGACGGCGAGCGGGTCGGCCACGGCGTCACGGTGAAGCGCACCGGCGAACACGCCGTGGTTTCCCCGTCGATGGCGGCCAACGGCGCGGGTCGGGTCGCGTGGGTTTCGGCCAACGTGACCGCCGATGTGACGATCACGCCCGAGGGCGAGGCAGGTCCGAACAACGGCCCGTCCGGCCGCGACGGCTCCAACAACTCCTCCACCCACGGCGCCTCGCAGCTCAACACCGGCTACATCATCGGCTGCCAGGTCTCGATCGGCGACGACGCGATCTCGGCGGGCGTTTCCGGCGGAATCGATCTGTCCGGCTTCAGTGTCGGCGGTTCGGCGGGCCTCGAGCTCGGTCCCGGTGAGGTCAAGTTCGTCCAGCTCGAGAAGAAGGACATCGAGAAGGCGGGCGTCTACTCGATCGAGTACCAGGACGTCGAGATCGAGGTGCAGGGATGTGCCGGTTTCGCACAGGCCCGCGCCTACACCGTGGTCGAGATCATCGGTGACCACTACTCCAAGACCACCCTCTACGGTGCCCCGTTCAGCATCGGCTGACCCGCCCGAACCAGACACAGATCAGAGGATGAAAAATATGTTCCACCGTAAGAATGCGGCGCGATTGGCCGGTGTCGTCGGCGCTGCCGCGGTGACCTTCGGCATGCTGTCGACGGGTGCGGCCAACGCCGACACCTTCATTCCGCTGCCCGGCGGCGAGATCGTCAAGACGCTGTCCGACGGCACCACCGTCACGGTCCGCCTCGTCGGCGAGTCGGCCACCATCAGCCCGTCCATGGGTTCGACCCCGGTGCACCGCAACGCGTGGGTGTCGGGCAGCGCGCAGGTCGAGGTTTCCGGTAATGCCAAGGGCGGCAAGATCCGTCCCGGTTACGTGGTCGGCTGCCAGGTCAACATCGACGGCGGCGGCGTCGAAGGTGGCGTGGAAGGCGAGAGCGACTGGGCAGGCAAGAAGCCCGGCGTCGGTGCCGAGAGCGGCGCCGAGCTGAGCCTGGGGCCCGGCCAGGCGGAGTCGTTCTACATTCTCGACCTCGAGAAGGCCGACGACTACGGCGACGAGTCGCACAGCAAGGACAACAAGTTCAAGGGCAAGAGCGGCTCGGTGACCTGGGCCGACACCACCATCGGTCTGTCCGGCTGCGGCGGCTACGCCCAGGCGCGTGCCTTCGTGAAGGTCAAGGTCGAGACCGATAACGTGACCTCGGTCGTCACGTTGTGGGGCCAGCCGTTCAGCATCGGCTGATCTGTTCACAACACCAGCGAGGCCCGGCGCGTACTGCGCCGGGCCTCGCTGTGTTCGTGGGTA
>JACIXH010000154.1 GCA_014360565.1 Nocardia sp.
TCTGCCGAGCTGCGACCTTGCCGGAAAATGGGGAGCGGGCCTCGGCGAAGGGGGGGAGTTAGCCGAGGCCCGCGTAGGGTCGGCCCGGGGGGGAGGGGCCGACGTGAACGATCCTACGCGATACGCGCGGAATTCGTGTACGCGCACCGGGCGAGTTCGCGAGATTTTCCGGCTGTTGGTGCGGGTGTCGGTGGTGACCCCGAATGTGGCGCCGGCCGGGTCCACAGGGGCGGCACCTTTCAGGTATCTGACGGTGAGTGAAATGCGCAGGTACGCAAGGTTTTACGGCAAATCGCCGGTGAACATGTTCTCGTCTCACGCGCGGCGCCCAGCATGTGAACACGTGCTCTTGTTGGTATGGCGAGACAGAAAATCAGTCCGATTCGCCGCGTGTCGCAACGTCTCGGCATGTCGAACATGTCTGTACATCTGATAGCGGGTCGTGCCGAAATCGGGATGCGACTTGTCGGTGGGTGGGGCAATACTGGGGCACAGCATCGCCAAACCACGACTTCAGGAGAATCATGCCCGACGCAATTGTCGCCGAGGGACTGGTCAAACGGTATGGGCAGCTCGTCGCCCTGGACGGACTCGACCTCTCCGTTCCGGAAGGTACCGTCACCGCGCTTCTCGGCCCCAATGGTGCGGGAAAGACCACGACCGTTCGCGTATTCACCACTTTGCTCGTCCCCGACGAAGGCAGCGCCACCGTCGCGGGCATCGACGTGCTCAACAATCCACAGGCCCTGCGCTCGCGCATCGGCGCCTCCGGTCAGTACTCCGCGGTCGACGAGTACCTCACCGGCTTCGAGAATCTCGAAATGGTCGGCCGCCTCTACCACCTCGGCACCCAGCGCAGTAAAGAGCGCGCGCGCGAGCTGCTCGACCGCTTCCGGCTCAGCGACGCCGCCGACCGGCCGGTGAAGGGCTACTCCGGTGGTATGCGCAGGCGCCTCGACCTGGCAGGCGCCCTGGTGGCCAACCCGCCGGTGCTGTTCCTCGACGAGCCGACCACCGGTCTCGATCCGCGTGCCCGGCTCGATCTGTGGGACGTGATCGAGGAATTGGTCGCGGGCGGCACCACGCTGCTGCTGACCACCCAGTACATGGAGGAGGCCGACCGCCTCGCCGATTCGATCGCGGTGATCGACCGCGGCAAGGTGATCGCGCGCGGCACCGCCGACGAGCTCAAAGCGCTCGTCGGTGGCGACCGGATCGAACTCACCGTCGGCGCCGTCGACCAACTTGCCGTCGCCCAGCAGGTGCTCGGCGGGATCGCCGATGGCGAGATCCACCTCGAGCCCGGCCTGCGCAAGCTCACGGTACCGGTGGCCGACGGGTCAGCGGACCTGGTCACCGCGATCGGCAGGCTCACCGAGCACAAGGTCCAGATCAACGACGTCGCACTGCGCAGACCCTCGCTCGACGATGTATTCCTGACCCTCACCGGGCACGAGGCCGAAGAACTCGTCGCCGGTGATCGCGAGTCGGACACCGTGGGCGCCGCGGAAGGAAAGAACCGATGAGTGTCACCTTGGACAAGGGCGAGGTGGAGCATTCCAGCCTCGGCGAGCGACTGTCGATGGTGCTGACAGACAGCATCACCATCGCCAAACGCAATGTCATCAAGATCAAGCGCGTGCCCGATGTGCTGATCTTCACGACGATGTCGCCGATCATGTTCGTGCTGCTGTTCGCTTACGTGTTCGGCTCGGCGATCAGCATTCCGGGCTTGGAGGGCGGCTACCGCGAATTCCTGATCGCGGGCATCTTCGCCCAGACCGTGGTGTTCGGTGCCACTTTCACCGGCGCAGGCCTGGCCGAAGACATGCAGAAGGGCATCATCGACCGATTCCGATCGCTGCCGATGGCGCCGTCGGCGGTGCTCGTCGGCCGCACGATCAGCGACGTCGTGATCAATATCGTCAGCCTGGTGGTGATGTCGCTGACCGGGCTCGTGGTCGGCTGGCGGATCCGCGGGTCGTTCCTCGACGCGGTGCTGGCGTATGCGTTGATGCTGCTGTTCGCCTACGCGCTGTCGTGGATGATGGCCGTGGTCGGCCTGATCGTGCGCGCGCCGGAGGTGTTCAACAATGCCAGCTTCATGGTGATCTTCCCACTGACGTTCCTGTCCAATGCGTTTGTTCCGCTCGACAACATGCCGGCCCCGCTCAAGGTCTTCGCCGAATGGAATCCGGTCTCGGCGCTCACCCAGGCGGTGCGTGACCTGTTCGGAAATGTGAACCCGATGGCGCCGACCTCGCAGGCGTGGCCGATGCAGCATCCGGTGGCGACATCGCTGATGTGGATCGTGGTGATCCTGCTCATCTTCGTGCCGCTGGCTCAGATGCAGTACAAGAAGTCGGTCAGCCGCTGACCAACGGCCGGGACTAGTGCGCCGAGCCGTTGCGGGAATACCCCAGACGCGGCGGCTCGGCGGCGGGTTCCGGCAGTTGTGGACGCTTGGATCGGGCCAGGTAGGCCAGGGCGCCTGCCCCGGCGAGCGCGATCGACGCGAGCAGCGGATTACGAAGCTTCATTCGACCACTGTGGCACAAACGGATTCGGCGTGCCGCGTGGCACCATAGCTGCGTGACCTCACCCAACCAGACGGCCGTGGCGACTCTGCACACCAACCACGGCGATATCAGAATCGCGCTTTTCGGTAACCACGCCCCGAAGACGGTGCGCAATTTCGTCGGTCTCGCCGATGGCACCGCCCCGTACTCCACCGTCAATGCCGGCGGTACGGACAGTGGCCCCTTCTACGACGGCGCCGTCTTCCACCGGATCATTCCCGGGTTCATGATCCAGGGCGGCGATCCGACGGGCACCGGCCGTGGTGGGCCGGGCTTCGAGTTCGCCGACGAGTTCCACCCGGATCTGCGCTTCGACCGCGGCTATCTGCTGGCGATGGCCAATGCGGGCGCGGGCACCCAGACCAATGGTTCGCAGTTCTTCATCACGGTCGGCGCGCAGCCGCATCTCAACCGCAAGCACTCGATCTTCGGCGAGGTGGTCGACCCCGATTCGCGCAAGGTGGTCGACGCGATCGCTTCGGTGAAGACCGATCGCAATGACCGACCGGCCGAGCCCGTCATCATCTCGGCCGTGAGCATCGCTGCTGATTAGCGGCGGGCGCTTTCCGGCGCTCAGCGGCTTCTTCGCCCCTCCGATCAGTACGGAGGCGGACCGAGGACAGTGCCAACGGGCTGACGTTGTTTCACGTGAAGCAACGTCAGTCTGTGGCTACCGAGGCGAAGCCGTTCACTACGAGGGCGTCGTAGACGTCGTGCGGGTTGGTGCCGAGGTCCCAGCGGCCGAAGATCAGCAAACGCTCGGAGTCGTCATGGCGGACGTCGATCTCGAGCATCGCGCTTTTGCGGCCGATGCGGCGGTAGGCGACCATCCGGATCCGGTCGATCCGGTCCAGGGAGTATTCCTGCGGGCCGGTGAGTGTGCCGACCACCAGGCGCGGCGCGGAGCCGGGGATCATGGTGAGGCGGGGGCGCTGCCGGATCCCGAGCACCGCCATGGCCAGCACAGCGGCCGCGGCGATGCCGAGAAGTAGTCTGCTCGGCCCGTCCTGGGCGAGAATCGCGACCACGACCAGCAGAATTCCGCCCCCGGTGACCGCGAGCAGGCCCGCGAGAGGGGTCGACCACGAGACGGGTTGTACGTCGTTCACGTGGTTCTTCGCCCCTCTATCCTCGAGTTGTGCACAGGGTTATCCACAGGTGTGCATGAATAACACGCGTGTAATCCGTCGTGATCAGCGCCAGCGCATGGTCATGATCAGGCCGACGACCATCAGGCCGAAACCGATCAGGAAGTTCCACGCGTTCAGGTCGTTCATGAAGCCGATGTGCTCTGCGGCCAGGTAGTAAACGATCAACCACACCAGGCCGGCGAGCATGAACCCCAGCATGATCGCGACGTACCAGGCCGGCGACGGACCCGCTTTCACCTTCACCGGCGTGCGGCTGGCGGGGCTCGGGGTGTAGTCGGCCTTCTTGCGGACCTTGGACTTGGGCATGACGTCCTCGAATTCGGAGTACAGGTATGTCCAGGCTATCCCACCAGGTAATGGATGCGACGACCTACTGGGTCCCCACGTACCCTCTACGCATGCGTGTATTGGTCGTCGACAACTACGACAGCTTCGTGTTCAACCTGGTGCAGTACCTCGGCCAGCTTGGTGCCGACGTCGTGGTCTGGCGCAATGACGACCCGCGCCTCGACGATCTGGACACCCTGCTCACCGTCGGAGACGAAGCAGGCGCGTTCGACGGCGTGTTGGTGAGCCCGGGCCCCGGTAGCCCCGACCGGGCAGGCGCCAGTATTCCGCTCGTGCACGCGGCCGCCGAACACTCGATGCCACTGCTCGGGGTGTGCCTGGGGCACCAGGCGATCGGTGAGGCGTTCGGCGGCACCGTCGACCGGGCGCCCGAACTTCTGCACGGCAAAACCAGCGAGGTGTTCCACCTCGGGTCCGGCGTGCTGGCGGGACTGCCCGACCCGTTCACCGCCACTCGCTACCACTCGCTGACAGTTCTCCCGGAGACCGTGCCCGAGGAGCTCGTGGTCGTCGGGCACACCGAAAGCGGGATCGTGATGGCTGTGCGCCATCGCACCCTGCCCATCCACGGCGTGCAATTCCACCCCGAGTCGGTGCTCACCCAGGGCGGCCACCGGATGCTCGCCAACTGGCTCGAGGTCTGTGGCGAACGTCCGTCGGAGGCTCTCGTTTCGGCGCTGGAGGCGGAGGTCGCCGCGCTGGTGACTCGGTAGCGCCGCGATTTTCCGGACCGGCATCAGACAAGGAGCCAAGCGTGCGTGTCGTACGGATTCTGCTCTCGGTGGCGGCGAGCCTCGACGGCTACATCGATGACGCCAGTGCGCAGCGGCTCCTGCTGTCGAACGCCGCCGACTTCGATCGCGTCGATCAGATCCGCGCCGAGGCCGACGCGATTCTGGTGGGTGCGCAAACACTGCGCTCCGACAATCCCCGGTTGCTGGTGAACAGTGCCGAACGCCGGGCCGCCCGCGTATCGGCGGGTAAGCCGGAGTATCCGGTGAAGGTGACCGTCACTGATTCCGGCGATCTCGATCCACAGCTGAAGTTCTGGCACACCGGTGGCCAGAGATTCGTCTACACCTCCGATTCCGGCGCGGCGACGCTGGGCGAGCGCCTGGCGGGACTCGCCGAGGTGATCAGCCTCGGCGAACGCGTCGCGCTGCCCGCACTCGTCGAAGATCTCGGCAGGCGAGGGATCCGCCGTCTGATGGTCGAAGGCGGCACCGGTATGCACACCGGATTCCTCGCGGCCGACTTGGTCGACGAGATCCGCTTGGCGATCGCCCCGATCCTGGTCGGCGATCCGGCCGCCCCGCGCTTCGTCGGACCCGCCGAATTTCCCGGCGGCGCAGGTCGCAGGCTTCAGTTGGCGGGTGTGGAACAACTTGGGGATGTCGCTGTGCTGAACTACCTGGTCAGCCCCGGTCCACACTCTCGCAACTAACTGGTACCGCGAACAAAATCAACGTAATGACCTGGGAAAATGCCGCTGTCCACAGTTCGCGGACAACTTTTCTCCACACCTGAACATGACATACTCCACAACTCGCCAGGGCTGTGGATAACTCGCCGACCAGAGGGGAACGAATGAGCCGAGACGACACCGACCACCGGTTCATGCACAGGGCGATCGAACTCGCCAGAAACTGTCCGCCCAGCGACACGGCCTACTCCGTCGGCGCCGTCATCGTCGCCGACGGTGTGGAGATCGCAACGGGGTTCTCCCGCGAAACCGATGAGAAAGTGCACGCCGAAGAGGCCGCACTGAACAAACTCGACCTCGGCGACCCACGCCTGACCAGGGCGACGATCTACAGCACCCTCGAACCGTGCTCGACCCGCGCCACCCCGACCCGGCTGCCGTGCACCGATCGCATCCTGGCCGCGGGCATCCCGACGGTGGTCATCGCCTGGCGCGAGCCGAGCCTGTTCGTCGCCGCCTGCGAGGGTGTGGACAAACTGCGAACCCACGGCGTGCGGGTGGTGGAGCTCACCGACCTGGCCACCGAGGCCATGTCGATGAACTCCCACCTGGATCTGAGCTAGCTCAGGGTCGCCCGTAGATGGCGGTCACGAATTCGCCGAGCTGGTTGTCGTCGAGGTGCCGGGCCAGATCCGCCTCGCTGATCATTCCGACCAGGCGCTTGTTCTCGATCACCGGCATCCGCTTCACCCGGTGCGATTCCATCTGGTCGAGCACGTCTTCCACATCGGCGTCCGCGCTCACCCACCGCGGCGTCGCCTCGCACAGTTCCGCCGCTGTGGTCAGTTCGGGGGACAGGCCGAGCGCGACGCACTTCACCACGATGTCGCGGTCGGTGATGATGCCGCACATGCGCTCGTCGTCATCGGCCACGACGAGCGAGCCGACGCCGAGATCGGCCATCGCTGCCGCCGCCGTCGCGACGGTGTCACCGCGGGTGATCCACTGTGCACCGGGCTTCATGATGTCCCTGGCTGTCGTCATAGGGGCTACCTCCTCGTTCAGCAACGCTGGATGGGATGAAAGCAGCCCCATTCTGCGCCCGCACAGCCATGGCAGACGCGTTTGCCATCCAATCGAGACCTCAACGCGGAATCGGCGACGCTCCCACATGCAGCACCACATTGCCGTTGAACGTCACCGCTGAACCGGCCGCCGGACTCTGCCCGACGACCTTGCCCGAGGCGTTGCCGTCGAGCGTGATCACCGTCGTCTGGCTGAGCTGACCGGTCCATCCCTCGGAACGCAGCCGTTCCTGGGCTTGCACCGGTGTGAGGCCGGTCAGATCGGGCAGGGTGATCCGGTCGCCGGCGGAGACGTGGACCGTGATCGTCGAGCCCTTCTCCGCGTTGCTGCCGCCTGCCGGGTTGGTGGCCAGCACCTGGCCCTTGGGCAGCGGGGACTTCATTTCCTGGATGTCGACCTTGAAACCGGCCGAATCCACCAGATTCGGCTGCGCGACGGAGATGTCCTGACCGACCACGGAGGGCACGCGGACCTCTTCCGGTCCGCCGCCGATGGTGATGACGATCGGCTGGTCGATGTCGACCCGCACGCCCGCGCTGGGCTCCTGCGCGATCACCTTGTCGGTGTCGGCGGTACTCGACGGCTTGCGCGCGACATTCGGATCCAGTTGCAGCCCGAGCGAATTGAGCTGGCGCTCGGCGTCGGCCTGGCTCATGCCGACCAGGCGCGGCAACTGCACCTGCGTCGGTCCGGTGGAGACCTGCAACGTCACAGTGCTGCCCTCGTCGATGCGTGAACCGCCCAGCGGCTGCGTCGCGATCACATTGCCCGGCGCGACCTTGCCGTCCGGCTTCTCCTGCACCGCCACATAGAAACCGGCCTGCTGCAATGCGCTCTGCGCCTGCTGGGCGGTTTTGCCCGACAGGTCGGGAACGGCCACTTGATCGGCCTTGCTACCCGGCCCGACCAGCACCCAGAACAGCCCGAACGCCACCGCCAGCGCGGCCGCGACGCCGAGCGCGATCAGTCCGGTGCGGTTACGTTCCTCTCCGGGCGGGCCGACCACCGGGTGCTCGGAGGTGTCGTCGCGGCGGTCGTGAAAGTTCCGCGGGCCGGAATCGTCGTCGTAATCGCCGCGGTCCTCGTCGTTCATCACCATCGGCGCGCTCGGCTTCTGCCCGCCGAGTACCCGGATCAGGTCGGCGCGCATCTCCGCGGCCGTCTGATACCGGTTGGCCGGGTTCTTGGCCATCGCCTTGAGGATCACCGAATCGAGCTCGCGCGGTACGCCGGGATTGACCGACGACGGTAGCGGCGGATCTTCCTTCACATGCTGATAGGCGACCGCGACCGGCGAGTCACCGGTGAACGGCGGCTGCCCGGTGAGGATCTCGAAGAGCACACAGCCCACCGAGTACACATCAGAACGCGCGTCGACGGTCTCGCCGCGCGCCTGCTCGGGCGAGAGGTACTGCGCGGTGCCGATCACCGCGGCGGTCTGGGTCATCGGGTTGGCGCTGTCGGCGATCGCGCGCGCGATGCCGAAATCCATCACCTTCACCGCGCCCGCACGGTTGATCATGATGTTGGCCGGCTTCATGTCGCGGTGCACGATGCCGGCCTTGTGGCTGAAATCGAGCGCGGCGCACACGTCGGCCACGACTTCCATCGCCTTGCGCGGGGCGAGGGGTCCCTTGCCCCGCACGATGTCGCGCAGGGTGTCGCCCTCGACGTACTCCATGACGATGTAGGGCAGCGGCCCGCCGTCGACGGTGGCCTCGCCGGTGTCGTACACGGCCACGATCGCCGGGTGGTTCAGCGCGGCCGCGTTCTGGGCTTCGCGCTTGAACCGCAGGTAGAACGTGGGGTCGCGGGCGAGATCGGCGCGCAGCACCTTGATCGCCACGTCGCGCGAGAGCCGCACGTCGCGGGCGCGATGCACCTCCGACATGCCGCCGAACCCGATGATCTCGCCAAGCTCGTACCGCGAGGAGAGATTCTTCGGGGTTGTCATCGTTGTCCTCTGGTCGGGCCTACGACCGTGTCGCCATCGGGGAACGGCAGGTCGAAGGTGGGCAGCCGGGGGCGACCGACGGTGGTGGTGCCGCCCGCGGCGGGCGCGGTGGTGGTCGGCTCCGGCTTGGTCGTCTTCGGCGTCGTCGTCGGCTTGGTTTTGGTCGTGGTGGTCGGCGGCGCTTCGGTGGTGGTGGTCGGCGCTTCGGTGGTGGTCGGCGGTGCCTCGGTGGTGGTCGGCGGCGCTTCGGTGGTGGTCGGCGGCGCCTCCGTGATCACCGGCGGCGGGGGCACCGGCCGGGTGGTGGTCACCGGCGGCGGCAGCGGCTTGGTGGTCTGGACCGTGGTGGTCGTGGTGCCCGAACCACGGTTCGGTTCGGTCCCGAACAGCAGATACAGCACGCCGCCGCCGAGCAGCAGCGCGCCGACACCGAGCGCGATCAGCCACTTCTGGTTGTTCTTGGCTTTGCTCGCCGGGTCCGGCGCCGACGCGGACGCCTGGGTGGCCGGGCCGCTGTAGCCGCCGGTCGGCGGACCGCCGGGACCGCCGGGCTGGTGGCCGAAGCGCATGGTCGCGCCGTCGTAGTCAGCGGCGGCCGCGGCGGCCGCTCCGGCTGCCGCGGCGGGAAGCACCACGGTCGGACCGGGCGGCAGTACCCGGGTCGCGCCGGTCATCGACGAACCGGTGGGACCGCCGGGGATCGGTGGCATGAGTCCGGCGCGTACGGCGGCGACGGCATCGGCGAACTCGCCGCCGCTGCTGTAGCGCTGCAGCGGATCCTTGGCCATCGTGATCGCGATCAGTTCGTGCACGTTCGCGGGCAGGTCGTCGGGCATCGGCGGCGGCGCGTCGCGCACATGCTTCATCGCGACCGTGATCGCGCCCTCGCCGGTGAACGGACGGATGCCAGCCAGTGCCTCGTAGCCGACGATGCCGAGGGAGTACACGTCCGAGGCCGCGGTGGCGTCCTCGCCGACGGCTTGTTCGGGCGCGATGTACTGGGCGGTGCCCATCACCATGCCGGTCTTGGTCACCGGCGAGGCGTCGACCGCCTTGGCGATACCGAAGTCGGTGATCTTCACCTGACCGGTCGGCGTGACCAGGATGTTGCCCGGCTTCACGTCGCGGTGCACCACGCCTGCCGCGTGCGCGATCTCGAGCGCGCGCCCGGTCTGTTCGAGCATGTCCAGACCCTGGACGACCGAAAGCCTGCCCATCCGGTTGAGCACCGCGTTGAGCGGTTCGCCCTGCACGAGCTCCATCACCAGGTAGGCGGTCTCGCCGCCGGAGGGGTCAGTGGTCTCGCCGTAGTCGTAGATGCCCGCGATCCCGGGTGCGTTGAGCTGCGCGGTGGTGCGTGCTTCGACCCGGAACCGGGCACGGAAGGTGGGATCGGCGGAGAACTCGGTCTTGAGGACCTTGACCGCCACCCGGCGGTCGAGTCGGGTGTCCATCGCTTCCCACACCTGACCCATACCGCCGGTGGCGATGAGCCGCTGCAGGCGGTAGCGGTCGGCGATCATGGCGCCGTTGTTCAGCATCGGGGCCCCCGTGTTGTCACTCGCACACTCATTTCGTTCAGCCCCCTGCCAGGCCCGCGTCCAGTACCGACCTGGCGATCGGTGCGGCCACCGAACCGCCGGTGGCAGCCAGCGCCCGGTCGCCGCCGTTCTCGACGATCACCGCGATGGCGATCTTCGGGTTCTGCGCGGGCGCGAACGCCATATACCAGGCGTGTGGCGGGGTGTTACGGGGATTACTGCCGTGTTCGGCGGTTCCGGTCTTGGACGCGATCTGGTACGGCGAACGTCCGCCGCCCGCGGTGTTGGCTTCCGAGGCGACCATCAGATCTGTCAGCGTCGACGCTACCTGCGGACTCACCGCCTGTCCTATCCCGACCGGCTCGGTCTTGCTGAGCTCGGACAGATCGGGCGCCTGGGTCTGGTCGACCAGATACGGCTGCATCCTGGTGCCGCCGTTGGCGATGGTAGAGGCGACCACCGCGATGTCGAGCGGGGTCACCGACACATCGCGCTGGCCGATGCTCGACTGGCCGAGCGCGGCGTTGTCCGGGATCGGCCCGACGGTCGATTCGGCCACCGGGATCGGCACCCCACGGTGCGGGCCGATACCGAAGGCGGCGGCCTCGTCCTTGAGCTTGGCCGCGCCGACCTTCACGCCGAGTTCGACGAACGCGGTGTTGCACGAACGCCGGAACGCTTCGTAGAGGCTGGCCGTCGGCTGGTCGCCGCAGGTGCTGCCGTTGTAGTTCTCCAGCGTGGTGCTGGTGCCGGGCAGGGTGATGTTGGGCGCCGCGGTGAACTGGTCGCTCGGACCGGCCACACCATTGGACAGCGCGGCCGCGGTGACGATGGTCTTGAACGTCGAACCCGGCGGATAGGTCTGCGAGACAGCGCGATTGAGCATCGGCTGGGTCGCGTCGGTGCTCAACCGCTCCCAGGCGGCCCGACCGGCCGCGCCGTCGTGGCCCGACAGCTCGTTGGGGTCGTAACTCGGCGTGGAGACCATGGTCAAGATCTTGCCGGTGCTCGGCTCGATCGCCACGACGGCACCGGTGTAGCCCTTCGACGTCATCTGCTCGTAGGCGACCTGCTGCATCATCGGATTCAGCGTGGTGAGCACGTTCGCGCCGCGCGGATCGCGCCCGGAGAACATGTCGATGAGCCGCCGCCCGAACAGACTCGAGTCGTTGCCCGACAACAGCGGATCCTCGGCGAGCTCGAGCCCGGTCTTGCCGTACTGCATCGAGTAGAAGCCGGTGATCGGGGCGTAAGCCGGCGGCAGCGAGGGATATTGGCGCAGGTACTTGTACCGGTCGTCGGTCGCGACAGAACCGGCGAGCACGGTGCCGCCCGCGGAGATCTGACCGCGCTGGCGCGAGTACTCGTCGAGCAGCACCCGCGAGTTGCGCGGATCGCTGCGCAGGTCGTCGGCCTTGACCACCTGCAGGTAGGTCGCGTTCACGAGCAACGCCACCACCATCACCATGACGGCGACGGCGACGCGACGCAGAGGCGTGTTCATTCGCTCACCCTGCTTTCCGGCCTGCGCACCAATTCCGTGGCCGCGTCGGCAATGGGGGCAGGCGCGCGCTTACGGGTCGGTGCCGGTGCGCGGGCCGCATCGGAGATCTTGATCAACAGCCCGAGCAGCGCGTAGTTCGCCAGCAGCGACGAACCGCCGTAGGAGATGAACGGCGTGGTCAGGCCGGTGAGTGGAATCAGTTTGGTGACACCGCCGACAACCACGAAGATCTGGATCGCGATGGTGAAGGAGAGACCGGCCGCGAGCAGTTTGCCGAAGCTGTCACGCACGGCGAGCGCGGTGCGCAGCCCACGGACGATGAAGATCAGGAACAGCATCAGCACCGCGGTGAGCCCGATCAGGCCCAGTTCCTCGCCGATGGTGGTGACGATGAAGTCGGTCTTGGCGAAGGGCACCTGCTGCGGCCGTCCGCTGCCGAGTCCGGTGCCTGCGAGTCCGCCGGTCGCGAGACCGAACATCGACTGCGAGATCTGGTAGCCGGTGTTGTGGTAGTCGTCGAACGGGTGCAGCCAGGTGTCCACGCGCACGCGCACGTGCCCGAACAGCTGATAGGCGAACACGAAGCCGAGCGCGAGCAGGCCGCCGCCGATGATCAGCCAACCCACCCGCTCGGTGGCGATGTAGATCATCACCAGCACCGTGCCGAAGATCAGCAGCGAGGTGCCGAGGTCCTTCTCGAACACGAGCACGCCGATGCAGACGATCCACACGATCAGGATCGGGCCCATATCGCGCGGTCGCGGCCATTCCATACCGAGGAAGTGCTTGCCCGCGGCGGTGAAGAGGTCCCGCTTGGCCACCAGCACGCCCGCGAAGAAGATGATCAGCAGGATCTTCGCGAATTCGCCCGGCTGCATGCTGAATCCGGGCAGCCGGATCCAGATCTTGGCGCCGTTGACTTCGGAGAATCGGCTCGGCAACAGTGCCGGAATCGCCAGCGCGACCAGGCCGACGAGGCCTAGTGTGTAGGTGTAGCGCGCCAGCGTGCGGTAGTCACGCAAGACGATGAGCAGGGTGATGAACACCACGATGCCCAGGCCGGTCCACATGATCTGCTGGTTGGCGTCGGGGGAGGGGACCGATGTCGCGTCGTACGCCGCTTTCTGCGCGTCCGCGAGATCGAGCCGGTGGATCAGCACCAGGCCCAAACCGTTGAGCAGCGCCACAATCGGTAGTAGGAGCGGGTCGGCGAACGGCGCGAACCGGCGCACCGCTAGATGGGCGATCCCGAACAGCGCGAGGAACGCCACACCGTACTTGGCGATGTCGGTGGTGATCGACTGTTCCTGGCTCGCCTCGACGATGAACAACGACACCGTGGTGATGCCCGCCGCACCCGCCAGCAGCAGCAACTCCTGGTTGCGTCGCGTCGACGGCGGTGGCGCCGGCGCGAATCCGCCAGGAGGACTGGGGAACGCCCCGGCCGACGGCGGTGGCGGTGCGGACATCAGTCCGTCACCCGGCAGTTCTCCCCTGAGATCTGCGGGGTTGTCGGAGATGCGGTCGTGGCGGTCGGAGCCGCAGTGGTGGTGGGTGTCGCGGGCTGATCAGGGCCGGGCGTGGGTGCGCCGCTCGGGGGCAGCGCGGGCTGCTCGGGCGGGAGCACGCCTGGCTGTGGCACCGATTCCTTCTTCGGGCACACCGGCAGGAGTTCGTTCTGCGCCAGCACCTTCATGCTGCCGCGCGCCTTGTCCAAAGAATCCGGCGGCAGGCCCTTCTGCACCTGGTCGCGCCCGGTCTGCTTCAGGTCGCTGACCATCAGCGTCTTGCAACCGTTCGCCGCGGACTTGCCCGCATCGAGCAGCGTGAGCTCGCCCTTGCTGTTCACACAACCCGACAGCTCCACATCGTGGATGGAGTAGCCGAGGATCGAACCGGGCAGGCCGCGCATCACGACCACCTTGTCGTTGTCGGAGCCCACGTAGTAGTTGCTGCGAATCATCTTGTAGCCCACCACGAGTCCGATGACGACCGCGGCGATCAGGGCCAGCGACAGCAACAGCCAGCGCAGCTTGTGCGATTTGGTCTCCACGGGCGGCGGCGCGGCCGCGGCCCGGCGCGGTTGCGCGCGCGGCGGACGCATCGCGGCGGCTCGCCCTGCCGCGGTGTTCGGCGGCGGGGCGTCTTCCTCCTCCTCTGTGGAGGCGGCGCCGGCGAGGATCGGGTGACTCTGGCCGTAATCGAGGTCGATCACATCGGCGACGACGACGGTCACATTGTCGGGGCCGCCGCTGCGCAGCGCGAGCTCGATGAGCCGATCGGCGCACTCGTCGGTGTTGCCCTCGCGCATGGTGTTGCCGATGGTCTCGTCGCTCACCACGTCCGAAAGTCCGTCGGAGCACAGCAGATAGCGGTCACCGGCGCGGGCTTCGCGCATGATGAGCGTCGGCTCGATCTCGTTGCCGGTGAGGGCACGCATGATCAGCGAACGCTGCGGATGGGTGTGCGCCTGCTCCGGGGTGATCCGGCCCTCGTCGACCAGCGATTGCACGAACGTGTCGTCGCGGGTGATCTGGGCGAGTTCGCCGTCGCGCAGCAGGTAGGCCCGCGAATCGCCGATGTGGACCATGCCGAGCTTGCGGCCCGCGAACAGGATGGCGGTGAGCGTGGTGCCCATGCCGTCGAGCTCGGGTTCGGCCTCGACGTGGTCGGCGATGGCGGCGTTACCCGCGTGCGTGGCATGGTCGAGCTTGCCGAGGATGTCGTCGCCGGGCTCGTCGTCGTCGAGATGCGCCAACGCGGCGATCATCAACTGGGAAGCCACTTCTCCGGCGGCGTGGCCACCCATGCCGTCGGCCAGCGCTAGCAGGCGTGCGCCCGCGTAGACCGAATCTTCGTTGTTGCCCCGGACGAGTCCGCGGTCGCTTCGCGCGGTGTAGCGCAGAACAAGTGTCACGATCGCAGCTCGATCACTGTTTTGCCGACCCGGACAGGAGTGCCGAGCGGAACACGGACGGCGGTGGTGACTTTCGCGCGGTCGAGATACGTGCCGTTGGTGGAACCGAGGTCTTCCACGTACCAGTCGTCACCACGCTGAGACAGTCGCGCGTGCCTGGTCGAGGCGTAGTCGTCGGTGAGTACCAGCGTCGAATCGTCGGCGCGTCCGATGAGAACCGGCTGCGTGCCGAGAGTGATCCGAGTGCCGGCGAGTGAACCATGAGTCACCACTAGATACTTGGCGCCCTTCTGGCCTCGGCTCAGGGAGGGCAGACCGATGGACCCGCGCGAACCGCGGGCGGCCCTCGGCTGTATCCGGATGCCGGATGCCGCGTAGATATCGCTGCGCAAGGTCCGCAGAACGGCCCAGACGAACAACCAGAGCAGCAGCAGGAACCCCGCGCGGGTCAATTGCAGGATCAATCCCTGCACGGCGTTCCACCTCCTGTTCGCCCGGGTACGTCGGTACGGCAGGTGCGGGGCGAACCACCCCCACCAGCGTGCTGGCTTGCGGGCCC
>JACIXH010000155.1 GCA_014360565.1 Nocardia sp.
CCGGTGTCGAGCCAGCCTTCCGCGTCTTGGGCGGGGCGGAAGCCGTCGACGGTGACGTAGCCCGAAGTGACCGCGGGGCCGCGCAATTCGATCACGCCCACCGAGCGGACCGGCAGCGGCTGGCGTTCGGCGTCGACGACTCGGCCCTCCAAGTCGTCCACCAGGTGGCCCAGGGTCGGGAGCCTGCGCGGGGTGCCGTGGTGGCCGTCCTCGGCGACCGGCACCGCCTTGCCGACGGCTTCGAGCAGGTCGGCGTCGATCACGTCGAGTACCTGGCCGTGGCCGGGGTCCGGGATCGATACGGCCAAGGTGGTTTCGGCCATGCCGTAGACCGGTGTCAGCGCCATCGGGTTGAGCCCGAACTGTTGTCCCGCCGCGGCGAGGGCGGTCATCGTGTCGGGGTCTACCGGCTCGGCGCCGTTCCACATGTAGCGCACGCTCGACAGGTCCATCGTGCCGGGCTCGGCCTGACGCAGCCGCCGCGCCAGCAGCGAGTACGCGAAATTCGGTGCCGCGGTGACCGTTCCGCGATACTTGTCGATCAGCTCGGCCCACAGCAGCGGCCTGGCCAGGAAGTCCAGCGGCGTCACGCACACCACCTCGGCGCCGAATTGCATGGGCACACTGAGGAATCCGACCATGCCCATATCGTGGAACAGCGGCAGCCAGCTGACCATCACGTCGTCGTCGGTCTGGAATTTGACGCGGTTGAACATCGCGTACGCGTTGACGTAGAAGTTGCCGTGGGTTATCCGCACCGCCTTCGGCGATCCGGTCGACCCAGAGGTCAACTGCTGCAACGCGATATCGGCCTCTGTGGTGGGCACGGGGTCGGCATCCTCGCCGCTGTGCAGATCCTCGATCCGCACGACGGTGATCCCGCGTTCGCGCAACACCGGCTCGGCGGCCGCGAACGGCGCGCCGAGGACGACGGCCTTCGCCTCGATCATGCGCAGCACCGTTTCGGTGTCGCGCACCCAGACCTCGAGGTCGGTGCGTGGCGTCGGCTGATGCAACATCGTGATCGAAGCGCCACGCATCCAGATCCCCTGGCAGGCGGGCGCGATGTCGACGGGCAGCCCAGCCAGCACGCCGACAGCGTCGCCGTGCCCGATCCCGGCCGCCGCGAGGCCACCTGCCATCCGCCGTGCCTGACGGTGAATCTCCCCCCAGGTCTGCCGCAGTGGCGCCTCCGGCTCTCCGGTGACCAGCCCTTTCGCGCTGGTCAACGCTGTGCCAAACATTTCGTCGGTGAACCTGCTCAACGTCGGTCTCCCTTTACGCCAACGATCGGTTACGGCCGTGCTCTGCACTCCCAACAAAGAAATCCCGCCCCGCTGCGCGCGTGTTAACCCGGGCTGACACCTCCAGCACCCCTGCTGGTCAGCCCTCTACAGCGAAGGTTGCTGCGTAGCGGTCTACATATGGTCTACCCGATAACGTGGCAATCTCCCGCATCAGCAGATCTGTTGCCGCTCTGACCTGGGCATGCTGATCTGCTGCGGGATAGTGCCGCGCGGGGTGGACGGTGATGCGCACCTTGGTGAAACGCAACAGTTTCCGACCGCGAGGGTTCATACGATCGGTACCGTCCAGGACCACGGGCACCACCGGCGCCCCGGTGGCCATGGCAACGCGCAGCGCCCCGGTGCGACCACGATAGACCCTGCCATCGCGCGACCGCGTGCCCTCGGGGTGAATTGCCCAGATGCCGCCACGATCGAGGATCCCGATGGCAGCGGCGAGAGCATCAGCGGCCGCGTCACCACCGGTACGGTCCACCGGCACCTGTCCCGCGGCAGTGAAGAACCAGCGTGTGAATCGGCCACGCAGCCCAGTGCCCGCGAAGTACTCCTGTTTTGCGAGAAAAGTGAGTGGGCGCGGGATGACAAGGGCCAGGTAGAGCGAGTCGATGAAGGCCAAATGGTTGGCCGCGATGATCACGGGCCCGGTGCGTGGAATGTGTTCGAGCCCTTCGACATGCGGGCGTCCGAGCAGGCACAGCGCCGGGCCGATCAGGATGTATTTGCACAGCCGGTACCACATGGGCAGCCTCCTTGTAGACAGTGTCTACGTCAGACTAGTAGACACTGTCTACGGATGCCGTCGGTGGACTTGTATACCGTGCGTGCAGAATTGCGGGATGCCTGATTCGTTGCGCGAGCGCTTGGTCGACGTCGGTGTCGATCTGCTCGAAACCGACGGGTTCAGTGCGCTCGGACTGCGCGCGATCGCGCGGGCCGCGGGCGTCTCGCACGGTGCGCCACGGCGGTGGTTTCCCACCCACGCGGCGCTGCTCGCGGCGATCGCGGCACGTGGATTCGGGGAGCTGATCGAGCGCTTCTCGGCCGCTGCCACGATCGATGATCCGCGCGAACAGCTGCGCCGGATGGCTGTCGACTATGTGGATTTCGCGGTGTCGCGGCCCGAGATGTTCACGCTGATGTTTCGCCACGATCTGCTCGTGGGTTCCGGTGAGAATCTGCGCGCGACGACGCGGCCGCTGTACGGGCGAGTGGTCGAACTCGTCGCGGCGGTGGCGCCGGAGTCGGCGCCGCAACGTGCGCTGGCGTTGTGGACGAATGTGCACGGGTTGGCGACGATCGCGGTCAATCGGACGCTGGAAATCGTTGCCCCTGATCAGGATCCGCGGGTGCTCGTGGACCGGATCGTCCGCGAGCACCTCGCGGGACTCAGCGGGTGATCTCGGCCAGCGTCGCGACGAAGCGGTCGAGATCGCCCTGGCTGACGAAGTAGTGCGGGGAGGCGCGCAGGACGGCGGGCAGGGTGCGCTCCGACATGTCGAGCAGGGTGGAACCCGCACGGCTGACGGTGACGGTGATCGCGTGTTCGGCCAGGCGGTCGCGCAGGTGGTCGGGGTCGTGGCCGTCGGCAGTGAACGAGACGATGCCGCTGTGCTCGGTGCCCAGATCTCGCACGGTCACGCCGGGCAGCTCGGGCAGCAGCTTGCGCAGGTACTCGGCGCCGGTGGCGACCGCCGCGTAGACCTCGCCGGGGCCCTGTTCGAGCAGATAGTCGACGGCTGCGCCGAGGCCGAGGCGGGCGGCCACACTGCACTCCCAGAACTCGAAACGGGAGGCGCCATCGGCGAGGCGGTATTCGCCGGGGCTCACCCATTCGGCGCTGTGCAGATCGAGCCGGGCCGGTTCCATCGTGTGCGCCAATTCGGAACGGACATAGAGGAACCCGTTGCCGCGGGGCCCGCGCAACCACTTGCGGCCGGTGCTCGACATCGCATCGACCCCGAGTTCGGTGACGTCGATGGGCAGCTGACCGGTCGACTGACAGGCGTCGAGCAGCACCAGCGCGCCCGCTGCGTGGGCGATGGCGGTGGCCTCGGCGACCGGGTTCACGAGGCCGCCGTTGGTCGGTGCGTGCTGCAGCGAGACCAGACGAACGCGCTCGTCGAGCATGTCGGCGAGGGCGCCGGTGTCGAGGCGCCCGGTGTCGTCGCTGGGAATGCGCTTGACCACCGCGCCCGTGTGCTTTGCCCGCTGTAGCGCGGCGATGGCGTTGCTGGCGTAGTCGGCGCCGGAGATCAGGATGCGGTCGCCGGGTTGCAGGGGGACCGAGTAGGCGAAATCGGCCCATGACCGGGATGCGCTGTCGCTGAGCGCGATGGTGTCGGCGGTAGCGCCGATCAGGGTGGCGATCGAGGTTTTCACCTTCGCGAGGTCGTCTAGGCGCTCGTTAGCCGCCCGGTAACCACCGATCTCGGCTTCGCGGCGCAGGTGGGTGATCATCGTGTCGACAACGACCTGCGGGGGCAGTGATGACCCGGCGCTGTCGAGGAAGATCTGGCCGTTGGCCAGTCCTGAGGTGGCGGCTCTGATCGCGGCGAGGTCAAGCATGGTGACGACGATAGCGCCCCGGACGTTCGGATTTTCGTCACTTTTCCTGTCGGTGGTTCTCGCTACTCTGGAATGAACGAAAAGCAGGTTCCCCGGCAGCACACAGCACGTGGAGGTTGGTATGGCGGTCACCCTGGAACGTTCATCGTGGCCGGATTCAGCCACCGACCAGGGCGAACTGTCGTCCAGGGCCGCTGCGGAAGCCTACGTCGGCGGGGTCTGTTTCAAGCTCGGACCACCTGCGCTGATCGGCGCCGAACTGGAATGGCTCACCGCAGGGCCCACCGGTTCACGGCCCTCGATCGACCAGCTCACAGCGGCCCTGGGGCCGCACGCACCGACCTCCATCGCTCCCGATTCGCCCGCGATTCCCCTGCCCGGCGGGAGCCTGGTCACCGTCGAACCCGGTGGTCAGATCGAACTTTCCAGCGCACCGTTCGCCGATCCGGCAGCGTTGACACAGTATTTGCGCGCTGACGCCGACCATCTGCGCGGCCTGCTCGCCGCCCGCCAGATCAGCGTCTTCGCCGCCGCCGCGGACGCGGGTCGTCCCGCTGAGCGCCTGCTCCGAATGCCCCGGTACGCCGCGATGGAACGCCGTTTCGACGGCGTCGGCCCGTTCGGCGCGCTGATGATGTGCAATACCGCCGCCACGCAGGTCAGCGTCGACGCCGGCGCCGACCTCGCCGAAGTGCGCGCCCGCTGGACCGCGCTCTACGTCCTCGGCCCCACCCTGATCGCGGCCTTCGCCTGCTCACCACGCCTGCACGGCGTTCCGCCCGGCGCGTGGGCGTCCCAGCGCATGCGCACCTGGTTGCGCCTCGATCCTTCACGCACCAGGCCTGCGGTGGCCGATTGGGCCGATCCGATCACCTCCTACGCGCACTGGGCACTGGACGTGCCGCTGCTGTGCGTGCGATGCGCCGACATCGATGCCGACTGGTCGCCGCCCCCCGGCGCCACCTTCGCCGACTGGTTGTCGGGCGCCCTCGACGACGAAGTCGGCCGTCGCCCGACCCGCGCCGACCTCGACTACCACCTCACCACGTTGTTTCCGCCGGTTCGAGCGTCCGGCCACCTCGAGGTCCGCTATCTCGATACCCAGCCCGGCCAAGCGTGGACGACCCCGATCCACCTGTTCGATGCCCTGCTGTCGACCCCGGCGGTTGTCGCCGAGGCCACCGCCCTCGCCGCGCCGAGTGCGGGGGAGTGGTTGACGTCGGCTCGTTGCGGGTTGCTCGAACCGCAATTGCGCAGTGCCGCGGTGGATGTGCTGGATCTGGCCGCCGCTCATGCCCGAACCCCTGCCGCCGCCGCGGAATTGGCGGCGGCCGCGCGCCGTTGCCGCTCCGGTCGCAGCCCACTCGCCGAGGTGGCGTCGGCGGACAACGGTTCGGGCGGGTCGCGGTGACCTCGCCGTCGACCGTCCGGCCCCAGCGCGAAGCCGCTGATCCCCGGCCCGGCAGCCGTTGCCGGGCGCCCGCCGGAGTCGGCCGTTCGCTCGCAGGTGCCGATCGGCCGCCGTCCCACCTGTCCGAAGTCGTTGCCGACCGATCTGTTTCGGAGTTCATCTCGTGACTCTTTCCGCCCCTGCCGACCACAGCGACCGCGACCGCACGCGCGCCCGGATCGCCGAAGTCCTCCAGCGTGCGCGTCGTCGCACCGCGCTGCTCACCGACAGCGTGGACGAGGCCGATCTCCTCGCGCAACACTCGCCGCTGATGTCCCCGCTGGTCTGGGACCTGGCCCATATCGGCAACCAGGAAGAGCTGTGGCTCGTGCGCGATGTCGGTGGCCGCGAGCCGGTGCGCGCCGATATCGACGAACTCTACGACGCGTTCAAGCACGCCAGGTCGGACCGGCCGGCGCTGCCGCTGCTCGATCCTCAGCAGGCGCGCGGCTACGTCGGCACGGTGCGCGACAAGGTCCTCGATGTCCTCGATACCAGCGAGCTGTCCGGTAACCCGTTGGTGGACAAAGGCTTTGCGTTCGGCATGATCGCTCAACACGAGCAGCAGCACGACGAGACCATGCTCGCGACCCATCAATTGCGCATCGGCGCACCGGTGCTGTCGGCCCCGCCCGCGCCCGCGGCGAAGGTGCGAGCCGAAGGCGAAGTCGTCGTCGCGGCAGGCGAATTCCTGATGGGCACTTCGGCGGATCCGTGGGCGCTGGACAACGAACGACCGGCACACCCGGAGCATGTCGACGGGTTCGCGATCGATGTTGCGCCGGTGACCAACGGACAGTTCCTCGCCTTCATCGAAGACGGTGGCTACGACCGTCCCGAGCTGTGGTCGGAGCGCGGGTGGGCCCATCGGCAGGAGGCGGGTCTGGTCGCTCCGCAGTTCTGGGAGCGCGACGGTGACGGGTGGACGCGCACAGCGTTCGGCGTCCGTGCACCACTGCGCGCGAATCAACCGGTGGTCCATGTGTGCTGGTTCGAGGCGCAGGCGTATGCGCGCTGGGCGGGGAAGCGATTGCCGACCGAAGCCGAATGGGAGAAGGCGGCTCGCTTCGACCCGGAAACCGGAGCGTCGCGCCGCTATCCGTGGGGTGAGGATCAACCGGGCGAGCACCTGGCCAACCTCGGCCAGCAACATCTGGAACCCGCCGAGGTAGGCGCCTACCCGGCAGGCGCGTCGGCCACGGGCGTCCACCAGCTCATCGGCGATGTCTGGGAATGGTGCTCGTCGGGTTTCGAGGCCTACCCCGGCTTCCGCGCGTTTCCTTACCGCGAGTACTCGGAGGTCTTCTTCGGCGGCGACTACCGGATCCTGCGTGGCGGTTGTTTCGGCACCGACGAGGTCGCCTGCCGCGCCACCTTCCGCAACTGGGACCATCCGATCCGCCGCCAGATCTTCGCCGGCTTCCGCCTCGCCAGAGACCTGCGCGAGGACGAACTCTGATGTGCAGACACCTCGGCTACGTCGGTCCGCCGACCGGGGTCGGTGAGCTGGTCGTACACGGCCCGCACTCGCTCTACGCCCAGTCCTGGGCGCCTGCCGATATGCGCTCGGGTGGCACGATCAACGCCGACGGCTTCGGCGTGGCCTGGTGGCGCCGAGTCGGTATCGGAGCGGACGCCCGCGATACCGTCGCCCGCTACCGAAATCACGCCCCGATCTGGACCGACCCCGCCCTCGGCGAAGTCCTCGGCCAACTCGAATCCCGCTCGGTGATCGCCGCGGTCCGCTCGGCAACGGTCGGCATGCCGGTGGAGCGTGGTGCCTGCGCACCCTTCACCGATGAGCGCTGGGCCTTCAGTCACAACGGCGTCGTCCCCGATTGGCGGACCACCCTCGTGGCCGTCCTCGCGGACTTGAACGAAGCCTTTACCGCCGCAACGCTGTTCGATTCGCCCGCCGTGCTGTTGCAGGCTGAGTCGCTCACCGATTCCGCCGCACTGTGGGTGCTGCTGCGAGGTCTGCTCGGGGTCGTCGACCCGGCCGGACCGATCAGCTCCCCGGCCGAAGCCTTGCAACTCCTGGTGGCGTCGGTGCTGCGGCACCAGCCACGTGCCCGCTTGAACCTGATGCTCGGCAACGGGTCCCAGCTGTGGGCCACCACCTGCTGGCACTCGCTGTCGGTGCTCGTCGCCGACGACTACACCGTGTTGTCCTCCGAACCGTACGACGCCGACCCGCGCTGGCAATCCATCGACGACCACCAGTTGATCGCTGCCACGCCCGGCCGATGCGCCATCACCGCTCTCGAGCTCCCCGCCACCGAAAGGGTCCGTTCATGACCGCGCCGCTGCTGGAAATCCACCTCACCGACGACGATCTCACCGCGGCCTTGCGCTCCGACGCCCGCACCGGGCTCACCTCCACGCCGAAGTCCTTGCCGCCCAAGTGGTTCTACGATGCGCGCGGCAGCGAACTCTTCGAGCGGATCACCGAACTCCCCGAGTACTACCCGACGCGCACCGAACTGGCGCTGCTCGAGCGCGTCGCCGGCGAGATCGCCGCGGCCGCACACGCCGAAGTGCTGGTCGAGCTCGGTTCGGGCTCGCCGGTGAAGGCCCGTCTGCTCCTGGATGCGCTCACCGCTGAAGGTTCACTGAAGACCTATGTACCGCAGGATGTCTCAGCATCGGCCCTGCGCGGTGCGGCCGGCGAGATCGCCGTCGAATACCCGAACCTGTCCGTGCACGGCGTGGTCAGCGACTTCACCGACACCCTCCACAACCTGCCCCGCGGCGGCCGCCGCATGATCGCCTTCCTCGGCGGCACCATCGGCAACCTGGTCCCCGCCGAGCGCGCCGAGTTCCTGGCAGGCGTGCACGAGGTGCTCGAACCCGGCGAATTGCTCCTGCTCGGCGCGGGATCGGTGATCGACCCCGAGGTCCTGGTCCCCGCCTACGACGACGCGGCGGGGGTGACCGCAGAATTCAACCGCAACGTCCTGCACGTCCTCAACCACCGGCTCGACGCCGACTTCGCCCCGGAGAAATTCGAGCACGTGGCCCTCTGGGACGCGGAGAACGAGTGGATCGAGATGCGCCTGCGAGCCACCGAAGCGATGACCGCCACCGTCAAGGCCCTCGACCTCACCGTCGACTTCGCCGAGGGCGAGGAAATGCGCACCGAGATCTCGGCCAAATTCCGCCCCGAGTCCCTGTCCACTGAACTCGACAAAGCGGGTTTCGCCCCCACCCACACCTGGACCGACCCCGACAACCGCTTCATCCTGACTCTGGCCGAACGCCGCTGACCAGCGGAGACAACCGAACCGGGCCGGCGCCGGCAGTGAAGTCACCGGCCCGGTTCCGGCGGCGCTCAGCATCGGCCGAGCTACGACGTCGGTCCCGCGCTGCGAACTAGAGGTCGAGTTCGTCGGCGAGGTATTCGCCGCTGGTGAGGTTCTCGTCGCCCTCCAGGTCCTTTTCGACTGCTTCCTCGCCGTTGACACCCTCTTCGTCGAAGAGATCACCGTCGGCGGTGTCGCCGCCGCGCACGCCCATCGCGCCTACTTCCGCGGGGCGTTCGTCCTGCGCGGTCGCCTCGCGCCGGGAGCCGCGCTCGGTGTACTCCTCGGCGAGCTCTTCGCTGATGCCGAGGAAGCCGTCGGCGTCGGCTTCGTGATTGCGGATCACGTAGTCGGCCGGTGGGTCTTCGACGTAGCGCTCGTACTCGACGATGTCGTCGGCTTGATCGTCGTCGCCCATGTCCATGTCCAAAGGTTCACGGCTCATGGTTCCAGTATCGGCCTCCGGCCGGGATCCGTCACGAGCCACGCCAATATCGGCTAACGCTGGGCAACCGGGTGTGCGTGGCTGGTCGTGCGGCTACCGGCGCTGACTGCTCGTGTCCTCCGGGACGCCCTCGAGGACGGCGGCGAACCATTCGACGAGCGGGCGCAGGTCGTTCCAGGCGCGGCGGATCTCGGTGGCCGCGGCTGCGGTGGTGAGCCACTCCGGTGCGCCGAACTCGCGGTGCACCGTCAGTGACTTGTGGCGCAGCAGATCGATGCGTGGATGGTCGGCGGCATAACCCCGGGGTTTGGTTTTCAGCTTGTCGCCGCCGAGAGTGAAGCCTGCCGCGGTTGTCGCGGCCAGGATCTTTTCGAGTTCCGGGCCGCGCACGTCATCGTCGATCGTGGCCCGCAGGACAGCCAGGGCCGCGGGCGAGGGCCGGAAGCAGCCGCCCGCGACGAACAACCCGGCTGCCCCGATCTGCACGTACCAGCCGACGCCCGGCGACACCCCCGCCACCGCACCCTGATGGGTTTTGTAGGGCAGCTTGTCGGCGGAGAACCGGACATCGCGGTAGGGCCGAAAGATCTTGGCCTGTCCGAATTCCGCCGCCAGTTCGGCAGTGAGCGCGGTCATCGGTGCGCGCACGGCTCGGTCGTAGATGTGCTTGTGCGCGTTCCAGAAGGCCTTCGAGTTATCGGCTTCCAGGTCTTCGTAGAAGTCGAGTCCGGCGAGCGGGAATCCGGTGAAAGCATCCATCTTCTGCGGGGTTTCTCAGTTCTGGTCGGGGATGGCCTGTCGGGGAAGAAGGCGTGGATACATCATGCGCCGCGTCTCACGCGGTACCGATCAGCACCAGGAAAACGATCACGAGCAGTGCTGCCAGCGCGGCGATCGCACCGTTGACGATCGCCGCCCACTTGCCCATCTCCTCACCCTTGGCATGCCCCACCAGCCCGAGCACAATCCCTGTCGGCGCAGTGATCAGCACCGGCAGCCCGCACATCGCCAATCCGCCGAACACCGAGGCGCCTGCACAGCAGAAACTGAAGATCGACCACAGCGGGGTGTTGTCCTTGTACCCGTAACCGGGCGGCGGCGGATACGGCGCAGCGCCGTACGGTGCCCGAACCGGGACGGGATAGCCCGGCACGGGATTGCCGGAAACGGGATAACCAGCGGCGGGATAGCCAGGAGCGGGAAACATCGGTCCCGGCGGCGGCTGCGGATACGGCGGCAACTCCACCGGCGGCCCCGGATTCGGCACCCCACCCCAAGCAGCAGGCGGCGGGGGATAGGGAGTCGCATCATCAGCGGCTACGGAGCTGGAAATCCCACCCCAAGGCTCCCCGCCCGATGGATCACCCACCTCCGGCGCGTCCTGCACCCGATCTTTGCCCAGCTCAACCGGCCGTTCCGATTCGGTACTCATCATCCCCCTACCACGTCCCGCCTGTAGAACCACCATGCACGAAGACCAGCCGATGCGCCAAGTCCGAAGACGAAACGCACCAACTGGTCTCGCGACAACATCGGTAACTCACAGGGTACGAGCCGACTCCCCACGATCAGAGTCTTGCGCCCGCGCCTGGGTCCGGCCAAAAGCGGCGGACCCGCCCAGCTCAGGCGTTGCCGTTGAACAGGCCGGTGACCGACCCGTTCTCGAAGACCTCACGAATGGTGCGAGCCAGCAGCGGCGCGATCGACAGCACGGTCAGCGTCGGGAACTTCTTGTCCTCGCTGATCGGCAGGGTGTTGGTGATGACGACTTCCTTGGCGCCACAGTTGGCGAGGCGCTCGGCGGCCGGATCGCTGAGCACACCGTGGGTGGCCGCGATGATCACGTCGCCCGCGCCGGCTTCCTTGAGCACCTTCACCGCACCGGCGATGGTGCCACCGGTGTCGATCATGTCGTCGATCAGTACGCAGGTACGGCCTTCGACGTCACCGACGACGCGGTTGGACTTCACCTGGTTGGGCACCAGCGGGTCGCGGGTCTTGTGGATGAAGGACAGCGGCGTGCCACCCAGCGCGTCGGCCCACTTCTCGGCGACCTTCACGCGGCCGGCGTCGGGGGAGACGACGGCGAGGTTGTCGGTGGAGTAGTTGGTGCGGATGTAGTCCGAGAGCTGCACCAGTGCGTGCATGTGATCGACGGGGCCGTCGAAGAAGCCCTGGATCTGGTCGGTGTGCAGGTCGACGCTGATGATGCGATCGGCGCCCGCGGTCTTGAGCAGGTCGGCGACCAGGCGGGCCGAGATCGGCTCGCGGCCGCGGTGCTTCTTGTCCTGGCGCGCGTAGGGATAGAACGGCAGTACCGCGGTGATCCGCTTGGCCGAACCGCGCTTGAGCGCGTCGATCATGATGAGCTGTTCCATCAGCCACTGGTTGAGCGGGGCGGGGAAGCTCTGCAGCACGAAGGCGTCGGAACCGCGGACCGATTCCTCGAACCGCACGAAGATCTCGCCGTTGGCGAAGTCGGTCGCGGTCTGCGGGGTGATGTCGACGTCGAGTTCCTTGGCGACCTGCTCGGCCAGCTCAGGATGTGACCGGCCGGCGAAGAGCATCAAGTTCTTCTGGTTGTCGATCGAGAACGCGGTCACTGCTGGTTGCCATCCTTTTGCTCGATTGTCTTCGAAGACGTCTCGTCTGCCGCGATGGCTTCCGCCGCCGCGCGCGCCGCAGCGGTTCCTGGACGGTAGCGCTGCACCCAGTTTTCGATAGTGCGCTGTGGCCCACCGGACACAGCAAGTGCACCAGGCGGAACGCTTCTGCGCAGTACAGTACCCGCACCCGTATAGGCGCCGTCACCCACGGTGACCGGCGCGATGAACATGGTGTCGCTGCCGGTGCGCACATGGGAACCGACCACGGTGTGGTGCTTGTTCACCCCGTCATAGTTCACAAAAACACTGGAAGCGCCGATGTTGCTGTACTCGCCGATCGTCGCGTCGCCGACGTATGTCAGGTGCGGCACCTTCGAGTGCGCGCCGATCGAGGCGTTCTTGGTTTCGACGAACGCGCCGAGTTTGCCTTCCTCGCCGACGACGGTGCCAGGGCGCAGATAACTGAACGGCCCGATGGTGGCGCCCTCGCCGATCTCGGCACGCTCGCCGTGGGTCCGGATCACGCTGGCGCCCTCGCCGACGAACACGTCCTTGAGGGTGGTGTCGGGCCCGATCTCGGCGTCCTCACCGATGTGCGTGTCGCCGAAGAGCTGGGTGCCCGGCCGCAGCACGGCGTCGCGCCCGATCCGCACACTCGCGTCGATCCAGGTCGTCGCGGGATCGATGATGGTGACGCCTGCCCGCATGTGGCGCTCGAGAATGTATCGATTGAGGGTGGCGCCCGCCTCGGACAGCTGCACCCGATCGTTCACACCGGTGACCTTGTTCGAGTCGATCAGCCGCGCGCCGTGCACGGGGTGCCCGGCCTCGCGAGCCAGCCGGAGCACATCGGTGAGATAGAGCTCGTGCTGGGCGTTGGCGGTGGACAGCCGCCCGATCATCGTGCGCAGCACCGACGCGTCGAAGGCGTAGACGCCGGAGTTGACCTCTTTGATCTTGGCCTGCACGGGAGTCGCGTCGGCGTGCTCCACGATCTCGGCGACCTGACCGTCGTCGTCGCGCACGATCCGGCCGTAGCCGTTGGCGTCGTCGGGCACGAAGGTCAGGACCGTCACAGCGGGCCGGTCGGCGTAGCTGCGGTGCTCGTCGAGCAGCGCGGAAAGAGTGTGTCCGTCGAGCAACGGCACATCGGCCGAAGTGACGAGGAGGTCGCCGTCGAAGTCCGCCGGGATCGAGCCCAGTGCGCACTGCACCGCGTGGCCGGTTCCGAGCTGCTGCTCCTGCACTGCACACACGATCTCGCGGCCGAGTTCTTTGCCCACCTCCGCCACGGCGGCACCGACCTTCTCGCGGTCGTGCCCGACCACGGTGATCAGGTGGGTCGGATCGATCTCGACGGCGGCGTGCAATGCGTGCGAGAGCATCGACCGACCTGCCAACGGGTGCAGCACTTTCGGAGTCTTCGACCGCATTCGCGTCCCAGCACCTGCTGCGAGGACGACGACGGCGGTCTGCGGTGGCATGGATCTCCCTCGGCTGCCTGTCAGCGAGTGCTGTGGCGGGTTCGGTCGGTAGACGGTGCGGGCCGACGATACGTCACTGTGTGTCCGTGTGCTCCGCCGCCAGGACTCGAACCTGAACTATCTGAACCAAAATCAGAGGTGCTGCCATTACACTACGGCGGATCGCCACACCAGTGAGCCGTGCTGGCCCACCACTGTGCTACGGCACGCCAGTGATCCTCGCACATGATCCCGCCCTCGGGCGAATCTTGTGTACGCCTGTCGCGCACCGCCTCGCGGTGCGTTGTTAGCCTTCTGGAACGTTCGTACAGATCTCGCGAGTACACGGGCAACTCTTCGGGGAGGCCCAAGACTATGACCGCGCACGTCCGTCGGCCCGGTGCGGTACTGGAGGAGTACGTGAGGACCGGCACGTTGCACGGAGAGGCGGGGGAGCATGTCTTCTGGTGAGTCGGGTCGTCCCACCAGACCCAGGATGACCGGTACGCAGCGCAGGCAGCAGCTGATCGAGATCGGTCGCGCGTTGTTCGCGGAGCGGGGCTACGACGCGACATCGATCGAGGAGATCGCGCAGCGCGCGCAGGTTTCCAAGCCGGTCGTCTACGAGCATTTCGGGGGCAAGGAAGGCCTCTACGCGGTGGTCGTCGATCGCGAGATGTCGATGCTGCTGGAGATGGTCACCTCCTCGCTCACCCGCAATCGCTCGCGGGTGCGATTGGAACAGGTGGCGCTGGCCTTGCTCACCTACATCGAGGAGCGGACCGACGGTTTCCGGATCCTGGTCCGCGACCAGCCCGCCGCCAGCTCCGACGGACGCTACTCGAGCCTGCTCAACGAGGCCGTCAACCAGGTGGCCCATCTGCTCGCCGGTGATTTCGGCCGTCGCGATCTCGATACCAGCCTTGCCCCACTCTATGCCCAGGCGCTGGTCGGTATGGTCTCGACGACCGCCACCTGGTGGCTCGACGAACGCACGCCGCCCAAGGAAGTGGTCGCGGCGCACCTGGTCAACCTGTGCTGGAACGGTTTGAGTCATTTGGAAGCCGAACCGGGGCTCAGCTCCGAATGGAATACGGGGACTACACCGACCATCGGTGGGGTAACCGGACGTTAGCGCACGCGGCATGGACCGAATCCATCATTCGGCTGCCAGTATGGCTCCTGGTGGTACGGTTCACCCATCCTTTTGGGTGCTGCCGGGCGGTATATCGAGCAAATTTCGGGATGTCGGTCTACTTCAGGATGGCTGGATTATTGGATGACAGGCGGATCTGATGGCTAGGCAAGCGCGCGCGGAGATCACCCGCGACTCCGTCCTGGCCGGCGCTGCCGATGTCTTTCTCCGTTTGGGCTACGCGAACGCGAGCCTCAGCGAAATCATCGCGCAGTCCAATGTGACCAAGGGCGCCTTGTACTTTCACTTCGGCTCCAAGGAGGAGCTGGCCAGGGCGGTGGTCGATCAGGGCAACGAGCGCCTGACCGGATCCTGCCAGGGTTTCTTCGATTCCCGGGTGCCCGCGCTCGAGGCGGCCGTCGGGATCACCTACGTGGTAGCCGATCTGTCGATGAACGATCCGATGGTGGGCGCGATGCTCAAGCTCACCCACCAGATCGGTGACTATCGCGGCGCCCAGGGCGACAACATCGCCAAGACCTGGGGTGAGACATACCGGTTGCTGTCGGAGCGGGCCATCGCCCAGGGCGATCTGATCGCCGACCTCGA
>JACIXH010000156.1 GCA_014360565.1 Nocardia sp.
CTTCGTCCGGCGCGATCGTGTGTCGGACGGTCCCCGCGAACAGGAAGCCGACCGGCTCCGCGCAGCACGATTCGACGCTGCGCTCGCCTCGGCGGGCAGGGACTACAGCGAGTGCACCAGCTCGACCAGCGCCGTCAGCACGCCGGGATCGGTGTCGGGTAGCACGCCGTGGCCGAGGTTGAAGATGTGTCCGGTCGCGCCCAGGGTGATCGCCTCGTCGGCTTCGCGCACGATTCGCCGGGTCTCGGCCTCGACGGCGTCGAATCCGGCGAACAGAATGGCGGGATCGAGGTTGCCCTGCAAGGCTTTTCCGGCACCGACGCGACGCACCGCGTCGGTGAGCGGCACCCGCCAGTCGACCCCGACCACGTCGGCGCCTGCCTCACCCATGGCGCCGAGCAGTTCGCCGGTCCCGACACCGAAGTGAATGCGCGGCACACCCGCCGAGGCGACCTCGGCGAACACCCGCTCCGAATGCGGCAGCACGTACTCGCGGTAGTCGGCCAGCGAGAGGGCGCCTGCCCACGAGTCGAACAGCTGCACCGCGTCGACCCCGGCCGACAGCTGGGCCTGCAGGAAGGCGATGGTGATGTCGGTGAGGGCGCCGAGCAGCGCGTGCCAGGTCTTCGGGTCGGCGTGCATCATCGCCTTGGTGCGCTCGTGCTGCTTGCTCGGCCCGCCTTCCACCAGATAGGAGGCGAGGGTGAACGGGGCGCCGGCGAAGCCGATGAGCGGGGTGTCGCCGAGCGCGGTGGTGAGCAGTCGTACGCCCTCGGTGACCGCGCCGACCTCTTCGGGGCGCAGCCGCGGCAGCGCGCGCACATCGGCTTCGGTGCGCACCGGCGAGGCGATGACCGGGCCGACGCCGGGCACGATGTCGAGGTCGATGCCCGCGGCCTTGAGCGGAACGACGATGTCGGAGAACAGGATTGCCGCGTCGACATCGTGGCGGCGAATCGGCTGCATGGTGATCTCACACACCAGCTCCGGATCGAAACACGACTCCAGCATGCCGATGCCCTTGCGCAGTTCGCGGTATTCCGGCAGCGACCGGCCTGCCTGACGCATGAACCACACCGGGCGCCTGCTCGGCGTCGCGCCGGTGGCGGCGGCCAGGAAGGGGGCATCGGTCAACCGGCGGCGGGTGTAAGTGCTCATCGGGCCCATCCTAAGCGTCGTGCCCCGCCGAACCGCACATCCAGTCAGGTGTAGGACCAACAACACGTTCGGCGCGATCGCGGCCCGCTGAGCCACCACGCCGATACACCCCGGCGGTAGTTGCCGAACGCCCTGGCGCTGCCGCTCATCACACCTGTGGGCGGCTACCGGCGTCGATCTGGCCGTGCACGATCGTGCGACGGAGTGGAGTTCGGCGCGCAGCCGCGTGCCGGTGGCGATACTCGCCGCCGTGATGCGCGGCAGCGCTCGCCGCCCGCGGAGGTCCGATCTCGGACGCGGGTAGTCGACACCGCCGACGTTCGCGCACAGGCGCGACGCCCGAGGTTCGCACACCCGCATCGCCGGAGATTCACGCACAGGCGAGCGTCGGCGCAGAGGCACTCGCCTCTCGATGCGCGCCGCGCCTTCGGTGTCGCGCATCGCGCATCGCGACGCCCCCGAGAATGCGCCCTGCGCAACGCGACCCGTACGCAACGCGCACGGGCGGCGCGCCTCCGACGGGGCCGGGCACCCACCGTCTACCGTTCCTCCTCGTGACACCGCTCGACATCCGCGACGGCGCCGCACCGACCGGGGGAACGCCCCGCGAACCTGCCTCTTTTCGGGCGGCGGTCGATGCGATGGGCACCGCAACAGTGCACCCCCGAATCGAGCTGGCGCCGATCCGTCCTCCGCAACGGTTGGCGCCGTTCTCCTATGCGCTCGGAGCGGAGGTCATCCACCCCGACAGTCCCGCGGTGCCCACCGACTCCGAGGGCGACGCGTTCGGCAGGCTCATCCTGCTGCACGACCCCGATGGCGACGAGGCGTGGAACGGTGTATTCCGGCTCGTCGCCTACATCCAGGCCGACATCGACGCCGCGCTCGCCGCCGACCCGCTGTTACCCGAGGTCGCGTGGAGCTGGCTGGTCGATTCCCTGGAATCGCGGGGCGAACCCTTCACCGCTCTCGGTGGCACGGTCACCGCGACCAGTTCGGTGCGCTATGGCGATATCGCGGGCCCGCCCCGTGCCCACCAGCTCGAACTGCGCGCGTCGTGGACGGCGACGACCACCGAGATGCGGCGACACGTCGAAGCCTTCTGCGAAGTGCTGGCCTTTGCCGCCGGATTGCCGCCCGCCGGGGTCACTCATTTACGACCGGAGTCCTATACCCGCACCGATCACCCTTGATCGCCACGTAGAGTTCACGTTTATGTCGGTCGCCGAGGAACCCACCGCAGCAGAGCCCCTGCTCGCCCCCGCCGAGGGGGTTCCACCCGTGCTGGCGACCGCCGACGAGGTCGCCGCGGCCGCCAAGTCCATCGCCGCGGGCACCGGTCCCCTGGCTGTCGACGCCGAGCGCGCGTCCGGCTTCCGGTACTCGGCGCGGGCGTACCTGATCCAGCTCCGCCGCGCGGGCGCGGGCTCGTTCCTCATCGACCCGATTCCGGTCACCGACGCGCTGACCCCGCTGGCCGAGGCGATCAACGAGCTCGAATGGGTGCTGCACTCCGCCGATCAAGACCTGCCCGGTCTCGCCGAACTCGGCCTGCGCCCCGCGCGCCTGTTCGATACCGAACTCGGCGGCCGCATCGCCGGCTACGAACGCGTCGGGCTGGCCGCGATGGTCGAGAACCTGCTCGGCCGGTCGCTGCGCAAGGGTCACGGGGCCGCCGACTGGTCGAGCCGTCCGCTGCCCGACGAATGGCTCAACTACGCCGCGCTCGACGTCGAACTGCTGCTCGAACTGCGCGACACCGTCGCCGCCGATCTCACCGCCCAGGGCAAACTCGAGTGGGCGGCCGAGGAATTCGAACACGTGCGCACGATGGACCCGCCTGCCCCCAAAGCGGACCGCTGGCGCCGTACCTCCGGCATCCACGCCCTGCGCCGCACCCGTCAACTGGCGATCGTCCGCGAATTGTGGACCACCCGCGACGAACTCGCTCGCGCCCGCGACGTCGCCCCGTCCCGCATCCTCCCGGACTCGGCGATCGTCACCGCCGCGACCGCCGAGCCCCGCTCGATCGCCCAGCTTCGCACCCTGCCCGTCTTCGGCGGCCCCCGCCAACGCCGCTACTCCCGAGACTGGCTCGCAGCGGTCGAACGGGGCCGCACCCTGCCCGACAAACAACTCCCCCCGCTCACCCTCCCCTTCGACGGCCCGCCCCCGGTCAACCGCTGGGAACGGCGAGACCCGGTCGCCGCAGCCCGGCTCACGACCGCCCGCGCCGCCATGGGCGAACTCTCGACACAACACAGCGTCCCGGTCGAGAACCTGCTGTCCCCCGAGCTGGTTCGCCGGCTGTGCTGGGACGGGCTCCCGGACTACAAGAACGTCGGCACCGCCGAGGAACTGTCGGTGAAGATCGAGGCGTTCCTCCTCGCCGGCGGCGCCCGCGACTGGCAGCGCGCCCTCGCGGTCCCAGCACTGACGAAGGCACTCACGCCGACGGTCGACTGACCTCCCGAGACCGCTGCCGGTCCAGAAAACTCCCTCGCGCCCGACACAGCCCCCGGCTATACAGGGTTCATGGCTTTCCAGAATCCGCCGTCGAGCGCGGCCACCTCCGAAGTAGAAGCGATCGCCGCCAACCGGGCGAACTGGGACGATCGGGCCGATGTGCACGCCAGGTCGCAGATGTACGCGGTCGATGCGTTCCTGGCCGACCCGACCGACATCTCCTGGGTCGTACGCAACGATCTGGCGGTGCTCGCCCCGCACCTCCCGGAGACCGGAGTCCAGGGGCGGTCCCTGCTGCATCTGCAATGTCACATCGGCACGGACACGGTGTCCTGGGCACGATTGGGCGCGGTCGAGGTGCACGGGCTGGACCTGTCGCCGAACTCGCTGCGCCACGCAGCGCGGATCGCCGAGGCCGACGGTCGCGACATCACCTTTGTCGAGGGAGACGCGCGGTTCGCCTCGACACTGCTCGATCGGCGCTTCGACACCATTGTGACCAGTACGGGAACCATCGTCTGGTTGCCGGAGCTCACCGCGTGGGCCCGGTCGATCCATGATCTGCTCGAGCCCGGCGGGGTCTTCGTGATCCGCGACGACCATCCCATTCTAGGAGCGATGCAGTACGAACCTTGGGAGATCGACGACGACTACTTCGGTGGCGGCGACGCTCGGGTCTACTCGGACTCGGGTACCTACACCGAGGATTCGGACGGGCAGATCGCCCACGCCATCAACCACGAGTGGCGACACGACCTGGGCGAAGTCACGGGGGCGTTGCTCGGCGCCGGGTTGGTGCTCGAGGCCGTGCACGAACTGCCCTTCATGGACTGGCCCGCGTTTGCCGATCTCGAGCCGTGCGAGCAGGGGTGGCGGCTGCCTGCGGGAAAGCCTCGGATCCCGTTGAACTTCGCCGTCGTCGCCCGCAGACCCCGCGAGCGCAACCTCGGCTGATCCAACCGCCTACGAGCCGGGCCGGTTCGGCGACCGGCCCGGCCCGATGGTCAGCGTGAGCCCAGCCAGCCGCCGATCCGCTGGGCGATCGCGTCGGGGGTGAGACCGAGCTCCTCGAGGATCTCACCGCGAGTGGCGTGGTCCAGGAATTGCTGTGGCACACCGAGATCGCGGGTGGGAACGTCGAGGCCGGCATCGCGCAGGCGCGCGGAGACCGTCGAACCGATGCCGCCGTGCAGGCCGCCGTCCTCGACGGTGACGACGAGGCGATAGTTCTCGGCGAGCTTGACCAGCGTGTCGGAGACGGGGATGACCCAGCGCGGGTCGACCACGGTGACCGAAATGCCTTGGGGATGCAGGAGTTCGGCCACCTGCATCGCGGTGTCGGCGAAGGGGCCGACGGCGACGATCAAGACGTCACCGTGCTGGGCCTGCACCGAACCGGCACCGGGAGTCGCCAGCCGCAGCACATCCAGTCCGTCGAGTCGCTCGACGGCGGTGATGTCTTCGGCGACACTGCCTTTCGGGAAGCGCAGCACGGTCGGACCGTCGGAGACGGCGAGCGCCTCGGCCAGCTCCTCACGCAGAGTGGCGCCGTCGCGGGGGGCGGCGACGCGGATGCCGGGGACGATGCCGAGCAGCGAGAAGTCCCACATGCCGTGGTGGCTGGCACCGTCGGGGCCGGTGACGCCGGCGCGGTCGAGCACGACCGTGACCGGCTGCTCGAGCAGGGCCACGTCCATCAAGAGCTGGTCGAACGCGCGGTTGAGGAAGGTGGCGTAGATGGCGATCACCGGGTGCATGCCGCCCAGCGCCAGCCCGGCGGCGGAGGCCATGCCGTGCTGTTCGGCGATGCCGACGTCGAACATGCGCTCGGGAAAGCGTTCACCGAACGCGGCCAGGCCGGTGGGGCCCGGCATGGCGGCGGTGATGGCGACGATATCTTCACGGCGCGAGCCGTGTTCGACGAGCTCCTCGGAGAACACCGCCGTCCAGCCCTTGGCCTTCTTGCCCGCGAGGGGACGGCCGGTGAGGGGGTCGATCGGGTCGCAGGCGTGCATCTGGTCGGCGACGTGGTTCTCGGCGTGCTCGTAGCCGTTGCCCTTGCGGGTGACCACGTGCACCACGACCGGGCCACCGAAGTCCTTGGCGCGCCGCATCGCGGCCTCGAGGGCGACCAGATCGTGGCCGTCGACCGGGCCGACGTACTTCATGCCCAGATCGGAGAACAGTTCCTGTGGGCTCACCGCGTCTTTGATTCCGGCCTTGAGCGCGTGAACCATCGAATAGGCCGAATCCCCCACGGCGGGAATGCTTTTCAGAATGCGCTTGCCGGCATCTAGGGCGTGCTCGTAGGCCGGCTGGGTGCGCAGCGCGGTCAGGCGGTCGGCGAGTCCACCGATCGTGGGGGCATAGGAGCGGCCGTTGTCGTTGACCACCACCACCACCGGACGATCGGGTGCACCGGCGATGTTGTTGAGCGCTTCCCAGCACATCCCACCGGTGAGCGCACCGTCGCCGACGATCGCGACCGGGGTGCGGTCCTGGTCGGTGAGCGCGAAGGCCTTGGCCAGGCCGTCGGCGTAGGACAGTGCCGCCGAGGCGTGCGAGGACTCGACCCAGTCGTGCTCGCTCTCGGCGCGACTCGGGTAGCCCGAGAGGCCGTCGCGGCTGCGCAGCGAGTCGAAGCGGTCCTTGCGGCCGGTGAGGATCTTGTGCACGTAGGCCTGGTGGCCGGTGTCGAAGATCAACGGGTCGGTTGGCGAGTCGAACACCCGGTGCAGGGCGATGGTCAGCTCGACCACCCCGAGATTCGGGCCGAGATGGCCTCCGGTGGCGGCAACCTTCTGCACCAGGAACTCACGGATCTCGCCCGCCAGTTCGCGCAGTTGCGGCACGCTCAGCCGGCGCAGATCTTCGGGTGAATCCACCCGCGACAGCACTCCCACCTGAACTCGCTCCCTCCGGACTACATTGTGATCCGCCCAGTGTATTTGCCCCCGTGACGGGCACCGGCTCGCGGGCCCTTCCGAGCGGGTGCGTGACGGGGTCTACAGTCGCCGCCACCGACACGGCCGCATGCCCACTGAACAGGACCCGCGAACCAAAATCGGCGTCGACACAGGCTTACCTCATCGCGATGCCGGCTGTGAGGACAATCTCTGCGCGCGTCCCGTACCGGCCACCGGTTCACCGACCTACAGTGACGCTGTGACCCGACCGCACGGCGCGACACGCACGATGGACCCGGGTGTGGTGGCAGGCATGCTCGACGAGGTGTACGCGGCCTGCCGCGGCGACACCTCCGGCGCACCGGCCGACTACATCCCCGAGCTCGCCGCCGTGGCACCGGATTCGTTCGGGTTGTGCCTGGCCACCGCAGACGGGCTGGTGTACGCAGTCGGCGACACCGACATCGGGTTCACCATCCAGTCGATCTCCAAGCCGTTCATCTACGCGCTGGCCCTGGCCGATCGCGGACTCGACGGGGTGGCCGAGCACATCGATGTGGAGCCCTCGGGTGAGCCGTTCAACGAGATCAGCCTCGAGCCCGACACTCAGCGCCCGAGCAACCCGATGATCAACTCCGGGGCGATCACCGCGGCCTCGCTGGTGAACGGGCGCGACGCCGCGGACAAGTTCGAGCGGGTTCGTCGCTGCTACGCCCGCTTCGCCGGGCGCGAGTTGACCATGAACGAGGCGGTCTACCAGTCCGAGGCGCGTACCGGGTATCGCAATCGGGCCATCGGGTACATGCTGCGCTCGGTCGGCATCATCGACGCCGACCCCGACGACGCGGTGGATCGATACTTCCGGCAGTGCTCGCTCGAGGTGACCTGCGCCGATCTTGCCCTGATGGCGGCGACGCTGGCCGACAACGGGGTCAATCCCAAGACCCGCGAACGGGCGCTGTCGACCGCGCTGACCGAGCGAGTGCTCAGTGTGATGACCACCTGCGGCATGTACAACGCGGCCGGTGACTGGGTGACCACGGTCGGGCTGCCGGCCAAGAGCGGGGTGGGCGGCGGGATCATCGCGGTGCTGCCGGGTCAGCTCGGGATCTCGGTGTACTCGCCGCGGCTGGACGGGCAGGGCAACAGTGTGCGCGGCGTGGCCGCGTGCCGGGAGCTGTCACGGCGGCTGGAGCTGCATTTCTGTCACGTGACCCGGTCGGCGCGCACCGCGATCCGCGCCGACTACACGGTCGCGCAGCTGCCGTCGCGGTTGCGCCGCACACCCGACGAGGCCGCGGTGCTGGCCGCCCACGGCGACCGCGCGCGAGTCTACGAACTGCACGGCGACCTGCTGTTCGCCGGCGCCGAGCGGGCGGTGCGAGCGATCGAGGGCAAGGCCGACGGGCTCGACGCGCTGGTGATCGACCTGCGTCGGGTGGGCGAGGTGAGTCAGGTGGCTCGCGGCATGCTCGACGAGTTGCAGGCCGAACTGGTGCGCCGGGGCAGCCGGGTGGCACTGGTCGACCCCGAGGCCACGCTGGGACACGAGGTGTCGAGCCTGGACCCCGGCGACCCGCGCGGGCGGGTGTTCATCGACCGGGACACGGCCACCGAATGGTGTGAGGACATCGTGCTCGACCGGCATCGGCCGACGGGAACTGTCGCGCGCACCTCGATCGACCTCGACCAGCATCCGCTGCTGAGCGGACTCGACGAGGCCGACCGCAACCGGCTCTGCGCGGATTTCGTCGCCCGGACCTTCGCCAGAGGCGAGGTGGTCGCCGAACGCGGGGAGCCACGGTCCGGGCTGTACCTGATACTCGACGGGCGGGTGCGGGTGACCTTTCCCGGGACCGATGGCCGGGTGCACCGGCTGGTGACGTTGTCGTCGGGAATGTCGTTCGGCGAGATCCCGATGCTGATCGGTGAGAAGTTCGTCAACGATGTCGTCGCCGAGACCGGGGTACGGGTGGCGGTGATGAGCCCCGCGGTGTTCGACGAGCTCACCGAGCAGCACCCGCGACTGAAACTGGCTCTGCTGCAACGACTCGCGGCGGGCGCTTACGCGCAAATGGATTCAGCCGTCCAAACCATCTCAGCCAACTCCGAGAACTACTGACCCTCTCCCCACTCAGCCGTCCAAACCATTTCAGCCAACTCCGAAAACTACTGACCCTCTCCCCACTCAGCCGTCCAAACCATCTCAGCCAACTCCGAGAACTACTGACCCAGCAGTATCGGTCACCTCCGAGAACAGTCGCGCGCGACGGAACTCGGTGCGAGCGCGAGACGTTGAACCGCACAGCAGCCTTCGACCGACAGGAGTACCGCGGTGAGCAAGAAGTCCTGGCAGGCGAGCACGACGACATTCGGGCGCGGAGTGGTGCGCGCGGTTCCCGACCTGATCCGGTTGACGTTGTCGGTGGAATCACGCGCCGACACCGTCGCCGGCGCCTATGGGCGTGCCGGTGACCGCGTGAGCGCGGTCGTCGCGGCGCTGCGGACTGCCGGAGTGAACGACGCGGACATGGCGACCAGTGGCCTGAGCGTGCGTACCGAGACGGTCTACACCGACAACGGGCGCAACGAGATCGCCGGGTATCTGGCCTCGACCGGGCTCAGCGTGTCACTGCGCGAGGACACCGGCACCGAACCGGCCGAGACCGTCGCGGCCGCGGTGAACGCGGGCGGCGACGACGTGCGTCTGGGCGGATTGACCCGAGCCGTCGCCGATCCGGCGCCCCTGCTCGAGCAGGCCCGCGACGCGGCCTTCGACGACGCGAAAGCAAAAGCCGAGCAGTACGCCGCCCGTGCCGGGGTAACCCTGGGTCCGGTCCTCCAGATCACCGAAGACACCGCTCCCCCCAGTACCCGGGCCTACGACATCAGCGCCGAGATGGACGCCGCCCCCATGCTGATGGCCAGAGCGAGCTCGCCCGTACCCATGGTCCCCGGCGAAACCGAAGTCGGCGCGAGCGTCCGCGTCACCTGGGCGCTCGACTGACGCCGAGCGCCGCGGAGCGAGGTGGCACTCGATTTCGCCCCCGCGGCGTTCGTCAGCGGTCGAGCAGTGCCACGCACTCGACGTGGTGGGTAGCCGGGAAAGCGTCGAACGCGCGCAGTTCCGCCAGGTGGTAACCGGCATCCAGATACAAGCCCAGGTCACGGGCGAAAGCCGCTGGGTCGCATCCGATGTGAACGATACGACGAGGATCGGCATCGGTCACCGCCGCGACGACATCCTTGCCCGCCCCCGCACGCGGCGGGTCCAGGACGACGACATCCGGGGTGCCGGAAGCACTGCGCGCCCACTGCTCGACACGATCGGCCCGCAATTCCAGCCAGGGCAGATCACCCAGCGCGGCCATGCCGTCGGCAACAGCCGAGCGCGCCGACTCCACCCCGGTCACCGCCCCGGTCTGCCCGGTCTGTTCGGCCAACCGGGCCGCGAAGACACCGACACCGGCGTAGAGGTCCCAGCCGGAACCACCCGGCGCGAGTCCCGACCATTCGGCGATCAGATCCGAATAGCATTGCGCCGCACCGCCATGCGCCTGCCAGAACCCGGTCGCCGACAGCTCCCAGCGCCGCCCCGCCACATACTCCACGACCCGGCCCGAACCTTCGACCACGCACTCCTCACGGGGCCTGTTCATAGCCGACTTCCGCGAAGCCGCCCGGTCCCGAATCGCACCGCGTTCGTCGCCCACAGGCGGGGCCGACTCACGACGACGCCCCGGCCGCTGGCCACGACCGCGACTCGCACCGCGCGGGGTCTGCGGGCGACCGGCCGGGCCCGCGGCCGCGGTCTCGGCCAGTTCCACGATGTGACGCACACCGTCACCGTCGATCGCCACGACCAGATCGGCGCCCGGCGTCCACAGTCGATCCCCGACACCGTCGAGAGCGCCCGCGACGGGTTGCGGGCAGCGCAGATCCGCGATCACCTCGGTGCTGCGGTAACGATGCACACCCGCACGTCCCGCGGCATCCACGACCAACCGCACCCTGGTGCGCCAACCGCCCGTGACCGCACCGGAATCCCCGGCGATCGGTTCGACCGTCACCTCCGGCTCGATCTTGGCCAACCGGCGCAGCTGCTCGGAGACCACCGCGGCCTTGAGCACGCGCTGGGCCTCGGGCGTGGCGAAGGAGAAATCGCAGCAACCCGCCCCGCCCGGCCCCGACACCGGACAGGTCGCGGGCACCCGATCCGCTGACGCCTCGATGATCTCGACGGCATCGGCCCGGCAGAACGACCCACCGCGGTCCTCGGTCACCCGAGCGCGCACCAGCTCACCCGGCAGTCCGTGCCGCACGAACACGACCCGCCCCTCGTGGCGCCCGACGATGAAACCACCGTGCCCGGGCGCCCCGAGACGCACCTCGAATTCCTGTCCGCTCCAATCACTCACCGCTGTACCCACTCTCACCCTCGACCGGCGCGCCGCTCATTCGCGACGTCCTGGTCGTTCGAAACCTCGGCGCACCGAACCCGGTGCGTTCACTTCGCCTGCCTGTTTCGCCCTGGTGGAGGAGCTGAGCTGCCACGGCACGCTCGTCACCATCACACCCGGTTCGAACAACAGCCTGCCCTTCAACCGCAGGGCGGACTGGTTGTGCAGCACCTGCTCCCACCAGTGTCCGACCACGTACTCGGGAATGAAAACGGTGACCACATCGCGCGGTGCGTTCTTGCGCACACGCTTGACGTAGTCGAGTACCGGCTTGGTGATCTCGCGATAGGGCGATTCGATCACCTTCAGCGGCACGTTGATCTCGCTGTTCTCCCACTCGCGCACCAGCCTGCGAGTGTCGGCGTCGTCGACGTTGACCGTCACCGCTTCGAGGGTGTCCGGACGGGTCGCGCGGGCGTAGGCCAGTGCGCGCCGCGTCGGCAGGTGCAGTTTGGAGACCAGCACCAGCGAGTGGGTGCGGCTGGGCAGCACACCGTCCCAGTCGGATTCGTCGAGTTCGCGCGAGACCGAGTCGTAGTGCCTGCGGATCAGCTTCATCACTACGAAGATCGCCACCATCACGATGATCGCGATCCAGGCGCCGGCGAAGAACTTGGTGACCAGCACGATCACCAGCACAGTACCGGTGGCGGTCAGGCCGATCGCGTTGATCACCCGCGAGCGCTGCATCCGCCCGCGCTGGTCCGGGTCGGTCTCGGTGCGCAGCAGGCGCGTCCAGTGCCGCAGCATGCCGGTCTGGCTCAGCACGAACGAGACGAACACCCCGACGATGTAGAGCTGGATGAGCTTGGTCACCTCGGCGCCGAACAACACCACGAACGCGATCGCCGCACCCGACAGGAACAGGATGCCGTTGGAGAACGCGAGCCGGTCGCCGCGGGTGTGCAGCTGGCGGGGCAGGTAGCGGTCCTGGGCGAGGATCGAACCCAGCACCGGGAAACCGTTGAACGCGGTATTGGCGGCCAGCACGAGGATCAGGGCCGTGACGATGGTGATGAAGAAGAAACCGATGGGGAAGCCGTGGAACACCGCTTCGGCGATCTGCGCGATCAGCGTCTTCTGGTGGTAATCGGCGGGCGCGCCGATCAGATTCGCGGGGTCGTGGGCGTACACGACTTGGATCTTCTGGGCCAAGATGATGATGCCCATGAGCAGCACGATCGCGATGGAGCCCAGCAGCAGCAGCGTTGTCGCGGCATTGCGCGACTTGGGTTTGCGGAACGCGGGCACGCCGTTGCTGATGGCCTCGACACCGGTCAACGCCGCACAGCCCGAGGAGAAAGCGCGCGCGACCAGGAACGCGAACGCGAGACCGTAGAGGTGTTCGTCCTCGGCATTCAGCCCGAAACCAGCCGATTCGGCCGTGATGTCCTCACCGAGCGCATAGGTGCGGAACAGGCCCCAGCCCAACATGACGGCCATACCGACGATGAAGGCGTAGGTCGGAATCGCGAACGTGGTGCCGGATTCGCGTACCCCACGCAGGTTGATCGCGGTCAGGATCGCGATCGCCACCACCGCGAACAACACCTTGTGCGTGGCCACGAACGGAACGGCCGAGCCGATATTCGACGCCGCCGAGGAGATCGACACGGCGACGGTGAGCACGTAGTCGACCAGCAGCGCGCTGCCGACGGTCAGGCCCGCGTTCGGGCCGATGTTCTTGGTCGCGACTTCGTAGTCACCGCCGCCGGAAGGGTAGGCGTGCACGTTCTGCCGGTAGCTGGCCACGACGACCGCCATCACCAGTGCGACGGCCAGACCGACCCACGGCGCGTACACGTAGGCGGAGATGCCCGCCGCCGACAGCACCAGGAAGATTTCCTCCGGGGCATAGGCGACCGACGACATCGCATCGGAGGCGAAGACCGGAAGAGCGATACGCTTGGGCAACAACGTGTGGCCGAGCGAATCGCTACGGAACGGCCTGCCCAGCAGCACACGCTTGGCTGCCGTCGTCAACTTGGACACCGGGCTGAGCATAGAGGAGTTCACCAGCACCTTCGCGCACACGTTCGTCGGCGTCACGGCGATGCCGGCGATTGTTTGTCCCGCGTCGCCGCGGGGAAAATGGGCGATGGGAACATCCGGCGGGTACGGTCCTTGCCGGACGCCACGGGTAGGCCAGGAACGAGGGTGCACGGTGTACGTAGTGATCATGGGGTGCGGGCGCGTCGGCTCGTCACTGGCGCGGGCGCTGACCCGGGTGGGTCACGAGGTCACGGTCATCGACCGCGATCCCACCGCGTTTCGCCGCCTCGGTGAGGGATTCACCGGGCAGGAGGTGATCGGCGTCGGGTTCGACCGTGATGTGCTGACCCGCGCGGGAATCGAACGCGCCGACGCGTTCGCCGCGGTGAGCTCCGGTGACAATTCCAACATCATCTCCGCCAGGGTGGCCAGGGAGATGTTCGGCGTGGAACGTGTCGTGGCTCGCATCTACGACGCCAAACGCGCCGAAGTGTACGAACGGCTCGGCATCCCGACCATCGCGACCGTGCCGTGGACCACCGACCGGTTCCTGCGCACCCTCATCGGCGACAACTCGACCACCACCTGGCGCGAACCGACGGGCGCGGTGGCGGTGACCCAGCTGACCCTGCACGAGGACTGGTCCGGACGCACGGTGCGCGATCTGGAACGCGACCTGACGGTGCGAGTGGCGTTCATCCTGCGCTTCGGCCAGGGTCTGCTTCCCGATTCCAAGACGATCGTCCAGGCCGACGATGTCGTGTACGTCGCGGCGACGTCCGGCATGGTCGGCGAGGCGATCGCGTTGGCCGCCAAAGCCCCACTGAGCGAGGACTGAGAACATGAAGGTCGCCATCGCCGGCGCGGGCGCGGTCGGGCGCTCGATCGCCAGAGAACTGCTGCGCGGCGGGCACCGGGTGATGCTGCTCGAACGCCAGCTCGACCACATCGACCCGGCCGCCATCCCCGACGCCGTCTGGGTGCACGCCGACGCCTGCGAGCTGTCGCTGCTGGAGAACGCCGACCTCGAGACCTACGAGGTGGTGATCGCCGCCACCGGCGACGACAAGACGAATCTGGTGCACGCGCTGCTCGCCAAGACCGAGTTCGGGGTGCGCAGGGTGGTGGCGCGGGTGAACGATCCGCGCAACGAATGGCTGTTCAACGAGGCCTGGGGCGTCGATGTCGCCGTGTCGACGCCGCGGCTGCTCGCCTCGCTCGTCGAGGAGGCTGTGTCGGTCGGTGATCTGGTGCGGCTGATGACGCTGCGGCAGGGACAGGCCAACCTGGTCGAGATCACCCTGCCCGCCGACACCCAGCTCGCGGGCAAGCCGGTGCGGACATTGAAGATGCCGCGCGATACCGCGCTGGTGACGATCCTGCGCGGCGGCCGGGTGATCGTGCCGCAGCCCGACGATCCGTTCGAGGGTGACGACGAACTGCTGTTCGTCACCTCGGTGGAAGCCGAAGAGGACCTGCGGCTCACCCTGGCCACGCACGGCGTGAAGCCGTAAGTCCTTACGCCACTTTCAGTTCCGCGCGCAGCTTGTTGAGCGCGCGGTGCTGCATCACCCGGACCACACCGGGGCTGGTGCCGATGGCCTCCGCGGTCTGCGCCGCGCTCCAGCCGAGCACGATCCGCATCATCAGCACCTCGCGGTGATTCGGGGCAAGTACCTTCATCAGCTCGAGGGTGGCGGCGCGGCGTTCGAAGGCCAGCGTCCATTCCTCCGGGCCCGCCGACGTGCTCGCGGTGTCGGGCACCTCGGCCGTCGGGTAGGCGGTGTGCTTGCCGCGGCGGAAAGCGTCGGAGACCTTGTTGGCGGCGATGCCGTAGACGAAGGCCAGGAACGACTTGCCCTGATCGCGGTAGCGCGGGATCGCGCTCACGA
>JACIXH010000157.1 GCA_014360565.1 Nocardia sp.
TGCACACCGTCACCCGCGACGACCTGGTCGGTCAGTTCATCGGCCACACCGCACCCAAGACCAAGGAGGCGATCGCCCGCGCGGCCGGGGGCGTGCTGTTCATCGACGAGGCCTACTACCTGTTCCGTCCGGAGAACGAGCGCGATTACGGGCAGGAGGTGATCGAGATCCTGCTGACCGAGATGGAGAACGAGCGCGGTGATCTGGTGGTGATCTTCGCCGGCTACCCCGACCGGATGGCGACGTTCTTCGCCGCCAATCCCGGCCTGAGCTCTCGTGTGCCGCACCATCTGACGTTCGCCGACTACGACCACGCGGAGTTGATCCAGATCGCGGGACTGATGGTGGAATCGGAAGGGTTCGCCTTCGACGACGACGCCCACAAGGCCTTCGACGAGTATCTGACGCTGCGCAGGGGGCAGCCCCGGTTCTCGAATGCGCGCAGCGTGCGCAACGCCATCGAACGCTGCAGGCTGCGGCAGGCACGCAGGTTGGTCGCGCTGGACCGGCCGCTGGGCAAGCCCGACCTCATCACGCTCACCGCCGAGGACGTCTACGGCAGCAGCGTGTTCGGGTCATCGCAGGACTGAGTCACGCGCGCGGCGGGAAGTCCGATAACCGACATTTATCAAATGATCGGGCTTTCCGCTTTGACAAGGGTGGACAATGTGAGAAGCCTTTTGTCAGATACGCCGTACGCACGGTGCCGCAGAACTGAAAAGAAGCTGACACATGACCTCGATCGAGGACCCAGAAGATGATCTGAGCGTGACCCCGCCCAAGACCTGGGCGGTCGGCGTTCCCGCGGTGGCGCACGCGATCGAGTATTCGCTCTCGCAGAACTCGCCGGCGCGCACCGCGCTCACCCTGCTGAACATCAATCAGACCAAGGGATTCGACTGTCCCGGGTGTGCGTGGCCAGATCCCAAGCACCGGCACATGAACGAGTACTGCGAAAACGGTGCCAAGCATATCAACGACGAGGCGACCACCCGCCGGGTCACCAGGCAGTTCTTCGCTGAGCATCCCGTCGCCGAGCTCGACACCATGTCGGACTACTGGCTCAACCAGCAGGGCAGGCTCACCGAGCCGATGGTGAAGCGGCCGGGCGCCGACCACTACGAGCCCATCGGCTGGGACGATGCCTTCGCGCTGATGGCAGGTGCGCTGCGCGGCCTGGACAGCCCCGACGAGGCCCTGTTCTACACCTCGGGGCGGCTCAACAACGAGGCCGCGTTCCTGCTGCAACTGTTCGCCCGCGCTTTCGGCACCAACAACCTGCCCGACTGTTCGAACCTGTGCCACGAGTCGAGCGGTTCGGCGCTGCAACAGACCATCGGCGTCGGCAAAGGCTCGGTGTCACTCGATGACATCTACGAAGCCGACCTGATCTTCGTGGTCGGCCAGAACCCCGGCACGAACCATCCGCGCATGCTGACGGCGCTGGAGCAGACCAAACGCAACGGCGGCAAGATCGTGGCCGTGAATCCGCTGCCGGAGGCCGGGCTGATCCGGTTCAAGAACCCGCAGAAGGCGCGCGGGGTGATCGGACGCGGCACCGAGATCGCCGATATCTTCCTCAAGATCCGCCCCGGCGGCGACCTCGCACTGTTCCAGATGCTGAACAAACTGCTCCTCGACGCCGAGGACGCGGCGCCGGGCACGGTGCTCGACCACGAGTTCATCGCCGCGCAGACCACCGGTTTCGATGCCTTCGCCGAGTACACCAGGACGGTGAGCTGGGACCACGTACTCACCGCGACCGGACTGGCGCGCGAGGAGATCGAGGCCGTTCACCAGCAGGTCTTGGGCAGCAAGAAGATCATCGTGTGCTGGGCGATGGGTTTGACCCAGCACAAGCACGGCGTACCGACCATCCGCGAGATCGTCGACTTTCTGCTGCTGCGCGGCAACCTCGGCCGTCCCGGCGCCGGTGTGTGCCCGGTGCGCGGGCACAGCAATGTGCAGGGCGACCGCACGATGGGCATCTGGGAGCGGATGCCGCAGTCGTTCATGGACGCGCTCGGCCGGGAATTCTCGTTCACCCCGCCCGCCGAGCACGGCCTGGACACGGTCGGCGCCATTCGTGCGATGCGCGACGGCAAGGCCAAGGTTTTCGTCGGTGTCGCAGGCAACTTCGCGCGTGCGACGCCCGACAGCACGGTCACCGAGGCCGCTCTTCGGCAGTGTTCGCTGACCGTGCAGATCTCCACCAAACTCAATCGCTCGCATACGGTGTGCGGCGAGACGGCGCTGATTCTGCCGACCCTGGGCCGCAGCGATCGCGACATCCAAGCCACCGGCGAGCAGTTCTACACGGTCGAGGACTCGATGAGCGAAGTCCGCTCCTCCCGAGGGCGGCTCGACCCCGCATCGCCCGACCTGCTGAGCGAGGTGGCGATCATTTCCCGGCTGGCGCGCAGCACGCTGGGCCCGGAATCGACGATCGATTGGGAGGAGTTCGTCGCCGACTACGGCACCGTGCGCGACCGGATCTCCCGGGTCGTTCCCGGCTTCGAGAATTTCAACGAGCGCATCGCCGATCCGGGCGGCATGTTGCTGGTCAACCCGGTCAACGAGGGCATCTACCGCACCGCCAGCGGTAAAGCCGAGTTCACCTGCAACGACTTCGACATGATCGAGGCGCCGCCGGGGTATCTGGTGCTCCAGTCGCTGCGGTCCCACGACCAGTGGAACACCATCCCGTACGCGGCCGACGACCGCTACCGAGGCATTCACAACGCACGGCGGGTGGTGATGGTCAACCCCGACGACCTCGCCGAGCTGGGCCTCGCCGACGGTGATGTGGTCGACATCGTCAGCGTCTGGCACGACGGCACCGAGCGGCGGGCGGAGAAATTCGTCGCCGTCGGGTATCCGGCCAGCCGTGGTTCGGCGGCCGCCTACTACCCGGAAACCAATGTGCTGGTTCCGCTGGACAGCGTCGCCGACGTCAGCAATACGCCGACCTCGAAGGGCATCATCGTCCGTCTGGAACCGGTGCACTGACACTGCGCCGTACAGGCTGTCGGCATCATCGTCGGTCTCGAACCGATACGGCGGATCGGCCCGGTCGTCCTCGACCGGGCCGATCGGCTTCGTGCAGGATCGGCCAACAGCGGTCCGCATCGTCACTGTGCTGGTCGGCTACCTCGCGGACCAGCACAGTGACTGGTCGTGTCCCGCTATCCGCCGAAGAGTTTGAGTGCGGCTTTGACGGCGTTGAAAATCCCGTAGCCCAGCGGTAGTCCGACGACCAGCCAGGAGATGACGAGCTGGGTCCGGTAACTGTGCGGTGCGGGACTCGGTACTTCGATTGCGGTCATGAATTGGTGCTCCTTACCTGCGCGCCAAGGGATTTCAGGTTCGAACGACGACGGGTTCGGCCGCGCCGTCGGTCGCGTCGGCGACCGGCTGCTTCTCGTGCCAGCGGGCCGCGACCGGGCGTATCAGCAGGTTCGCGACGAACCCGATGGCGAGCACACCCACCATGATGAACAGTGCGGGCCGGTAGTCGCGGGCCACGAGATTGCCCGGCTCGCCCTGTGCGTCGAGTACCCGGTTGACGATCAGCGGCCCCAGCACACCGGCGGTCGACCATGCCGTGAGCAGACGTCCGTGGATCGCGCCGACCTGGAAGGTGCCGAACAGATCGCGCAGATACGCGGGCGCGGTAGCGAAACCGCCGCCGTAGAAGGAGATGATGACCACGCACAGCACGACGAACAGCGCGGTCGTGCTCGAACCGATCGTCGCCAGCGCCAGATAGGCGATCATCCCGACGCCGAGATACATCGTGTAGGTGGGTTTGCGGCCCAGATAGTCCGAGGTCGTCGACCAGACGAACCGACCGCTCATGTTCGCCACCGACAGCAGACCGACGAAGCCGGCCGCCACCGCGATGGTCACCGTGGTCGCTCCGTCGGCGTCGCGGAAGAAGTCCTGGATCATGTCCGCGGCCTGTTCGAGAATGCCGATGCCCGCGGTCACGTTGCACAGCAACACAATCCACAGCAACCAGAACTGCGGCGTCTTGATCGCGTTGGCGGCCGAGACGTTCGCGGTGGTCACCATCGGTTTGGCGGCGACCGTCGTCGGATCGAAGTGCGCGGGTTTCCAGCCGGGCGCGGGAACGCGCACCGTGAACACGCCGAGCATCATCACGATGAAGTAGGCGATGCCGAGGGCGACGAACAGCTTCATCACCGCCTCGCCACCGGCCTGCGCTCCGCCGAAGCGCGCCAGCAGCTCGCGCGAGAGCGGCGCGGCGACCATGGCGCCGCCGCCGAAGCCCATGATGGCCATGCCCGTCGCCAGACCCGGCCGATCCGGGAACCATTTGATCAGCGTCGAGACCGGCGAGATGTAGCCCAATCCCAGACCGATGCCGCCGATCACGCCGTAGCCGAGGTAGACCAGCCACAGTTGTTCGGTCGCGATACCGGCCGCGGCGACCAAGAAGCCCGATGACCAGCAGCACGCGGACGTGAACATCGTTTTACGCGGGCCGACCCGATCCACCCAGGTCCCGAACACCGCGGCGGAGACGCCGAGCATCACGATCGCGATGGAGAAGATCAACCCGATGGCGGTGAGGCTGGAGTCGAAATGCTGGACCAGCGCGTCTTTGTAGACGCTGGTGGCATAGACCTGACCGATGCACAGATGAATGGCCAGTGCGGCAGGTGGGATCAGCCACCGGCTGTAGCCGAGGGGAGCGATGGTGTGCTCCCGGTCCAGAAAAGACAGCGCAGGCACTGCGCACCTCCTAGAGGTGTGACGTACGAGTGGGTCACGGCCGGCCGCGCCTGCGCCGAGACCGCGCGAAGCACCGACGGCGACGTGCCATCGGTGTTCCGAGTAGAACCCTGCTCGAGATCACCTGCCGGTCAGCGGGGCACGCTGCGCCGCTGATCGCGCTTCGTCGTCCCGCGCCCAGAAAGTACGGCCGCGCTGTGATCAACGTCAAAGTCCCAATTTCGATGAATTGATAAACAGCAGTTATCAAAACTCCGCGGTCGACCGGCTCGCCGAGCGCCGGTCCAGCTCACCGGCGATATCCAGCTCGCCGATCGTGTCGACCAGCGTCCGCGCCAGAATCGACCGGGAATCCTTCCCTGGCAGCACCAGGCCCACGTGGAAGGACCGGCGCGGTTGCGGCATCGTCAGCACGCGAGCGCCGCGCGGAATGTCGAAGCTGTGCAGCCACGCGTGCGGAACCACACTGGACAGTCCCATCGACTCCAGATGGGCGTAGATCGCCGAGACCGTGTCCGTTTCGACCACTGGTTCGATCCGGGCGTCCACCTCGGCGAAATGGCCGTCCAGGATCCGGCGGTTCTGCATCACCGGCGTCAGCAGACACAGCGGCGCCTTGGCCGCGTCGGCCCAGCTGATCGTTTCCCTGGCGCCGAACTCGCCGTCGCTCGGGGTGATGAACAGATAGCGCTCCCGATACAGCGGAACCACCCGCACCCGGCCCAGCGGATCACCGTCGACATAGGTCATCCCGACATCGATATCGAAGTCGTTGAGCCGGGTCGCGATCTCCGCCGACGACATCGACTCCAGGCAGAACCGCACCATCGGGTGTCGCAGGCGCAGGGGAGTGGTCACCAGCGAGGCCACCGCGAGCACGGTCGGAATCGCGCCAAGGCGCAACACTCCCGTCAGCCCGCCGCGCATGCCCGACAGCGTCGAGTGCAGTTGCTCGCGCTCGGCGATCATTCGCTGCGCCCACTGCAGCACCTCGGCGCCCTCGGCGGTGAGCCCGGCGAATCGCTGCCCACGCTCGACGATCTGCACCCGCAACTCACTCTCCAGCTTGCGGATGCCCGCCGAGAGCGCGGGCTGGGTGACATGACACGCCTGGGCCGCTCGACCGAAATGTTGCTCGTGCGCCAGGGCGACCAAGTACTCCATCTGACGCAGCAGCATAGGGTCATAGATACACTCCCCTTATGTCCGTGCGCACCCGTCAGCCACTAGTTCCCGGCACCCAGTCGCCGATCCGGGAAGTTCCCCGCTCCATCGAGCGTCCCGAATACGTGTGGAAGAAAACCGCGAACGAGGGCAACGAACCCTGGGTGCAGACGGCCGAGACCATCGAGAAGATGCGGATCGCGGGCAAGATCGCGGCGCTGGCACTCGACGAGGCGGGCAAGGCCGTGGTCCCCGGCGTCACCACCGACGAGCTCGACCGGATCGCCCACGAGTACATGTGCGACCACGGCGCCTACCCCTCCACGCTGGGGTACAAGGGCTTCCCCAAGTCGTGCTGCACCTCGCTCAACGAGGTCATCTGCCACGGCATCCCCGACTCGACGGTGGTCGAAGACGGTGACATCGTCAACATCGACGTCACCGCCTTCATCCACGGCGTGCACGGCGACACCAACCGGACCTTCCTCGCCGGCGATGTCGACGAGGAGGTGCGCTTGCTGGTCGAACGCACCGAAGAGGCCACCAACCGGGCGATCAAGGCGGTGAAACCGGGTCGCGCCCTGAACGTGGTCGGTCGCGTGATCGAGGCCTACGCCAATCGCTTCGGCTACGGCGTCGTGCGCGACTTCACCGGCCACGGCGTCGGCCCCACCTTCCACAGCGGTCTGGTGGTGCTGCACTACGACCAGCCGGGCATCGAGTCGGTCATCGAGCCCGGCATGACCTTCACGATCGAGCCGATGATCAACCTCGGCAGCATCGACTACGACATCTGGGACGACGGCTGGACCGTGGTCACCAAGGACCGCAAGTGGACCGCTCAGTTCGAGCACACCCTGGTTGTCACCGAGACGGGCGCGGAAATTCTGACTCTGCCGTGAGTGGGCGCGCCGACGTGCGGTCCGCACGTTGCGCCCACGTCAGGGCGCTTGCCTCCACCGACCGGTGCCCGTCGTGAGCGTCGCGCCGTTGCGGGGTGCGCTGCTGATCGCCGGGACCACCTCGGATGCGGGCAAAAGTGTTGTGGTGGCGGGGATCTGCCGGATGCTGGCCCGCCGTGGCGTGCGGGTGGCCCCGTTCAAAGCGCAGAACATGTCGAACAATTCCGTGGTCACCCTCGACGGGGGGGAGATCGGGCGCGCCCAGGCATTGCAGGCCAGGGCTTGTGGGCTGGAACCGAGCGTGCGTTTCAATCCGGTGCTGTTGAAGCCCGGTAGTGACCGCCGTTCGCAGTTGGTGGTTCGCGGCAAGGCAATCGGAACCGTCGGCGCGCGTGACTATTTCACCCGCCGCCAGGAACTGCGCGAAGTAGTCGCCGCCGAATTGGCCTCGCTGCGGGCAGAATTCGATGTCGTGCTCTGTGAGGGGGCGGGCTCGCCCGCCGAGATCAACCTGCGCGCCACCGATCTGGCGAACATGGGCCTGGCGCGGGCCGCCGACATTCCGGTGCTGGTGGTCGGCGATATCGACCGGGGTGGTGTCCTCGCGCACCTGTTCGGCACCGTGGCGGTACTGGAACCCGACGACCAGCGGCTCGTCTCGGGCTTCGTCATCAACAAGTTCCGGGGCGATGTGTCCCTGCTCCAGCCAGGTCTGGACCAGCTCACCACCCTGACCGGCCGCCCCACCCTCGGCGTCCTCCCGTTCGCCGAAGACCTCTGGCTCGACGCCGAAGACTCCCTCGGCACCATCTCCGGCGCCCCCGTCGGTCGCCCAGGACTGCCCCACGGCACCGACTGGCTCACCGTGGCCGCCATCCGCCTCCCCCGAATCTCCAACTCCACCGACATCGAAGCCCTCGCCTGCGAACCCGGCGTCTCGGTCCGCTGGGCCGACAGCCCCCACCAGCTGACCGGCGCCGACCTGGTGGTCATCCCCGGCAGCAAGGCGACCATCTCCGATCTGAACTGGTTGCGCGCCAACGGAATAGCAGAGGCGCTCCGGGCTCGCGCCGCTGCCGGACGGCCAATCCTCGGTATCTGCGGCGGCTATCAAATGCTCGGCACCCGCATCGTCGATGGAGTCGAGCACCTTGTCGCGGGCTCCGTCCCGGCCGACGATCGGCTCGGTGTCGAGAACGCGGCGGTGACAGCACACTCGAACGGTGACCCCGGCGCTGTCATGAACGCGGCCTCGACATCCCACTCGGCCGGTGACCGCAGCGGCAGCGAGTTCTCGCATCCGGCGATGCCTTGGCCGTATATGGCGGACGGGCTCGGCTTGCTCGACCTCGACATCGAATTCGCGGACCCGAAGATCGCCCGCCAGGTGACCGGCGTCGGCGGCTCGATTCCCGTGCACGGCTACGAGATCCATCACGGCAGAGTCACCCGCACCGCCGATTCCGCATGGCTGACCATCGACGGCGCTCCGGAAGGTAGTGCGCGAGAGGCAGTCTGGGGTACCCACGTGCACGGCCTCCTCGAATCCGACGAATTCCGCCGCACCTGGCTCACCGAAGTGGCCGCCCGAGCCGGCCGCACCGGCTTCACCGTCGCCCCCGACACCTCGGTGGCGGCCGTGAGGTCCGCGCAACTCGACCTGCTCGCCGACCTCGTCGAGCGACACGTCGACCTCGCGGCGCTGGATCGGCTGATCCGCGACGGCGCCGCGGCCGATCTCCCGGTCATCCGAACCTCCCGGTGATCCTGATGCCTGCCGCTGCGGACGCGGTGGTGCGCGGCCCCGTCGCGCCGCACCGCCCGCGCGGCGCCGTGTGTGCCGGGTATGCCGATACGGCACCACTGTTTTGTAACCTGTTCTACCATTAGTGGCGCCGATTGCTGGAGCCTTTGACGAGCTCATCACGGCTTGACTTCGTCAGCGTCGGCCAGGAAATGGAACGTGTTCACGACAGCGTGTAGTCGATGCTGATGGTCTACGGGGAGTGATTGTGCAGTTCAATCTGGCGGATGTCTTCGAAACGGTGGCTGCTGCCGTTCCCGACCGTGTCGCGCTGACCTACGAGGGCGAGAACGTCACGTACGCCCAGCTCCACAGCGAGGCGAACAAGGTGGCGGCGATGCTGTCGCGGGCGGGCATCGGGGAGGGCGATCATGTGGCGTTGTTCCTCAAGAACAGCGTCGAGCACGTACATTCCCTTCTCGGCCTGATCAAGATCCGCGCGGTGCCGATCAACGTCAACTACCGCTACACGCCCGCCGAACTCGAGTACATCTTCACGAATTCGGACTCGGTCGCCGTCATCGTCGAACTGCCGGAGCATCAGCGAACGCTGGCGGAACTCCTCGCGGTATGCCCCCTGGTCCGCACAGTGATCGTGATCGGTGCGCTCGACGACGAGCTGCGGTCCGCGGCGGCCGCTCGATCCATCGCCGTGTGTTCCTTCGCCGAGCACGAAACAATCTCTGCCCCAGCGGAGTTCGCGCCTCGTACGGGAGACGAGCTGTACGTGCTCTACACCGGTGGCACCACCGGATACCCGAAGGGCGTGATGTGGCGCCACGACGACTTCTTCCGCAAGCCGCTCTCCGGCGGAAATCCCTACGGCACCGACCCTCGCACCGACCTCGCCGAGATCGCCGCCGCCGCGAAGGAGTTTCCGGAGCTGTCCTTCTTGATCGCCGCGCCGCTCATGCACGGAGCGGCTCTGTATTCGCTGTTCACGTTCTTCACCCTCGGCGCCCGCGTGGTGCTCATGCGCGACTTCGACTCGCAACGCGTCGTCGAGGCGATCGAGCGGGAGCGAATCCAAGTGATCCTCATCGTCGGCGATGGCATGGGCCTACCGCTGGTCGACGAGATGGAACGCCGTCAGGGGCAGATCGACCTGAGCTCACTGTTCTCGATCACCTCCGGTGGCGCGATCTGGTCGGTCGGGGTGCGCGAACGGATGCTGGCGATCAAGCCGGATCTGCTGCTGCGGGACAACTTCGGGGCCTCCGAATCCGGCAACGACGGCGCCTTCACTGTCGACGAGCAGGGCAACCTGCGCATGCCGTCGTCATCGACGATGCTGCTCGTCGACGAGGACCTCGCCGACATTGCGCCGGGCAGCGACCAGATCGGGTACATCGCCCGCGTCGGCAATGTTCCGCTCGGCTACTACAAAGACGAGGACAAGTCCGCCCGTACCTTCCGCACCCGCGTCGACGGCACGCGGATGTCGATCCTCGGTGACATGGGGCGCGTCGAAGCCGACGGCACCATCGTGTTCCTCGGGCGTGGTTCGCAGTGCATCAATACCGGCGGCGAGAAGGTGTTCGCCGAAGAGGTCGAGGCAGTGCTGCACGGCCACCCGTCGATCGCTGACGCACTCGTCGTCCCGGTACCCGACGAGCGCATGGGGCAAAAGGTGGCCGCGGTCATCGCCACTTACCCGGACGTGCCGACTCTGACGTTGGACGAAGTCCAGCAGTACTGCCGAACGTCGTTGGCGGGATACAAAGTGCCGCGCGCGATGAGTACCGTCGTCGAGATCAAGCGAACCCCTGCCGGCAAAGCCGACTACCGGTGGGCCACCGAGGTCGCGCGCGGTCAGCGCACATCGGGGCGAGGGGTCCAGTGACTCGTGTTTGCGCGGATCACCCGCTGTGCGGCCGGTCTCCTCACAGCGGTGAGGTCGCCATTGTGACAGGTTCGGCAATTTCCGCGTCGCGGGCAGTGAAAAGCCTGTACACGGGGGTGCGGGGATCGGCTGGGCGCACCGGAACAGGCCGCGTTGTTCAGGCTGGACGTGTACCGTAACCCGGCATGAAATCTCGGCAGATCACGGTCGGTGACCAGGCCTGGACGGTGCGCGTCGACGGACCTCCTTCGCGGCACAATGTGCTGCTGCTTCCCGATGCGGACGACCCTGCCGAGGTGTTCGACCAGGTGTGCGCCCGGTTGCACGAGTCCGAGCTGCAGACCGTGGTCGTGGAGTCCGTCGAGGGGCTCGAACCGGCGGGTGTGCTCGCGATTCTCGACGAGCTCGGACTGCCCTATGTCAACGTCGCCGGGCGCGGCTCAGGTGCGGAGCTGGCGTGGCGGGTGTGTGCCGGGCGGTTCGGGCGGTTCATGAGCCTGGTCGTCGCCGATCACGGGCATCCGGCCGTTCCCGACGCCGACGGCAAGGTCCCGGACGCGTCCTGCCCGCCGCTCGAGCTGCCCGTCACCATGCTGGTCACCAAGAGCCTGCCCCGTGCCACCGCCGACGCGTCCGGCCGCTACGTCTACGGCGAATTCCGGGTGGTGCCTTTGGAAGTCGACAACATCGCCACCGAAGCAGGCCACGAACTCGCCACCGAAATCGTTCTGCGCACCAGCCTCTGGTAGCCGCCGACCGAATTCCGGCACAGCCTGTCAGCGAACCGAGATCATCAGGCCGTGACGTAGATCGCTACTCGCGCGATGCCTACGTCACCCCCTGGTGAACGTCTGTCCAGATCAGGACTTGCGGTAGGCCGCCAACCAGTCGAGCCAGTTGTCGGTTTCCTGAAAGGCATTGGCGCGCACAGTTTCCGAGGAGAGGAAGACGTCGTGGCGGGCGCCGTCGATGGGCACGATCGAGGTGCGTTCGCCCAGGCAACCCGCCCAGCGCTGGATCTGGGTCACGTCGAGGACAGCATCGGCCACGTCGACGGCGGGGGAGTGCTCGCGAGCGAACTTGGTGACCCGTGAGCGCAGGATCAGCGCGGGCACCCCGATGGTCAGGCCCTGGTGCAAGCGGGCCTGACCGCGGCGGATCGCCCGCAGCCAGCCCAGCCGCACGGGTTCGCCGTTGAGCGGTTTCCAGTCGAGGTTGTAATCCCATTCGCCCGCGCGGCTGTTGTGCAGGCTGTCGCCGTACGCGGTACTGACCCCGCCCGGTAGCTGCACGAACGCGCGGAACCTGCCCACCGTATTGATCACGGGCGTGCCGATGGTGCGGTAGAACGACGGTCCCTGCAGGTCGAACCAGGGACTGTTGAGGACGACGCCGACGACGCCCGCCGCCGCGCTGCCGCCCTTGGCTTCGAGCCGGTCCAGCCACAGCGGCACGATCAGTCCACCGGTCGAATGGGCGACGATCAGCACATCGTTGCCGGTCTCCGCGCGTGCGATCCGCAGCGCCTCGTTCAGTTCGGCGTCGTAGTAGGCCAGGTCGCTGACGTAGTGCGCGCTCTGCCCGGCACGGCGCGAACGGCCGCATTTGCGCAAGTCGAGCGCATAGAACCGGTGGCCCCGTGCCGCGAAGTGCTCGGCCAGGTGCTCCTGGAAGAAGTAGTCGGTGAACCCGTGCACGTAGAGCACGGTGGGCTCGGCCGCTGGTGCGCCGGCATCGGGCCGGTAGCGCACGAGGGTGGCCACCACCTCGCCCTCACCGTCGGGGTCGATACCGAGTGGGAGGGTCCGTTGCTGATAGGCGGAGCCGAGAACGTCGGGTTCCCACTGCTCGTCGGTTCGATCGGCGAGGGTTTCTTTCGTCACACGCTCAATCTATCGCGCGGTCGCCGCGACGTGCAGGGTTGGTTTACGTCACATTCGGGAGGTCGGTTGCAGAACTCCGCTCGGCTGAGGTGCACAATTGGCATCAGGTGAACGACGGGTAACCTACCTCCCGGCGATTCACCGCGAGTCGCCGCAACACCGCCAAAGCGCCCGCGCCAAGCGAACTCACCCGCCGGTGGGTAGCTGAGAAGGACAAGGAAGTCGATCTACCCGTGCCGAACGCTGCGAAGACTGAAAAGACCGATGTAGTTCTCATCGGCGCAGGCATCATGAGTGCCACGCTGGGCGCGCTGCTGCGGCAGCTGCAGCCGGACTGGACGATCTCGGTGTTCGAGCGGCTCGACGCCGCCGCCGCGGAGAGCAGCGACCCGTGGAACAACGCGGGTACCGGTCACTCGGCGCTGTGCGAGCTCAACTACAGCCCGCAGAACGCCGACGGCTCGGTCGACGTGAGCAAGGCCGTCGACATCAACGAGCGCTTCCAGGTCTCGCGTCAGTTCTGGGCCTCCGCTGTCGACGCCGGCGTGCTGGACGACCCCTCGGGTTTCATCAACCCCATCCCGCACGTGAGCTTCGTGCACGGCGCCGACAACGTCGACTACCTGCGCAAGCGCTACGAGGCCCTCGCCCCGCACCCGCTGTTCCGCGGCATGGAATACATCGACACCCCCGACGAGTTCGCCGCGCGCCTGCCGCTGATGGCCAAGGGGCGCGACTTCAGCGACCCGATCGCGCTGAACTGGTCCGACGGCGGCACCGACATCGACTTCGGCGCGCTCACCAAGCAACTGCTCGCCTACATCGGCTACTCCGGCGGCGAGATCGGCTTCGGCACCGAGGTCCGCAACCTCGACAAGCAGGCCGACGGTTCCTGGAACGTCACCGTCCGCAACCTGCGCACCTACAAGTCGCGCACCATCAACGCGAAGTTCGTCTTCGTCGGTGCCGGTGGCGGCGCGCTGCCGCTGCTGCAGAAGGCAGGCATCTCCGAGGCCAAGGGCTTCGGCGGGTTCCCGATCAGCGGCCAGTTCCTGCGCTCCACCAACCCGGAGCTGATCGCCGCGCACGAGGCCAAGGTCTACGGCAAGGCCGCCGTCGGCGCGCCGCCGATGTCGGTGCCCCACCTCGACACCCGCGTCATCAACGGCCGCAAGGGCCTGCTGTTCGGCCCCTACGCGGGCTGGACCCCCAAGTTCCTCAAGGACGGTTCCAACACCGACCTGTTCAAGTCGATCAAGCCGAACAACATCGCCTCGCTCGTCGGCGTCGGGCTCACCGAGATGGGTCTGACCAAGTACCTGGTCGAAGAGCTGCTCAAGTCGCAGGACGGCAAGGTGGGCGTGCTCGGGGAGTTCCTGCCGCGTGCACAGGGCCGCGACTGGGAGCTGATCACCGCCGGTCAGCGCGTGCAGGTCATCCGCCGTAAGGGCGCCGGTGGTGTGCTCGAGTTCGGCACCGCCGTGATCTCCGCCGAGGACGGCACGATCGCGGGTCTGCTCGGTGCGTCGCCGGGCGCGTCGACCTGCGTCACCGCGATGCTCGATGTGATGCAGCGTTGCTTCCCGCAGCAGTACGCGGGCTGGACGCCGCAGCTACAGCAGATGATCCCCTCGCTGGGACAGAAGCTGTCGGAGAACCAGGCTCTGTTCCAGGAAGTATGGGACTGGACCAGCAAGTCGCTGAAGCTGGACGGCAGCCACGCGCCTGCGCAGCAGCAGGTCTCGAGCCTCGCCCAGGTGTGAGCCTCGAACTGAGGCGGTCGTGGGCGGCGGATCTCGATACCGCCACCCTCTACCGGCTGCTGCGACTTCGGGTCGATGTGTTCGTGGTCGAGCAGGAATGCGCTTATCCGGAGTTGGACGGGCGTGATCTGCTCGCGGGGACGCGGCATTTCTGGCTCGACGACGGCGGGGAGATCGTCGGTACGTTGCGGCTGCTCGAGGAGGTCGTCGATGGGGTGCGCGGCTATCGGATCGGGCGGGTGTGTGTGGCGGCGGATTCTCGTAAGCATGGGTGTACTACTCGGCTGATGGTTGCCGCGCTCGGTGAAATCGGGTCGGGCACTGTGTGGTTGGATGCGCAGTCGCATTTGGTGGGGATGTATGCGAAGTTCGGGTTTGTTGTCGATGGGGCTGAGTTCGATGACGACGGGATTTTGCATGTGCCGATGCGGCGGGGGTAGTCGGGGTTTGTGCTGGTGTGTGGGGGTGGGTGGCGAAGCGTAGGTGTGTGGGTGGGTTGTAGGTGTGTGAGTGGGTTGTAGGTGTGCGGGTGGGGAGTAGGTGTGGGGCTGGGCTGCGGGGTTTGAGTGGTCCCAGGCAGGTTTGACGCTGTGTTTATTGGAGCGCTGGCGCGCTCGAGTCGCGGCCCTGAGGGGC
>JACIXH010000158.1 GCA_014360565.1 Nocardia sp.
GCCCGACACCCTCAACCCCCTCTTCGACGAGGCCGTTGCCCGCACCGCCAAGGCCGCCGAAGGTGGCGCGGGCGTGTGGCACGACCCGCGTCAGGACGGCCTGCTGCCCGACGCCTACATCGCGATGGGCCAGACCGCCGAGAACGTCGCGTCGCTGACCGGCATCTCGCGCGAAGACCAGGACCACTGGGGCGTTCGCTCGCAGAACCGTGCCGAAGCGGCCATCAAGGCGGGCTTCTTCGAGCGCGAGATCACCCCGGTGACGCTGCCCGACGGCACGATCGTGAGCAAGGACGACGGCCCGCGCGCCGGCGTCACCTACGACGCCGTGAGCCAGCTCAAGCCGGTGTTCCGTCCCGACGGCACCGTCACCGCCGGTAACTGCTGCGCGCTCAACGACGGCGCCGCGGCGCTGGTCATCATGAGCGACACCAAGGCCAAGGAGCTGGGCCTCACCCCGCTGGCCCGCATCGTGTCCACCGGCGTCTCGGGCCTGTCCCCGGAGATCATGGGCCTCGGCCCGGTCGAGGCCGTCAAGCGCGCGCTGGCCCTGGCGGGCAAGTCGGTCGCCGACATCGACCTGTTCGAGATCAACGAGGCCTTCGCCGTGCAGGTGCTCGGCTCGGCGCGTGAGCTGAAGATCGACGAGGACAAGCTGAACGTCTCCGGCGGCGCGATCGCGCTCGGCCACCCGTTCGGCATGACCGGTGCGCGCATCACCACCACCCTGCTGAACAACCTGCAGACCTACGACAAGCAGTTCGGCGTGGAGACCATGTGCGTCGGCGGCGGCCAGGGCATGGCCCTTGTCATCGAGCGGCTCAGCTGAGATAGATAAAAAAGCGGCCCACCTCGATGAGGTGGGCCGCTTTTCTGTTTGCTGTCAGTCGCGCTGGAAGTAGCTCAGCAGGCGCAGGATCTCGATGTAGAGCCAGACCAGGGTGATGGTGAGGCCGAGAGCGACGCCCCAGGCGGCCTTCTCGGGGGCCTGGGCGCGGATCAGCTGGTCGGCGGCGTCGAAGTCGAGCAGGAAGCTGAACGCGGCGATGGCGATGCAGACCAGGCTGAACACGATCGCCAGCGGGCCGCCGTCGCGCAGGCCGAAGCCGCCGTCGGTGAAGAAGCTCGCGATCAGGTTGCCGACCATCAGCACCAGCACGCCGACCATCGCCCCGATCAGCATGCGGGTGAAGCGCGGGGTCACGCGGATGGCGCCGGTCTTGTAGACGACGAGCATGCCCGCGAATACGCCGAAGGTGCCGAGCACCGCCTGGCCGATCAGGGCGCTACCGCCCACACCGCCGAACTCGGTGCCGGTGAACATCAACGACAGCGCACCGAGGAAGAGTCCCTCGAAGGCCGCGTAGGACAGCACGATGGCCGGGTTGTCCATCTTGCGACCGAAGGTCGCGATCAGGACGAGCACCAGGCCGATGATGCCGCCGCCGATGACGAACAGCGGCGCCAGCGACGGGTTCGCCGTCGAGAGCGCGTACGAGGCGATCGCCGAGACGGTGAGCACCGCGAGGGTGATGCCCGTCTTGGTGACCACGTCGTCGATGGTCATCGCGCGGGTGGCAGGGGCCTGCTGGAATTGCTGGCCGTACTGCTGCCCGTATTCGCCGTATTGCTGGTTACCGAGCTGGCCCGCGCCGGCTACGCCCGAACCGAAGTTCGCGTAACCGCCGACACCCTCCTGGCGGGGAAGGTTCTTGAACACCGGATTCGATGAGGTACGCACCGTGCGCCTTTCTTTGGAGATACGGGTCGCTGTACAGCTCCAACTGCCCTGTTCAACGCGCCACGATCGGACAAAGTTCCCACGATCCGGCCCATGACCGCACCGCCCGCCCGTTCGGACAAATCGGACTCTACCGCTTTCGGGTCGCCCTATCGTTGTACGTCGCGCAGACCACGAACGGACCGCGTCACCGTGAACTTCTGGTTCCGGCCGATCACATCGGTGTGCCCGACCATCCGCTCGACCACCCCCCGATAGTTCAGGTGCGAGTTGTAGACCGTCCACAACTCACCGCCCGGCCGCAGCACCCGCCCGGTCTCGACGAACATCTTGATCGCCGAACCGGTGTGCACGGCCGCCCCGACGTGGAACGGCGGGTTGCACAGCACCAGGTCGGCGCTGTTGTCGGCGGCCGAGGACATGGCGTCGTCGCGCACCACCGTCACCCGATCGGCGACGCCGTTGGCGGCGGCGGTGGCCCTGGCCGAAGCGACCGCGGCGGCGGATTGGTCGGTGCCGACCACCCGGATGTGGGGGCGCGATTTCGCCAGGGCGACCGCCAGAATGCCGGTGCCGCACCCGAGGTCGACGGCATCGCGGGCGCTCGGCTTCATCCGGTCCATGTGTTCGAGCAGGAAGCGGGTGCCGATGTCGAGGCGCGATCCCGAGAACGCCGCACCGAACGCGACGACGTCGCCGTCGATCTCGATGACATGCTCGCGAACGGGAAAGCGGGATTCGCCCACCGGTAGCGGCTCGCTGACCATGAGCACGCGCGACTTCTGCCTGCCCCGGCCCGCACGCACGCACCCGAAGGATTCGGCGAGCACCTCGTTCATGGCCGGGGTGAGGTATTTGTCGCGTCCGCCGGCGAACACCACCACGTCGTCGGCGGCGTGGCGGGCGATGGCCTCGGCGATCTCACCGACGCCCGACAGCATGCGCGGCAGCCGCATCAGGACCACACGGGCGCCGCCGAGCAGGTCGGCGTCGAGCTCGTGGGCCGTGTAGCGATCGGTGAGCCCCAGGGTCTTGGCATTGGCCGCCAGCGCCGCTTCGCCGGTGATCAGGTCCTGATGGACGCGAATGCCCGCGAGTCCGTGCTGTGCGGCGACCCCCAGGGTGAGCGCGCCGTAGGCGTCGCCGATCACCGCAACCTCACCGCTACCCGCGCCCGCGAGGGTGTCGGCGGCGGTGTCGAGGATCAATCGGTCGGCGGCGTCGACGGCATAGAGGTTCGGCGCCTCCACATCCGGATACCGGCGTAGTCGGTCGAATACATCCTCAACACTGTCCACCCGGCAAGTGTGCTAGATCGTTGCCCCGCCGTCACATCCGGGCCCGCTATCCGCCCAAGGGGTGGCTCACAACGGGGGGTCGTGGGATGTATTTCACTGACCGATAAGGAGTTCCATCGATTTGCGACGTCCTTGCAGATCGCTCCGAGTTCGCCGATCTCACGAATTCCGTTGTTCCCCAATGCTTCGTCCGCGACTGCCGAGCGACGGATGCCACGACCGATCACCGCAGGTGGGCGCTAACTACCGAACTGGTACGCGTTCGCCGAAAATCCCGGCTGCGACCTGCACGCATCAACCGGAACAGCTCCTATTTCGGAGACGCCAGCAAACTTCCCGTAGACGAACACGCCCCCTGTTCCTTAGCCCATCACGCCCGCCTGTCTGCGTACCATCAGCCACATGCGAAACGCCCTCGTGTTCGTTCTGATCGCCGCGGCCGCGGTTTCGCTGTCCGCCTGCGCCACCGACAACGCCCCCACCGCGACGCCGCCCACCACGACGACGAGCACCGCGGGCACCTTCGCCGAAGCCACCGGCGAAGTGCCCACCGACGCGGGTCCGAAGTCCGGCGCGGCCTCCACGGGCGCGGCGCTGACGGTGAGCGATATCCGAATCGGTCGTCAGCCCGGCTTCGACCGCGTGGTCTACGCGCTCGGCGGCACCGGGGCGCCCGGTTGGCAGGTGTCCTACACCGACAGCGCGGTGCAGGACGGCAGCGGCAAGCCCGTCGACGTGGCGGGTCGCGCGATTCTCGAGGTCCGCATCCTCGGCTCCGCGTATCCGTTCGATTCGCCGGTCCCCCCGTTCGCCGGGCCGGATCCGGTGACCGATCCGAACGTCCCCGCCATCACCGGGGTCTACAAGAGGCTGGTCTACGAAGGCGTCACCCAGTCGTTCATCGGTATCGACGCCGATCAGCCGCCGTTCGCCGTCACCACTCTGACCGATCCGCCGCGGCTCGTCGTCGACATCGCCACTCGGTAGTTTTTACCCCTACCGGGTATCGAGACGGCCCATCGCTAGACTGGTCTCCGTGATGGACCAGCATCGGCCTGTGCGCGCACCCGGCATCGCCAGGGCGCTCGCTGTGCTGATTCTGCTGGCCGGAATCGTCGCCATGCACTCCGCGATCTTCGGTACCGCCCACGCGGCGCACGGTCCGCACGATGCGGTCCCGGCGCGCCCCGGCCGATCTTCCGGATCCGCATCTGTCCGCAGCCGACACCGACGACCACGCCGCGATCCTCGCGGTAGCGCCGTCCGAGCACGCCACCCAGGACTCCCCCGCCGGAGCACCCTCCGCCGCGACGCACGCGCTCGCCGTCGCCGCCCCCTCCGATCCGCACACCGGCTGCGCCTCGGCGGGCTGTGCCGAACACACCGCCATCCACGCCTGCGTCTTCGTTCTCGCCGCCCTCGTCGCCTTTTCGACCCTGGTTCTGCTCTACCGCCTGGGCGACACCGTCGAAACCGCCCGGCGCGTATCCCGCACATGGCGTGGCCGGCGAACGCGACCACCGCTTTGGACCGTCCTCACCTTTTCCCAACTGGCAATTCTGCGGATCTGACAGGTGTGGCACTTCTCGTGCCTCGCCAGTTTCGACACCCCACCCGAATCCCCAGGAGGATCATCATGTCCATCAGCCGTACCCCCGTCATCGTCGCCGCGATCGCCACCGCTTTGCTCGCGGCGGGTTGCGGTGACGACAGCACGACCACCACCACACCCACCACCGAGTACGCCGCCACGACCAGCGCCGCCGCCGACACCGGCGCCACCTTCAACGATGCCGACGTCACGTTCCTGCAGATGATGTATCCCCACCACGCGCAGGCCGTCGAGATGGCGAAGATGGTGCCGAGCCATACCCAGAACCAGGAGCTCATCGCGCTGGCCGCCCAGGTGGAGAAGGCGCAGGCGCCGGAGATGGCGCAGATCACCGACCTGCTCACCGGCTTCGGCAAACCCGCTCCGAGCGCGACCGCGGGACACGGCGGCCACGACATGCCCGGCATGATGACCGACGAGCAGATGAGCAGTCTGGATGCCGCCAACGGCGCCGATTTCGACAAGCAGTGGCTCGAGATGATGATCGACCATCACGAGGGCGCCGTCGGTATGGCCCAGACCGAACTGGACAGCGGCGTCGATCCGGAATCGCGGCAGCTCGCGACCAAGATCATCGCTGATCAGGAGGCCGAGATCGCCACCATGCGCGGCATGCTCGGGCAGAACTGATCGAACGCGGCGCCGGGCGGAAACCCCGGCGCCGCGTCTCGTTTCGTCATCGAAATCGCCACCGTGACCTGACGTCACCCGAATCCAGCCAGTACGGTCGATATGTTCGGCTCCGGCCCAACCGGTGCCTGCAATCTCGAGGCAGGAGAGAGAAATGCGAGTACTGGAACGGCTGGGACTCGGGACCGCGCTGGCGGCCACCGTGACCGGAGTGATCTTCATCGGCGCCTGCTCCAAACAGGTGCCCGGCACCGCAGAGGTGAACCAGGGCGAGCTCGCCTCCTACACCTCCGAGGTGGCGGCTTCGTCGGCGGCGGCATCGTCGTCGCGCGCGGCGAAGATCGAGGCGGCCAACGACACCGCGTGCGACGGCCTGCGCTCGGCCAACAAGACCTCGGTCACCTCGTTCAACGCCTACATCGCGGCCTCCAACGATCAGGCCCCCGATGCCGACGCCAAGGCGACCGAGGCGGTCACCACCTTGCGCAACAGCGCCAAGGACCTGGACCGCCGGATCACCGGCGATGTGATCCCCGATCTGTCCGTTCCGTTGCGCGATTACGTCGAGAAGACCAACGCCCTCGCCGACACCCTCGAGCGCAGGGCGCCCACCGACGAACTCAACGGTGTGATCGACACCTTCAACGCGTCCAAGGACATCGGCATCGAGGTGTGCACGCCCTACGGCAGCTGAGAGCGCCGGTAACGAGAACGTGATCGTTCGCGATTCCCCTCCCGACACTTCTGGAGGGTTACGTGCACGACTTGATGAAACATGTTGTGGCAGCATCGATTACCGCCGTGACCCTGGTTTCGGGGGCTTGCCTGAGCACCCCCGCGTATGCCGACCCGGTCGTCGCGAAGCAGTGTGCGGTCACCACCGGTCGCACCCCGCAGTCGGCGACGCCTGCCGAGGCCGCCCTCGACCCCGCCGTGCTCGCTACCGCGATGGCGCGGGCCACCGACGTGACCCGGTTCAACATCCAGCTGTACCGCAACAACTGCCTGATCGCGACCGGCCCGCGCAATGCCGAGTCCGGTGGGGTGGCGTGGAATCTGTGGAGCGGGACCAAGAGCGTCGTCGCGCTCGTCGCCGGGGCGGCGGTCGACGAGGGCCTGCTCCGGATCGACGAGCCGATCGGCCGCTATCTGCCGCCGGGCCTCGGCGACGCCGCCCACCGCGAGATCACCGTGCGCAATCTGCTCACCGAGTCCTCGGGCATGGAGGTCGCCGTTGCCGCCGAGGGGGCGACCGGACTGGCACAACTGGATCCCAATGTCGTCGCGCAGGCACTCGCCATGCCGATCGAGCGCCCGCAGGGCACGATGTTCCGCTACAGCCAGCGCGCCGTCGATCTGCTGGTCTATGTCGTCGGACAGGCGGTCGGCGAGGACTTCCAGGCCTTTGCCCAGCGAAAGTTGTTCGACCCGTTGGGTATCGCCCGCAGCGACTACTACTGGGCTCGCGACCGCGCCGGAAACACCTACGGGCACGCCCATTTGGTCCTGCCGCCGGACAACTTCGCGAAACTCGGACTGCTGGTCGGCAATCGGGGCCGCTGGAATGCCCAGCAGGTCATCTCCGAGGACTACATGCGCGCCGCCCTGTCGCCGTCGCCGAGCATGCCCTGCTACGGCTTCCTGTTCGTGCTCAACGGCGCACCGTGTCGCCTCGAGTTCCCCGGGCTGCCCGACGACGCGGTGAAGATGTCGGGGATGCTGCGCAACGACAGTTTCATCGTCCCCAGCCTCGGCATGGTGCTGAACTGGACCGGTGTCGCGACAGTCGGCAGCTCGACCACCTACACCCACGATGTGATGCGCACGCTGGTCTCCGCGTTCCGTGACCAGCAGATTCCCGATCCCGGTCCGTATCGGGAACGTCCCGATGTGAGCGTGACCGATCCGATGATCGCCCGGCCCGATGCCCTCTTCGGCACTCTCGGCATCGGACCGTACGCCTACCCCGGCTGCAACTTCCTGGACTGCCTCGGCGAAACTCCGAAGGCCCCGTTCGCGGATTCGCCGCCGGGATGCGTCATCCTGGGATGCGTCGGCACCGACCCACGCACGCCGGGCATCCGCTGAGCCCGGCCCAGATCCCTGGGCTCCCTGGCGCCGGTCGCGTACTCTCGAATCAACCGGATAGGACCAGTAGGGACCGGTCGGCCTACCAGGAAAAAGGAGCCACTGGCGATGCCCGCACCGCTGCGCGACAGCGCAGTGCCCAAACACGAACAGCTGCGCGCGATTCTGCTGCAGAAGTGCACGCGTGAGCTGCAACCGGGCGATCTGCTGACCAGCGAGCGCAATCTGATGCAGGACTACGGCGTCAGCCGGATCACCGTGCGCGAGGCTGTCGGCCAACTGGTCAACGAGGGTTACCTGGTGCGGGTGCGCGGCAAGGGCACCTTTGTCGCACACCGCCCCGTGCAATCGAGGCTGCATCTGGCCTCGTTCACCGAGGAGATGCGCGTGCTCGGCCACCACCCGACCACCCTGGTACTTGTCGCCGAGGAAGCGATCGCGCCGGAGGCCACCGCCCGCTCGCTGCGTCTTCCCCAGGGCGCACTCGCCTATCACGTGCGCCGATTGCGGCTGGCCGACGAGGATCCGATCAGCGTCGACGACGCCTGGTTCAACCCCGAGCTGGTTCCCGGCCTGATCTCGCACGATCTCACCGGTTCGATCTACCGAACCACCGCGGACCGCTACGGCAGGCCGATCGAACGAGCCGTGCAGACCGTCGACGCCCAGGCCGCCGAGACCGGTGTCGCCGCTCTGCTCGGGGTCAAGAAGGGCGGTCCCGTACTGCATTTCGACCGAGTGTCGTTCAGCGCCGAGGTACCGATCGAACACACCCACAGCTGGTACCGCGCCGACCGCTACCGCGTGCAGATGGAAGTGGGCCAGCGGCCGCAGGCTTAGCCGAACCGCGCCGATCTAGTGTGAAATCACAGTATTTCAGTTACCGTCTGGGGGCTATCACAGCGAAGCTCTCGGAGGTATCACCCATGTCCATCCGTCAATCCACCGCCAGGGCAGGCCTGCTGGCCGTGCTCGCCGCGGGAACCCTGCTCAGCACCGCGGGCACCGCCAACGCGATCGGCGGCGCCGATTGGGACCTGTTGCCCTCCGGCTCGGTCCAGATCGGCCCGCCCACCGGCAGCTCGATGGGCTCGGTCGACGTAGGCAGCGGCGCAGGCTCGTTCGATGCCGACCTCGGCTCCAGCGCCGCGCCCCCGCCCTCGTCCGGCTCGGCCGTGCTGCCGATCTTCGCACGCTGATCAATCCCTGAGCCGCCGCCGCCACCGCGGCGGCTCGGGGCCAATCATTGCGGCACAGCCTGTTTCGGATCGGGAAAACCGGGCATGCGGCCTGTGTGGGTGCCCACCGGTACTCAATGATCCCGACACCGAACAAGGTGAGCTCTGATGATTCTTCTCGGCGCAGTTCTTCTCATAGCCGGACTCGTTTTCGGCATCCCCCTCCTCAATACGGTGGGAGTCATCCTCCTGGTGGTCGGCCTCGCGCTGGCATTGATCGGCAGCACAGGCCGGGCCGTCGGCGGCCGTCGGCATTACTACTGAGCATGCGCAGACTCCGTCGAAGTAGAGGAAAAGTCATGTCAGGCAGCAGCTCTCGGATCATCTCGATCGTCGTGCTGGTGTGGTTGCTGATCGGTGTGCTGGCCGCGGGCCAGCGCGGCTATTACACCGAACGCGACCAGAACTGCGCGACTCTGGGCACCATCGCGGTGACCATGATCGCGGGCCCGTTGAATTATGTGGGCGCCAATCCGAAGGTCGACAACTGCGAACTACCCCAGCCGAGCTGATTCCAGGAGAAATACGAACCGATCGGCTTGCGACCCCTTATTGATTCTGTGAGCGCGCACGAATCAAATTCGCCAGCCGATCCAGGGATTCCTGATTACGCGCCGCGAAGAGCAGATCTTGCGCCACGCCGGGAATCCACTGCGCGGGGCCGCGGGCAGCGCGCTCGACCATCCGGATCGTGGTGTGCCCTGGTTCTTCCTCGACGAGGGTGAGCGTGATCCACGCCGAACCGACCGACCACAGCTTCGCTTCGAGCTCGAGTCGGTTCGGCGGGTCGATCGCGCGCACCTCGGTGGTGTCGCTGATCAGAACCGGCCACAACCCGAAGCGGTAGTGGATGCGGCTGCCGACAGCGGGCCAGCCGGGGTCGACCTTGCCGATGTGCGAGGCGCCGACCACCCAACTCGCGTACAGCCAGCCGTCGGCCAGGGTCGCGAATGCCCGGTCCGGCCGCACGGGCACTGTCACCTCGGCTGTCAGCACGTCTGATTTCCTCGTCCGTCGCGGGAATCCACCTCGGCCCAGCGTAATTCGTATCGACGCCCGCCGCCGGACGTGTTCACCCCCGCCGGGTCGGCGCGGCACGCCGAACCTCGACGATGCGGGAAAATTGCTGTCCACCGATTCGACATGGGATCGTTCCCTTATGTCCACGGAAGAAACACGGCTCGGCGACCCGCCGAACCCCGCCGACCCGGCGGCCGAACGCACCCTGTTCGGTCATCCCATCGGCTTGACCAACCTGTTCGGCGTCGAGCTGTGGGAGCGTTTCTCCTTCTACGGCATGCTCACCATCCTGGGTTACTACCTCTACTACTCCACCGCCGAGGGCGGCCTCGGCATCGCCCAGAGCACCGCGCTCGGCATCGTCGGCGCGTACGGCGGCCTCGTTTACCTGTCCACAGTGCTCGGCGGCTGGATTGCCGACCGAGTGCTGGGGATGGAACGGACCGTCTTCTACGGCGGCGTCGTGGTGGTGGCCGGGCATCTCGCGCTGGCGGTCCTGCCGGGAATGACGGGTGTCGGCGTCGGTCTCGTGCTCGTGGCACTGGGCAGTGGCGGGTTGAAGGCGAACGCGTCGTCGTTGCTCGGCACCCTCTACGCACCGACCGACGCCCGGGTCGACGGCGGGTTCACGCTGTTCTATCTCGGCATCAATATCGGCGCGTTCTGCGGCCCGCTGCTCACCGGCCTGTTGCAGCGCGAGTGGGGCTTCCACGTCGGCTTCGGCGCCGCGGCGATCGGGATGGCGCTCGGCCTGGCCCAGTACGTGTTCTTCCGCCGCAATCTCGGTGACCACGGGCGCACGGTGCCCAATCCGATCACCCGCCGGGAGCTGAACCCGGTGCTGCTCGGGGTGGCTGTCGCCGCGGTCGTGGTCGCGGCGGCCGTAGCCGCGGAGCTGATCACCCTCGAGAACCTCTCCGACGTCACCACCGGCGTCATCGTGATCGCCTCGATCGTCTACTTCGCGGTGATGCTGCGCAGTCCCAAGGTGAGCGGCCTCGAGCGAACCAGGGTCGTCGCCTTCATCCCGCTGTTCCTCGCCAACGCGGTGTTCTGGTCGCTGTTCCAGCAGATGTTCACCATGCTCGCGGTGTACTCCGACGAGCGCATCGACTGGCGGATCTTCGGCTGGGAGGCGCCGGCGAGCTGGATCGGGTCGGTCGAACCGGTGTGGATCATCGCGCTCTCGCCGCTGTTCGCGCTGCTGTGGACCAAGCTCGGCAATCGCGCGCCGAGCACACCGATCAAGTTCGCGCTCGGCGTGATCGGGATGGGCATCGCGTTCTGGTTGTTCGCGCTGCTCAGCGGTTTCGACGGCAAAACGGTGCCGGTGCTCGCGGTCTTCGCCATCCTCGGCGGCTTCGCGATCTCGGAACTGTTGCTCTCGCCGATCGGTCTCGCGGTGACCACGCATCTCGCGCCCGCCGCGTTCCGGTCACAGATGATGGCACTGTATTTCTTCTCGGTCGGTATCGGCACGTCGATGGCGGGCACGCTGGCCCGCTATTACAGCCCGGACAGCGAGACCGCCTACTTCGGCTTCAGCGGTGGCGCCGCCATCGTGGCGGGCCTCGTGGTGGTCGCGTGCGCACCCTGGATCAAGCGCCATATGCAGGGCGTGCACTGACCTGATTTTACGGGTAGTTCCCGATTACGATTCAGCAGCAGAAGGAGAAATACGTGCCGACACCGCAAGACGCTCCGCGGGTGGGCCGCTCGCCCAGCCGGTGGAGCGGGTTGTTCCGCACCAAATCCGTCGAGCAGTCGATTCTCGATACCGACGATCCCGATTCCAAACTTCGCAAAGATCTGACGGCCTGGGATCTCACGATCTTCGGGGTGGCCGTTGTCGTCGGCGCGGGCATCTTCACCCTCACCGCGCGCACCGCAGGCAATATGGCGGGCCCGTCGGTGTCGCTGGCCTTCGTTTTCGCGGCGATCGCCTGCGGTCTCACCGCTGTCTGCTACGCGGAATTCGCCTCGACCGTGCCCGTTGCCGGTAGTGCCTATACCTATTCCTATGCCACCTTCGGTGAACTGGTGGCATGGATCATCGGCTGGGATCTGATCCTGGAATTCGCGCTCGCCGCCTCGGTGGTCGCGAAGGGCTGGTCGCAATATCTCGGCACCGTGTTCGGATTCGATTCCGCCACTGTGCAGTGGGGGTCGGTCACCTTCGACTGGGGCGCGGTGTTGCTGCTCACCGTGCTCGGCGTGCTGCTCGCCGTCGGCACGAAGGTGTCCTCGCGGGTCTCGGCGGTCGCGGTGGCGATCAAACTCGCCGTCATCGCGCTGGTGCTCGTCCTTGGCATCACCTACTTCAAGGCCTCCAACCTCAGCCCCTACATCCCGCCTTCGCAGCCCGCCGAGGAAAGCGCCCGCGGACTGCACCAGACCCTGTTCCAGTTCGTCACCGGTGCCGGCGACACCAGCTTCGGCTGGTACGGCCTGCTCGCCGCGGCCAGCATCGTGTTCTTCGCGTTCATCGGTTTCGATGTCGTGGCCACCGCCGCCGAGGAGACCAAGAACCCGCAGAAGGCGGTGCCGCGCGGCATCCTCGGTTCGCTGCTGATTGTCACGGTGCTCTACGTAGCGGTGACGCTGGTCCTCACCGGCATGGTGCCCTACACCGATCTGGCGGGCGAAAACGCCACGCTGGCAACGGCATTCTCGATCCACGGCATCGACTGGGCCAAGAACGTCATCTCCATCGGCGCTCTGGCCGGACTCACCACCGTGGTGATGGTGCTGTTCCTCGGGCAGACCCGCGTGCTGTTCGCGATGTCGCGCGACGGGCTGCTGCCCCGCTGGCTGGCCCATACCGGCAAGCGCGGCACGCCGGTGCGGCTGACCGTCATCGTCGGCCTGATCTGCTGCGTGCTGGCCGGTTTCGTCGACTTCGGCACCCTGGAAGAAATGGTGAACATCGGCACGCTGTTCGCCTTCGTGCTGGTCTCGGTCGGCGTCCTCATCCTGCGCCGCACCCGCCCCGACCTGCCGCGCGGCTTCCGCGTCCCCCTCGTCCCCTTCGTCCCCATCCTGGCCGTCGCCGCCTGCCTGTGGCTGATGGTGAACCTCTCGGTGGAAACCTGGCTGCGCTTCCTGGTCTGGATGGCCCTCGGCTTCGTCCTCTACTTCGCCTACGGCCGCCGCCATTCGCTGCTGGGCAAGCGGGAAAGAGCGGCGAAGCAAGACTGACCAGCACCTTCGATGACATGATCGGTCCGGCGTGGTCTCACCCGACACGCCGGGCCGACCTTGAAGACCAACATGATTCCGGTACACCCGTACGATTCGCTACGCTGTCCGGGACGCCCCTATAGCCCAATTGGCAGAGGCAGCGGACTTAAAATCCGCACAGTCAGGGTTCGAGTCCCTGTGGGGGCACTCAGCAAGACCCATGTAGATGGGTCGCGGCGTCACTTCCTTGCAGTTCGGCGGGCTCTCGCCCCACCCCCGTGCCACCCCCAGAGCGTGCCGAGATGGGTCAGACGTCGCCAGTCGGGGCAGGTAACCCGTCCAGCAGCGCGCCGGGCGTCGTTTTCAGGCCAGCCGCGAACTTGATGATGTTCTCAACCCGCGCGCTGCGCTGGCCGCGCTCAACCTGTCCGAGGTGCGTCCAGTGCACGCCGATCTCGTGGGCAGCAGCTTCCTGGCTCCACCCCAACTCAAGCCGCCGAGCACGCACACGCTCCCCGAACGCCTTCAGCGTCGGGTTTGCGGGAGGTTTGGTCGGAGGGGTCGCCATGACAAACCAAGCACATATGTCTAGCGTGCATTGATCCAGAGTGGAAACGTCTAGAGCGTGAACGCCTAGGATTCTCCCGACTCGAAATCTGAATGGAGAATCGTCATGAGTAATGAAGCGCTCGGGATGCTGGTCACCTTTGGCTTTATCGGGTTGGTCTGTGGATTGATCAGCATGAACATCGCCAGCAACAAGGACCGCAGTGTGGGCGGGTTCTTCGCCGTGGGCTTCCTGTTCGGGCCGCTGGGCGTACTGGCGACCGTGCTGGTTGGGCGCGGTGAGCCGAGAGCGCCACAAGGTACGCGGGCGGTGACTTGCCCGCGCTGCAACGCGCGGCAGAACGTCGCCAAGGACCAGGCCGACTACGAGTGCTGGCAGTGCAAGCTGGTCAGCCTGACACCGGCCGCCAACCGGGCGCGGTAGCCGCGCTACCGGCGCACTTTTCGCCCGGCCGGGCTGGCAGCTACCGACTTGCCCGTGCGGGGCGTGGCGGCGGTTGCCCTCTGGCCGCTCGCAGCCTTAGCGCCAGACGTCGCCGACTTGGCCGCAGCCTTCGCGCTCGGCGGCGGGGTGGGCTTGGCATGCTTCGGCGTGGAGATGCCGATGATTCCCTTCACCACAACCTCACGCCCGCCCGGCGCGGTGTAGCGCGCGCCGAGCTTTGCACCGGTGAACTTGCCGTCCGCTGAGGTGCCAACGTGCGATTCCGACTTGAGGCTGCCCGCGATGTACCGAGCGCGGACCCGCTTGCTGCCCAGTGCACCCCCGACAGCCGCACCAGCTGCTGCGCCTGCCGCGCTGCCCGCGAACCGTCCCAGCCGATCCCGTTTGTATACGCGCCTAGCCATCGCTACCTCCAGAGTTCAAGCGCGCGAGCGCTTCTGCCTTGGCGAGGGCTTGCCCGTCCAACGGCGGGCACTTGCCTTGGTAAGGAACACCAGGAGACCTACCCCACGCGGGAAGCGGCAGAAGCTCGCCGCGACGAGCTGAACGCAGCCCGCCACACCGGCCACACCTCCGCGCTCGCTGAGGCGCGCAAGGCGGGCGACTTGCCGTTCGGGTTCTACGCGCAGGGCTGGTTGAAGTCGTTGCAGGTGAAGGTCAGCCAGGGGCGGCTCAAGCAGCGCACGCTGGATGACTACGAGAAGACCTTGCAGCGCTACGCGCTCAAGACCTTCTCCGGGACGGCCGTCGCGAGTATCAGCCCCGAGCAGTGCGAGGACTTCCTTTTGGGCCTCGTGACGCAGCGCTCCCGGCAAGGCAACGCCACCGACACCCTCAGTCCTGCCACCGTCAAGCACGCGTGGAGCGCGTTC
>JACIXH010000159.1 GCA_014360565.1 Nocardia sp.
GCGACGCGACGCGTACCTGGTTGCCGAGGAATTGAAGCGCCGCCGCGACAGACCGCGGCCGATCCGTATCACCACATCCGACCTTGCCCGATGCGCCGAATCCGCCAAGATTCTCGCGAAAGCACTTGCCGCCCCCGTCACCGCTGACCCCCGGCTTCGTGAGATCAGCTTCGGCGAGGCCGAAGGCCGACCGAACGATTGGCTCGCACAGCGGCAAATCCCAGCACCCGACCACAACCGACTCGACCACCGCGGCCCCATCCCCGGCGCTGAGACGCGGCGTGAAGTCGCAACCCGGGTGGGAGCATGTATCCGAGAGCTGATTGCAGATGACGTTCATGACCACGTCGTGGTCACCCACGGATACGCGCTGACGTTCGTAATCACCACATGGATGCAGATCCCCGTCGAGACAGTCGGATTCGCATCATTTGCCACGACGCCAGGCGCGATCACCCACCTACGCCACGACGACTATTGGCGCAACCGGGCTCTGCTCAGCCTCGCCGACACCTCCCACCTGGCCATTGGTCATACCTAGTGGTCATCGAGACGGGCTGAACCATCATTTCCGTCCGCGAAATCTCGTAACAACCTGCTCGACGACCACCAGGCCGCGGTCACCTACGAATCCATTCCGCTTACGTCACCTTTCGTCGCGACCAGCGCCCCCGACCGCACTGCTGGGATCTCGAACGCAGGGGTGGTGCCAACAGGCTTGGGGCCGGTGACCGGTTTGCTGATCGCGGTGGTCTGCCGGCGTGCTGACGCGATCGCGAATGTCGGAGACGGAGATGTCGGTGGGTGTCGGTAGCGTCTTGTTCGTGGAAACAGGGGAACGGATCAGAGAACTCGCCGACCGGATGGTGGAGCTGCGTGACGCCTACTACCAGGGGGCGCCGCTGGTTGCCGACGCGGAATTCGATGCGATCGAAGACGAGCTGCGTGGCCTGATCGACGCGCATCCCGAGCTGGCGCCGGACCCTAATCCGCTCGAGCAGGTCGGGGCGCCTGCGGTGCTGCATGCCCCGGTTCGGCATTCGCGACCGATGCTGTCGCTGGAAAAGGCGACCAAGCCGGAGCAGGTCGCGGCGTTCTTCGATCGGTTCCCGGGTCAGTCGGTGGTCGTGATGCCCAAGCTCGACGGGTTGTCGCTGGCGCTCGTGTTCGAGAACGGCAGGCTGGCGCGTGCGGTGACCCGCGGGGACGGCACCACCGGCGACGATGTGACTCCGCTGGTCCGTGCGCTCGTAGATGGCGTTCCCGAGCGGATCGACCTTCCCGGTCGCGTCGAGGTGCGTGGCGAGGCCGTGATGCTGCGCTCGACGTTTCTCGCCTACAACTCCGCGCACCCGGACAAGCCCCTGATCAACCCGCGCAACGCCGCGGCGGGCACCCTGCGGGCGAAGGACCCCGCCACGGTGTCCGAGCGGCGGCTGCAATTCTTCGGCTTCGATCTGGACACCGCGGCCGATGACGCCGCACACGATTTGGGAGAGGGCTTGCGCGCCATCGGGGTCGCGGGTGCGCAGATGCGGCTGTGTCCCGACGCCGCGCAGGCGCAGGCGGCGATCACCGAGATCGAGCAGGGTCGCAACGATCTGGACTACGACATCGACGGCGCCGTCTTACGGCTGGCCGACCGCGATGCCTACGCGGCGGCCGGGACCCGGTCGAATTCTCCGCGCGGTGCGCTGGCGTTCAAGTTCGCCGCCGAGGAGAAGACCACGCTGTTGCGTGAGGTGATCTGGGATGTCGGCAAGACCGGCAAGATCGTCCCGGTCGCGTGGTTGGAGCCGGTGTTCGTCGGCGGCACGACGGTCACGAAGGCGACGCTGGCGAACCAGGAGGTGATCCGGGCCCGCGATATCAAGATCGGTGACACGGTGCTGGTGCGTCGCGCCGGTGACGTGATCCCGTTCGTGGCGGGCGTCCTCGATGCGGCCAAACGCACGGGCGAGGAGCTCGACATCGTCTCACCGACCGCCTGTCCCTCGTGTGGGCAGCCGGTCACCGAACAGGGCAAGAGTCGAGAACTGTTCTGCACCAACGTTTCCTGCCCCGCGCAAACGGTGCGTAGGCTGATCCACTGGGCTTCGCGTGCGGCGGCCGACATCGATGCCATCGGGGGAGTGTGGATCGAACGCCTCGCCGAGGCGGGCATTCTGGAACGCCCCTCGGACTTCTACACCCTGACCAAGGAGCGGCTGCTCGAGTTCGACCGCGTCGGCGAGGTCTCGGCGGCACGCATGATCGACTCGATCGACGCCAGCCGCCAGGTCGGGCTGCGCCGCGCCCTGATCGGCCTGGCCATCCCGATGGCCTCCGACGGCACCGCCGCACGGCTGGCCCGCGCGGGCTTCGGTTCCCTCGAAGAGGTCGCCGACGCGGGCGAGGAACGACTTGTCGCGGTCGAGGACATCGGCCCGAAGGTGGCTGCCTCTCTGGTCGCGCATCTGACGCGATTGCGTCCGGAACTGGACCGCCTGCGAGAACTCGGCGTGTCCCTCGACGTACGCGAAGAAGACCTTCCGCCGGTGATCGCGGCAGGCGCACCCCTCGAGGGCAAAACCGTGGTGATCACCGGCGCGATCAGCGACCCCCGCTCCGGCGAAAAGGTCGCTCGCCCAACATTTCAGCGCCTGTGTGAGCAGGCGGGGGCGACGGCAGCCTCCTCGGTCTCGGCCAACACCGACATGCTGATCACCGGCGCCGGAGTCGGTGACAGCAAGCTGGTCAAGGCGGAGAAGCTGGGCGTCGAAGTCGTCGACCAGGGCGTGATCTGGAACCTGCTCATCGACGCCAAAGTCATCTGACCGGTCGCCGGCGCGACGGCCCCAGATCGCACACATCCGCGGCGTGGCAGTCGACTTCGCTGGGCGCAGTGGGTTCGGTAACCGGAAGACCGTTACCGACTCCCACCGTCATAGCGCTGTCTCAATCGGTCCGATGGGCGGGGGCGTGGTCGGCGACGTAGTCCTTGGCCCAGCGGTAGTCGGGTTTGCCGCTGGGGGAGCGGGAGATGGTGTCGGCTACCCAGAGGAGTTTGGGGATCTTGTATCCGGCGAGGTGTGGGCGCAAATGCGTTCGGAGGGCATCGAAGTCCAGGGTGTGATCGGGGGCGATCGAGATGATCGCGGCGACCTGTTGGCCCCACCGTTCGTGTGGAACGCCGATGACGACGGCGTCGTAGATCGCGTCGTGGGACTTCACCACGGCCTCGACCTCTTCGGGGAACACCTTCTCCCCTCCGGTGTTGACCACCATGTTGCCGCGGCCGATCAACGTGATCGAGCCGTCGGTCTCGGCGCGGGCGCGGTCGTCGGTGACCACGATGCGGGCGCCGTCCACCGATTTGAACAGCCGGGCTGTGCGTTCGGGGTCGTTGTAGTAGCCGAGTGGGACCGCGCCGGTCTTGGCCAGCCAACCCTCTTCGCCGGCGGCGACCGGCCGCCCGTCCTCGTCGACGACCACCGCGCCGCGCCCGGTCTGCACTCGGGGGCCGCGGGCCGGGTCATCGTCCTTCTGCGCGAAACCGATCCCGCCGAAACCGGTTTCGGACGACCCGATCGAGTCCGACACCATCGACGTCGGAAACTGCTCCAGCAGTGCGTTCTTCACCGGCTGCGACAGCAGCGCAGCGCCCGAGGCGATGACGAGCAGCGATGCGGCGTCCACCGGTTGCGCCTCATAGGCATCGATGAGTGGGCGAGCCATGGCGTCGCCGGTGATGACCATGACGTGGGGCTGGTGGGTGGCAACGGATTGCCAGATCTGGCCCGGATCGAAGCGCGGCTCGAACAGCACGGTATTGCCCGACCACAGGGCGTTGAAGGTCGGCATCATGGCCGCGGCGTGGATCAGCGGCGGGAGCACGAACCAGATGCTGGGCACACCTTGCGCCCCGGTCGCGGACTGCTGGAATTCGTCGCGCACCGGTTCACCGGTGTAGAAGTCGATACCGCCACCGAGGACACGCCACATGTCCTCCTGCCGCCACATGACGCCCTTGGGCATGCCGGTGGTGCCGCCGGTGTACATCATGAACAGGTCGTCGGCGGTGCGGGTGACCGTCGGGCGGGCCGGTTTTCCCGCCGCGACGAGTTGTTCGTAGCGGATCGCGTCTGTATCCGCGGCGGCGGTCTCGCGATCGTCGTCGACGCAGATCGAGCGGCGCACCGTCGGGACGAGCGCGAGGGCCGCGCGCACGGTCTCGGCGTAACAGGCGTGGTAGAACAGCACTTCGAGGTCGGCGTTGTCGTAGACATAGGCCAACTCGGTGGGCCCGTACCGGTAGTTGATGTTGATCGGGACGGCGGCCAGCTTGAAGCAGGCGATCAACGTCTCCATGGTCTCGATGCTGTTGTGCATCTGGAATCCGACGTGCGTGCCGTGGCCGACGCCCGACTCCGCCAGCTGGTCGGCTAACCGGTTGGCACGAATATCGAGCTCCTGGAACGTTACCCGCCGATCGCGCTGAATCAGCGCGATCCGGTCGGGCATGGCGTCCACGGAGTGTTCGAACAGGTCGGCGAAGTTGTTGGCCATCTCAATCTCTCTCGACGATCTCTCACACGACGGTGAGCGGCAGGGGTTTTCCCCGGTCGGTGAAGGCGAAGCCCGCACCGGTGCTGAAACGGGTGACCGCGACCTCGGACGCTTCGCGGAACGGTTTTTCGGCCAGCTCGAACTCGACGGTCCAGCCGTGCTGGTCGGTGGCGATCACCTGGGCGACGAACCGCGGGTCGACGCCGCGAGCCAGCGCGTCGAGTGGTCGAAGGTCCTCGGGCGTCAGCATCGACGGCCATGCGCCGTCGGTCTGCGCGCCGCTGCTGTGCGGGAAACGCAGGCGCACAGCCGATGCGGTGACGGCGATGTCGATTCCGGTGTAGTTCACCGGGTTCAGCGCCGGGTGCAGGCGCAGGACCGTGGCGAGTGCGTACCCATCGTGGCCGAGGTCGAGGCACTTGCGGATGCGCTCGGAGGTCAGCCCGGCGATCCCGGCGAACTGCTTGCGCCCGATCCCGAGGGCGGTCGCCGCATCGGAGCGTTCCCGGATGGCGACCATGAACCCGAGGGTCAGCAGGTGCTGTTGCACACAGATCTCGTCGGCCATTCGCCGCAGTGCCGCGTGGGAGAAATCGGCGAACCGCAGATCACTGAGCAGTGGACCGGTGTAGTCGGCCTTGCCCTCCTCGCTGGTGTCGATCTCGGCCAGCTCCAGTTCCGCGGCAATAGAATTCGTCAGCAGCGCGGCATTGCGCGGAACCGCGGGGGGAATGTGCGCGGAATCGATGACGACCGTCCACGCGCACACCGGGGTCCGGTTGGCCGGCTTGCGCGGTGGTCGATGCACCGGCCGCACCTGGGCGTGCGGATTGGTGGCCAGCGCTGTCGCGTCGAAGGTGGGGTCCTCGATGTCGTGACACATGGCCACGACGAACTCCTCGCCCATCGGCTCCACATCGGCCAGCGCACCGCAGTGATCGAGCCAGAACTCGCCGTGATCGTGGTCGTCGACCCGGAACCGGAAGTCCATGAACTGCGGTGGCGCGCCGATGTCGAGTTGCAGCCCTTTGAAGATGGTCTCCACGCTGTCGCCGGTGAAGCGCAGAGCCCGCTGCATCCGGCGGGTGTAGATCGGACTGGCCAGCTGCCACTCCTCGATGGCCACCGCCGTCATCCCTTCCCGGCCGAAAGCGGCGATGGTGTGCGCCATCCCGGACCGGTCGATGAGATGACCGCACAGCAGCAGCTCCGGGACCAGTACGGCCAATTGGTCCCTGGACAGCTCCGTATACCCGCTCATCGGAGTCACCACAGCGACGCCGGCGATTCGCCGATGCGGTACCAGCCGGGCAGCGGGTCGCGCGAGACCGAGCGTTCGATGCGCTTGTGCATGCCCGGCGAGAGCGCGTTGTCGGTGATCATGTCGAGGAACATCGCCGAGACATTGCCGAAGTCGAAGAAGTCACGCTGCCATGACCATTCGAAGTTGCCGCCGTAGCGGAACCAGCTGCCGCCGATGCCCTCGGGGGAGTAGTGGCGGCCGTCGGCGCGCTTGCCTTCGTTGATCTGCTTCCAGAAGCCGATCACGGTGCCGCTGCGCTCGTCGACGACGAACTCCTGGTACGGGTAGGTCCAGCCCTCGAGCCCGAGCATCTCCTGACCGAGGGCGTAGTCGCGGATCTCGTCGCGACCGACAGCCATGAACTCCTGCTTGGGACCGTAGTTCCAGCCGTAGGTCGCGTCGGTGGTGTACATCTCGGCGAGCGGCTTCCAGTCGCCCTTCTCCTCGCATCGCTGGTTCTCCACGACCCAGCGCCGAATCATCTCGTCGAGTTCGGAACGCTCGAAACTTGCCATCAGTCTGTGCCTTTCACAGTGGAGTCGGATTCGCCACCGTCGGCGATCGACAGAGCTCGGGTGGGGCAGTAGCGGACCGCGGCCTCGACGGCCTGGCGCTGCGCGGCGTTCGGAGTGGCGTCGACGATCTGGACCGGGCCGCGCTTGGGCACGGTGAAGACCGCGGGCGCCTCGTCTTGACAGACGCCGTGCCCCTGGCACAGGTCCAGGTCGACTTCGACTCTCACGACGCACCTGCGTCCGGCACCGGCCTCAACGGCGCTTCGGGCTGCACCTCGACCAGCACCATGTGGGCGCCACGCGGGACCGAGACCACCGTCGCGACCGCGTCGGCGAGATGCCGGGGCCGCAGCATGTAGGGGTGGCGAGCCAGCCCCCAGTCCTTCCAGTCCGTCAGCACCGGCCCGACGATCTCGGGAGTGGAATCCATACCCATGCCGGTGAGCGTCGGACCCGGGCGAACCAGTGACGCGCGAATTCCTGTGCCCTCCAGTTCCATTCGCAACTGGCCGACCATCGCCTCCAGTCCGTTCTTCGCGGCGCTGTAGGCACCCGATCGGGGCCGCGGGTTGTCGGCGCAGTCGGAGCTGATCACGACGAGATCGCCACGCCGGCGCGCCGTCATCCCGGGCAGTACCCGGTGGACGAGACGCTGGGCCCCGACCAGATGGACCTGCACCTGGAACAGGAAGCGCTCCGGGTCCATCTCACCGACGAGAGAGAATTCGATGTCGCCCGCGCCGGAGACGAGGATCTCGGTCGGGCCCATGGTGTGTTCGGCGGCCGTCACGAACTCGTCGACGGAGTCGGCATCGGTGACGTCGAGCCGGTGGGCGTACGCCTGGCCGCCGTCGGCGCGGATCTTGGCGGCGATCTCCTCGCACAGCTCGACCCGGCGCGCGCCCAGCGTCACCGGATGGCCCAGTTCGGCGAGCGCGACGGCTGTGGCGGCGCCGATACCGGAGGACGCACCGGCGATCAGCGCCGGTCTGCGGTCGGGATTGGGTTCGAATCGGGGCACTAGCTGACCTCTACTGTGATGGGGAGTTTGGCGAAGCCGCGGACGTTGGTGGAGTGCACCCGCTCGATGCCGTCGGCGGCGACGTTGTAGCTCGTGACCCGGGAAGCGAATTCGCCGAGCACGATGGTCGCTTCGAGCCGGGCGAGGTGCGCGCCGAGGCAGAAGTGCACGCCCGCACCGAAACTGGCGAGCGCGCTGCTGTCGTTGCGGTCGATGACGTAGCTGTCACCGTCGTCGAAGGCTGCCGCGTCGCGGTTCGCCGAACCGATCAGCAACAGCACTTTCGCGCCCGCCGGGATGGTGCCGCCGTGGTAGTCGAGGTCGACCGCCGCGGTGCGGGCCACGATCTGGCTGGAGGTGTCGTAGCGCAGCGTCTCCTCCACCCAATCGCTGACCAGTTCCGGCTCGGCGACGACTTTGGCGTACTCCGCGGGATTGGCGGCGGCCCAATAGAGGGCGTTGCCCAAAAGTTTGGTGGTGGTCTCGTTTCCGGCGACGACCATCAGGAACATGAAGCCGATGATCTCCTCGTCGGTGAGGGTGTCGTCGTCGATCTCGGCGTCGAGCAGCGCGGAGGTGAGGTCGTCGGCGGGCGCGGCGCGGCGCTGGGCCACCATGTCGGCGTAGTAGCCGAACAGCCGGATCGAGGCGTCGATGGCGTCGGCGGGCACATCGAGTACGCCCTCTTCGCGATGCACCACCAGATCGGCCAGTCGGCGGATCTCGGCCCGATCGGGTTCGGGCACACCCATCAGTTCGGAGATGACATCCATCGGCAGCTTGCCCGCGACGTCGTCGATCCAGTCGAAGTTGCCGCGCGCGAGGGCGGGCTCGAGGTGCTCCAGGGTGATCTCCCGGATGCGGACTTCCATCTCGGCGACGCGTTTCGGCGTGAATCCCCGGAAAACGAGCCTGCGCATCCGCATATGCCGCGGATCGTCCATTGCCAGAAACGACATCACCCGATGTGCGTTCGGACCCCAGGCCGCCGGATCGAGGGAGACGCCATTGGCGCTGGAGAGTCTGTTGCTGTCCCGAAAAGCCGCGATCACATCGGAATGCCGGGAAAGCGCCCAGAAATCCAGATCGGGATTGTGATAAAGCGGCGCCTCGGTGCGCAAACGGTGGTAAGTCGGATACGGATCATCGTGAAATCCGTAGTCGTACGGGTCGAAAGTCACGGGCTCCACAGCGGCGCTGGTCATCGTGCACACCCCGGTTTCGAAGGGTCGTCTCCGCCGGAGGGAGGGGCCGGAAACCCGGGGGGAGACAGGTAGCTGGACATGTGTCTGGACGGTACCACTGACACTAGTTCAGCACAACGCTTTCGGTGGCCTAGGAGGCTTCGACCGGGCGAAGTCGACCGATCAGGCGGTTGTTCGAATATCTGGACCAGTGTCTGGAATGTGTTCCAAATCATATGGTACGGTCACCGCCATGTCAGGGGTAGACGGCGAAGTTGCACCGGCTCAGGGTGGTGTGGACGGCGCGAGTGCCGGCCGGATAATTCGGCAGAACTTCTCCGATACCGTCCTGTCGAGCGTGGCGACTCTGGGCCGGGCATTGCGTATGGGCACCGTGGCCGTCTACGTCGGCGCCAACGACGCCATTCGCGGACGATTCCAAGTGCGCGAAACTCTCGCGCAGGCCTGGTTTCTGATCAGGGTCACCGCGATGCCGAGCATTTTGATGGCCATTCCGTTCGGTGTCATCGTTTCCGCGCAAGTCGGCAATATCGTCTCCGAACTCGGCGCCGATTCGATGATCGGCGCGGCGGGCGGGCTCGGGGTGATCAAACAGGGCGCGCCGATGGCCACCGCGATGCTGCTCGGCGGTGCGGGCGCCGCCGCGATCGCCGCCGACCTGGGGGCCAGGACCATTCGAGAAGAGGTCGACGCGCTGCGCGTGATGGGTATCGACCCGGTGCAACGACTGGTGGTGCCGCGCATCGCGGCCATGATGCTGGTCGCGCCGCTGCTCAATATCTTGATCATCTTCGTCGGCATCAGCTCTGGGTTCGTGGTGGCGGTCTCGGCGTTGGATGTCACCCCGGGCAGCTACTGGCAGTCTTTCGGTTCCTTCACCACCTCGACCGATGTGTGGGTCTCGCTCGTCAAAGCGCTGATGTTCGGCTTTCTGGTGGTCGTGATCGCCTGCCAGCGCGGGTTGGAGGCCAAAGGCGGACCGCGCGGTGTCGCCGACGGAGTCAATGCGGCCGTGGTGATGTCGATCGCCGCGGCCGTCGTCCTGAACACCGTGATCACCCAGGTGGTCACCATGTTCATCCCGGTGAGGATGGCCTGATGAGCGCCGCTCCCTACTATCCCGCCGGGCTGCGGTGGGTGGGTCGGCTCCGGCGCCGCCGCATCAGTGTGCTCGGGCCGATCGAGTCGATCGGCTTCGTGATCGGCTTCGGCTGGCAGGTGCTCTCGTCGGTGCCCTATGCGCTCGTGCACTACCGGCGCCAGACGATAGCGATGGTGACGGACATGACCTGGGGTCGTGGCTCGGTGATCATCGGTGGCGGTGTGGTGCCGCTGATGCTGTTGCTCGGCGCGGCCATGGGCGCGTCCATCGGGATCGAGGCATTCAGTGCGCTCAACCTGTTGTCGCTCGGTCAGCTCAGCGGTCTCATCTCCGCCTTCGGCGTCACTCGTGAACTCGCGCCGATCGCGGCCGGAATCGGGTTCGCGGCGCAGGCCGGGTGCCGGATGACCGCCGAGATCGGTTCCATGCGGATCTCAGAAGAGATCGACGCACTCGAATCACTCGGGATCCGTTCGGTGCCGTTCGTCGTGACGACGCGGGTGATAGCCGGAATCTTCGCCGTCGCACCGGCTTTCGTGGTCGCGCTGATCCTCAGCTACGCCTCGTGCGCCCTGATCGTGACCACTGTCCACGGCACCCCGACCGGAACGTACAACCACTACTTCGATCAGTTCGTGGTCGGCTGGGATGTCTTCGCCGCGACCGTGAAGGTGATGGTGTTCGCCATCGCCGTCGTGCTGATCCATTGCTATCAAGGCTATTTCGCCACGGGCGGTCCCGAGGGCGTCGGCATCGGTTCCGGGCGCGCCATTCGCGCGAGCCTGGTGGCGATCATCGCGCTCGACATGGTCGCCACCATTCTGCTGTGGGGCTTCCAGTCCCCCGTCACGTTCACCGGGTGATGCCATGCCTGCCTATGCCCTGCCGGGAACCGAAGTCGGACCGCTGCGCGCTCGCGTGCTCGGCGTGCTCGCTGTCGTGCTCGCCCTGCTCGCCGTGCTGATCTGGCGCATCGTGCCCGACAGCGTGCCCGCCGACCAGATCCAGGTCGCGTTGCTGGTCGCCGAGGTGGGTGAGGGGGTGGGGGAGGGCACCGATGTGCGCCTCGACGGTGTGCGGGTCGGTTCGGTCAGCGCGATCGACTTCGCGGGGCGCAGCAGGCAGCGAATCGAGTTGACGCTGAGCGGTTCTCAGCTGTTCGGGCTGACGAACGCGCTGACCATCGACTACGCGCCCGGCAACCTGTTCGGCATCAGCGCCATCGAACTGCACTCGATGGCGGGCGGCGCCGCGTTGGCCGACGGGTCGACCGTCGATCTGACCGATCGGGCAGCCGATCGGGTGCACGACGCCACGCTCTCCGCCTTGCTGAACTCGACCGGGCAGCTCACCGACGAGGTGCTGACCCCGAAACTCGTCGAGCTGCTCAACACCGTCGCCCGCGACCTCACGGCCTTCACACCGTTGCTGCAAGCCATCGGGACGACCGCGCGCTCCTACGCCGAGACCCGCAAACTTCCGCCGTCGGTGCTGTTCGAGCAATTCGGTTCGGCCTTGACCGGGCTGCCGCCGATGCTGACCGGCGGGCTGACGCTGTTGTACGCGGAATACACGAACAAGTACTTGGCGGTGCCCGATCAACTGCAACGGTTCGGCCAGATGTTCCAAGCGATCCAGTACGAATTGCTGCCGACGGTCACCCAACTGCTCGGTACCTCCAGAGAGTATTTCGGTGAGATCGTGCCGATGATCAGTCTCGTTCTCGACCGGCTCGCCGCGTCGGTCAGCACGCCCGAGCGCTCGGCACAGCAGCTGAGCGAGCTACTCGCCCGTCTCGACACAGCATTTCGCGATACCCCCGGCGGCCCGGTGCTCAGCGCCGAGGTCGAGCTGGCCGGGGTGCCCGGCTTGGCGGCGCCGCTGGCCTCGATGCTCGGAGGCGGTCGCTGATGTCGACACGTTCCCTGCTGGTCCGCGTAGCCACGGCGATCCTGCTGATGGGCTTGGTCCTTGTCGGTGTACTCCAGGTGATCGAGCGCCCCGTCGACGGTGAGACCGACACCTACACAGCATTGTTCACCGATGCCAACGGCCTGCGCGGTGGTGACGACGTGCGCCTCTACGGCGTGCAGGTCGGGAAAGTGCGTGCGGTCGAACTGGACGGCGCGCTCGCGCGCGTTCGTTTCACCGTGACGACCGATCGAGCGCTGTTCACCAACACCGTGATCGCCATCCGGTACCAGAACCTCACCGGCTTCCGGTACCTGGACGTCGAGCAGCCCGATCAACCCGCGGGGCCCCGTGATCCGGGATCGGTCTTCGGCACCGACGAGACAGTGCCCGATTTCGACATCACCCGATTGTTCAAGGGCTTGCAGCCGGTGCTGGCCGAACTCTCGCCCGAGGATCTCAACCGGTTCGCGACCAGCATTCTGGCTGTGATCCAGGGCGACGGAACAGGTCTGGGTCAGGCGCTGGGCGCCATCGACACGCTGAGCCGCTACGCCTCCGACCGCCAGGCGGTGCTCTCGACGCTGGCGAGCAACCTCGCCCAGGTCGCCGATCATCTCGGCGGGAAGTCGGGCAACGCGATGAAGCTGCTGACCAACCTGACCAACTTGTTCATCACCATCACCGACAAACTGCCCGGCCTCGTCGACTTCGCGAACGGGATTCCCGGTGTGCTGAAACCATTGCGGAGCATGCTCGACGTGTTCGGGGTCACCGGCGAACGCGACGGCGACCTCGACACCGCGCTGCGCAGGGCATTTCCCGACCCGTACGACGCGGTGGCCGCGTTCGAGAACCTACCCGGCCTCATTCAGGCGATGACACAGGCGATTCCGCCGACCGGGCCCGATCTCGCCTGCCCGAACGGCGGCGCCACCGCGCCCGCACCGCTGCAGATCCTCATCGCAGGACAGGGGGTCGTGCTGTGTCACCGATAAGGCGCAAGCGCGAGATCGCTGATCCGCGGGCAGGCGAGGTGCGCTGGGGGATCGCCGGCATCTGCGCGGCGATTGTGCTCCTGGTCGCCATCGGTGCGGTGTATGTCACCGGAACCGAAGCGCAGACAACGTATTCCGCCGAGATGACCCAGGCGGGTTCGGTCCGCGTCGGCGACGATGTGCGGCTCGCGGGAATACCCGTCGGGAAGGTGACTGCGCTGACCCTGCTGCCCGACCGGGTCAGAATGGAATTCACTGTCGCCGACGAGGCGTTTCTCGGCGACCAGACCACCCTCGACGTTCGGATGCTGACCTTCGTCGGCGGCTACTACGTGGCAGTTCTTCCCGCCGGTACCAGACGGCTCGGCGCGGCGGTGATTCCCGCGGAGCGCGTCATCGTGCCCTACAACCTGACCAAGGCGTTCCAGGACGCGATAGAGCCGCTGCGCGAGATCGACGGCAGTGTTTTCCGGCAGGACCTCGCCGCGCTGTCCACCGCGATCGACAACAGCCCGGAGACGGTGCGCTCGGCCGTGCGCGCCGCCGGTGACGTGGTCGCGATCCTGGATCAGCAGAACGCCGACATCTCCCGCACCCTGTCCATCGCCGACGAATACCTCAGCGCGCTCAACGCCAACGCCGACGTGCTGGTGAACCTGCTCGTCACCCTCGGCACGCTCGAGCAGATCATCAAGACCAATAAGGTGCAGGTCGCCGACTCCCTGCGGGACATGGCGGCGATCCTGGGCAACCTCACTCCGCTCGGGCGGGCGTGGGACGCCTCGATCAAACAGCGGGTACAGCCGCTCGCCGATGCGATTCCGGCGCTCGAAGAACTGGGTGGGCGCCTGGGCGCCCTGCTGGATTCCGTCCGCGCGCTACAGCAACGGCTGCTCCCGCTGCTGCCCGACGGGGGCGGGGTGAGCGTCGACCAGTCCGGGGCGACGATCCAGCTGCCCGCCGTCTGCGTGCCCTTGCCAGGAGGCGGCTGTTGATGTGGAAACAGATTCTCCGATCGCGCGGGCTGATGTCGGCCACGGTGGTCCTCACGCTGGTCCTGGCCGGTGCGCTCGGTCTGCGACTGAGCACGCCGCATCCGCCGACGCGCGCCTATTGTGCCGTCATGCCCGACAGCATCGGCCTGTACGAGGGCAGTGCGGTGACGGTGATGGGGATCCAGGTCGGGCGCGTCACCGAGATCAGCATCGACGGTGCGTCGGCCCGTGTCGAGTTCACGGTGCGCGCCGATCGCACCCTGCCGCTCGATGTCGGGGCGGTGACCGTCAGCGACACCCTGATCGCGGACCGGCGGCTGGCGCTCATCGGCGCCGAACCCGCTGGGCCCGGCTGGAATTCGAGCGACTGCATCACCAAGACGCTCACCCCGAAGAGCCTGACGCAGACCTTCGACGCGCTCGCGGCCCTGGCCGACCAGCTCAACGGCGCCGACGATCCGTCCCAGCGCACCGCCGTCGGCGCCGGGATCGATGCGCTCGATCGCGCGAGCGCCGGGACCGGAGACCAGATCAACGACATCATCGTCGCGTTGAGCCGGGCGCTCGCCGCACCCGACGCGGCGATCGGCCACCTCGGACAGCTTCTCGACGCACTCACCGAACTCGCGCACCGCGCCCGCGGCGGTTGGTCGCAGGTGGAGAGCACCGTCACGGGGCTGCCCCAGACGTTCGACGACATCGTCACCATCGCGTTCCCGCCGATCATCCAGATCGTCGACACCCTCGCCGACCTGCTGCCTCAACTCAACGATGTGATCATGATGTTCGGCTCGCCCGCCTTGCGCGGGGTGAACTCCGTGCCGAATCTGTCACGGATGATCGCGGCCGGAGTCGGCTCGCTCGCCGACATCATCGCGATGACCCCGGCCGTCGCGAGCGGCTTCGCCGGCGCCCTCGACCCGGTCACCGGCGCTCTCACGATCGGCTACGCGCCGCCGAAACTCGTCCTCGCCCAACACGACACAGCTCAGATCTGTGCGGCCGTGCAGGTCGTCACCGGACAGCCCTGCCAGGCAGCCGAAAGCGGTGCCATGACGATTCCGGCCCTGCCGTTTCTGCTCG
>JACIXH010000016.1 GCA_014360565.1 Nocardia sp.
CAAATCCCTGACCTACGCCCTGCGTTTCCGTGCCCCCGACCGCACCCTCACCGAAGACGAGGCCAGCGCCGCCCGCGACGCCGCCGTCGCCTCGGCCACCACCGCGGTCGGCGCCGAACTGCGCGGGTAGTTCCGCCCTGGACATCGAAGGCCGCCCGGTTCCGCCGGGCGGCCTTCGTCGTGCGGTTGTCTCGCCTGCCGGAAATGCGGCGGAGTAGGGCGAGGGGTCGGGCTCGGGGCGAGGCGGGATAGGTTGGACGATGTGTCGATGATGAAAGGCGCCAACGTCGCGGTGCCTGCTGCTGCTGTCCGAGTCGAATTGGGTTGGCAGGCGGGGCCCGGGGTGCCCGATGCCGATGCTTCCGCGTTGTTGCTGGCCGGGGCGAAGGTGCGGTCTGATGACGACTTCGTGTTCTACAACCAGGCGATACATCCGTCGGGGGCGGTTCGCTATGAAGGCAAGCAGCGCGGACAGACCGTTGTCGATGCGCTGTCGGTGGATCTGGGGCGGGTCGAGGCACAGATCGAGACGATCGTGCTCGCCGCGTCCGCGGACGGGGGGACGTTCGGGCAGTTCCGCGGTCTCTACATTCGCGTGGTCGATACGGCCACCGGCGCCGAAGTCGCGCGTTTCGACAGCAGCGGGGCGAGCACCGAGACCGCGTTCGTACTCGGTGAGCTGTATCGCCGTCAGGGTGCGTGGAAGTTCCGTGCCGTCGGCCAGGGATACGACAGCGGATTGGCCGGGCTCGCAACCGATTTCGGCATCTCCGTCGACGATGCGCCCGCTGCCGCAGTGGCCCCGCCGCAACAGACTCCGCCGCAGGGGCAACAATCGGCCCCGGCGCAGCAACAGCCCCACGTCCCGCCGACGCAGCCGTTCACTCCCGCACCCCAGCAGAATCCCCACGTCGCTCAGCCCGCGCCACCTCCGGTGAATCTGGCGAAGCTTTCCCTCACCAAGGAAGCTCCGAGCGTCTCGCTGACCAAGCACGGCGCCACCGGCGGCGTCATGCGCGTGAACCTCAACTGGACCTCGATGGCCGCCACCGGTCGCCTGTTCGGCAAACTTCGCGGTAAGAACATCGACCTCGACCTGTGCTGTTTCTTCGAATTGGTCGACGGCGCCATCGGTTCCGTGCGCGCCCTGGACCGTCGATTCGGTGCCCTCTACGAACCGCCGTTCATCCATCTCGACCAGGACGATCGCACCGGCGCCAGCGTCACCGGCGAGAATCTGTCGGTCAATCTCGACTGCACCCAGTTCATCCGCCGCATCCTCGTGTTCGCCTCGATCTACGACGGCGCCAGCGACTTCCGCAATGTCCACGCCACCGTCACCCTGCAGACCGCGAACTCCGCGCCGATCGAGATGACCCTCGACGGCTGTACCGACAACTCCCGCGACGCGGTGTTGTTCGCGCTGGAGAACGTCGACGGTGCGTTCGTGGTGCGCCGCGAGGGCGCTTTCGTCCGCCCGCCCGCCGGTCAACCTGGTGGCGGCGTGGTGGAGATCGCTCGCCTCTACAACTGGGATTTCGGTTTCCAGGCAGGTCGCGGCAAGTGATCCGCCACCCCGCGACGCGCGTGCTCAACGCGCTGGTCTACCACCCCGAAAAGCACCTCGTCCAAACCCCGGCGGCGCTGGGGCTGGACTACCGCGATCTCACCATGCGCACCGCCGACGGCATCGACGTGCACGGCTGGTTCGTGCGCGCCGCGCGCCCACGCGGCCACATTCTCTACGCACACGGCAACGCGGGCACCATCGGCGACCGCGTCTCGATCATCGCACTGCTGGTCGACGCCGGTTTCGACGTGCTCGCCTTCGACTACCGCGGCTTCGGCCACAGTGCGGGCACTCCGTCCGAACACGGCACCTACCTCGACGCGCGGGCAGCCCGCCGGACCCTGCTCGAGCAACCGGAGGTCGATCCCGGCCGCGTCTACTACCTGGGTAAATCCCTCGGCGGCGGAGTCCTGCTCGAGCTGGCCTGCGAGCATCCACCGGCCGCCATGATCCTTGTGTCGACCTTCAGCGGCATGCGGGCGGCGGCCCGTTCGGTCTATCCGTTCCTGCCCGCGCCGCTGATCCCGAACGCGTATCCGAGCCTGCGCCACATCGCGAACCTGCGCGTCCCGGTCCTGATGATGCACGGTGACCGCGACGAACTCCTCCCGCTGCGCCACGCCGAACGCCTGTACGAGGCGGCGCGGGATCCGAAACAGCTCATCGTGGTGCCCGGCGCGGGCCACAACGATGTGATCGACACGCTCGGCGCGCAGTGGGCGAAGATCATCGCCGACTGGACTGCCCGATAGCAGCCCGCACACCGGTCGGACTCGGTCATTCTGCGTAGCCTGGCGGGATGAGCGAAACGAGCGAACTCCTCGGCCGCCTGGCTGCGCTGCCCGACGATGAGCTGGTTGCGGTGCTGCGCGCCGCGGTTGCCGGACGTCCCGGACTCGGCGCGGTCGCCGCCGCATTGGCCCACGTCGACTTCACTGATGCCGATACCGGTAAACCTGTGACGCTGGACACGAACGTCATCGATGCGGAGGTGGCGCCCGTCGCATCCGGCCAGGTCGCAGGCGCGATACCGGTACCGCCGGTACCGTCCGGGCTGCCGGAGACCGGCGCACCCACCGCCACCGGCGGGTATTCCACTTCCGGAGTACCGACATTCGACTCGGTTCGGGATAAGGTCGAGCAGCGTTTCGGCACCGCGCAGGGAATGGACGAGCTAGACCGGCAGACTCCCGCGGGTCGCAGCGCGGACGAACAATGGGAGGCGCGGGAGAACGCCGCGCGTGATCGCCTGGACCAGATCCGGAAATCGATGCGGGGCAACGATTCCGGCGACAGCTAGCCTCGCGTCCTCCCTTCCCGCAACGACCGTGATGGGTGGACACAGCACATGACTCAGGCGCGCCAGATCGCCGACCGACTGCTCGATGCGCAGGTGGAATTCCTGCTCGCCGAGGTGACCGGTGAACGGTTCGCCGAGGTGATCGCTCGCGATGTGGCCGCGGTGCTGGCCGTGGGTGAGACGATCCGGTTCGGCGACGTGGTCTCCCTGGAACAGGGCGAACAGACCGTGGCCACGGTGTTCGACCGCATCGGCGGCAGCCCCGTGATCGCCGACACCGTCGGCGTCTTCGCCGACGCGATCTACGACCACATCGCGTCCAACACCGAATACACCCTCGGCGATGTCGTCGACCGCGAACCGGTGGAAGCGTTGCTGGAGAAGATCTTCGGCATGCACCAGGCGCAGGAGCGGATCCTGGACCGGCTCACCGAGAGCCCGCTCGTCGCCACCGTCGCCTCGCGTTTCGTCGACAAGCTGATCGGCGATTTCGTGCAGGCCAATCGCGAACGCGCCGAGAAGATTCCGGGCGTCTCGTCGTTGATGTCGCTGGGACAGTCCGCGGCCAACCGGGCCAAGAAGGTCGCGGCCGACAGCACCTTCGTCGGTGATCTCGCGGGCAAAGGCGCGCTGTTCGCGCTCAAGCGCACCAACAACGCGATCCGCGACATGCTGCGCGACGCACCCGTGCATTCGGCGGCGATGGAATTCTGGGACCTGCACGCCGACGAACCCGTCGCGGGCCTGCGGGAATACCTCACCCAGAAGGACCTCAACGAGCTGGTCCAGATCTGCTACGAGATCGCGGTGACGACCAGGGAGAAGGAGTACTTCGGCCTGCTCGTGCGCGAGTGCGTCGAGGTGTTCTACGCCAGGTACGCCAATCACACGCTCTCGGCGATGCTGCCCGAGCTCGGTCTCGACGCCGACGACATCAGTGCCGAGATCCTGCGCTACGGCCCGGCCGTGATCGAGTCGGCCAAGCGCAACGGCGTGCTGGCCGGGCTGATCCGCGAACGCCTCGCGCCGTTCTTCTACTCCGAGCAGGTGCTGGGAATTCTCGGCGGCGAGTAGTTTCCCCGGCGCTGTCGTCGCGGCCGCGTCGGTCTCAGTGACCTCCCAGCGGCATGCCGAACAGGGAGGCGAACTTCGCGGCGAGCGAGTCGCCGAGGAAGTCCAGGGCGCCGGGGGTGGCGGCCATGGTGCCCGCGTCGGAGATGGTGCAGCCGGTGGGGGCGGGGATGCCGTCGAGCCGGTCGCGCAGCCACAGCAGCGCGGCCGGGCCGCCGACCAGTTCCGCGACGATGTGCTCGCTGGCGTGGTCGCGCGTGTAGGTGAGCGAGGTGTCCGGATCGCGGCAGTAGGTGTCGACCAGGGCGTCGGTGGCGGCCAGGGGCAGGATCTCGTCCCATGCCGAGTGCCAGACGAACAGGGGCATGTCGGGCACGGACTGGCCCATGCGGGTCTCGGCGATCATGGCCGCGACCGGGGGGTCGTCCAAGGGGTTGCCGTCGGAGCCGATCATTCCGGTGAGGTCGAGGAACGGCAGCAGCGCCGACTGATACTGCACACACAGCGGCGATTTCACCGCGAGCAGCCCTTTGCCGAGCGGGTCGAGCCGCTGATCGAGATAGGCGGCGAAGTCGGGGTACTCGCGGGTGAGTCCGATGACGGCGGCGAACACCAGCCCCGAGGTGAGCTGATTGTTCGACATCTGCAGTGCCGCACCGAGATCCGCACCGACTCCGCCTTCGGCCGCGCCCACGATGTTCAGTTCCGGTGCGTAGGAGGCGTGCAGTTCGGCGGCGTGGCCGGTCGCGATCGAGCCGCCCGAGTAACCGTAGAGCCCCACCGGTGCCCTCGGCCCCGCCTCGAGCGGGGCGAAGCTGGTCGCGGCGCGAATACCGTCGAGGGTGATCCGGCCCGCCAGCGGTCCGGCCGCGTAGGCCGAGTTCGGACCCTGATGGTCCGGGACGACGACGGCCCAGCCCTGCGACAGTGCGGCCTGGGCGAACAGGAATTCGGCGGGCACCACGATCTGACCGGCCAGCGGCGCCACCGAAAGATGCTGGAGCGCATAGGAAGGCGCGCAGTAGCCCGCGGTCGAGTCCTCGGCCAGCTGCACCGAGAGCAGCTTGCGTGGTGCCTGCGCCTGCCCCCGCGGCTTGATCAGGGTGGCGACCGCGGGGATGGCCTCGTCACGGCTGTTGTTCGAGCGATAGGACACCTGCCAGGCGTCGACATCGATCGGCAGCAGGCCGAAATCGGCGACGCGGACCTGGCGCACCGCGATGATCGCGCCCGGGGCAGTGGCCGCCACGACGTCGGCGGGCGGCAGGTAGAAGCCCGGATCCAGTTCGGGCGGCAGCGGAATCACCGGCGGCGGCGTGGCCGGCGCTTCGGCGGCCACCGACCCGGCGGTCAATACCGTGGCGGCCGCGAGCACGCCGGTGGCAAGGGCGAGCCATCGCTGGACGAAGGGAGATCTCATTGGGCGCACAGTCCTCACGTGAATTGAGACGCCTTCGTCTCAATAGCGGAAACTATGACACGAGTGTGGCGTGGATCGCAATCACTCGGCGGGCGGAGCGGCCGAGATGAGGGCATGGAGGATGGTGGAGAAGACATCGACCAGCTCGTCGACGGGCGGGCGTGGATCGTCCAGACTCCACTGGTGCACTGCGCCGTTCACCGCGCCGATGAACGCCGCCATCGGCACGCGCCAGCCGCCGGACGGCATCCGCACACCGTCTCGACCGGCCGCGATCGCGGTGACCACCTCGCCCCAGCGCTCCCTGACCTGGGCCCGGTATTGCTCGAGCTCGGGACTGACCCCGACGATGTCGACGAAAGCGACTTTGGCGCACCGGATATCGTCGGTGATCGCCGTCGTGTACGCCCGCACCGCCGCGTCGATGAGCGCGCGCAGGTCGGATTCCGCGGTCGAGAGTGCCTCGGCCACTGCTTGCCCGGCCTTGTCCTGGACGAAGTCGTACACCGCCACGAGCAATTCCTCGCGGCCGGCGAACTGTTCGTAGAACTGGCGCCGCGACAACCCCGCGGCCGCGCACACATCGGTCAGCGAACTGTTGGCATAGGACTTCTCCGCGAAAACGGTGAGCCCCGCGTCGATGAACAGTGCCCGGCGCTCGACCTGTCGTTCGGCGACCGAGGTGCCGGTGTAGTTGTGTCGAGTCCGCCCAGATGTCACCCCATGACCCTACGAGGTGGCGGTGGCCACCGGTCCGATCGGGACTACCAGCGGAGTTCCGGTGACCGGGTCCTCGATCACCTTCGCGCGCAGTCCGAACACCTCCGCGACGACCTCCTCGGTGAGGACTTCGGCCGGCGGGCCCGCGGCGACCACGCGACCGCCACGCATCGCGACCAGTCGATCCGCGTAGCGCGCGGCGAGATTCAAGTCGTGCAGCACCATCACCACCGTCCGGCCTGCTTCGGCGTGGAGGCGACGGACCAGGTCGAGCACCTCGATCTGGTGGGCGAGGTCGAGGAAGGTGGTGGGTTCGTCGAGCAGCAGCAGGTCGGTGTTCTGCGCCAGCGCCATCGAGATCCAGGCGCGCTGGCGTTGCCCGCCGGACAGCTCGTCGAGTGAGCGATCAGCGAACTCGACCATGTCGGTCCAGGTCAGGGCTTCGGTGATGGCGGCCTCGTCGTCGGCGGACCACTGGCGATACCAGCGCTGGTGCGGGTGCCTGCCGCGGGCTACCAGGTCGGCGACGGTGAGGCCTTCGGGCGCGAGCGGGGATTGGGGAAGGATGCCGAGCACGCGCGCCACTTCCTTGGTCGACATGCGGTCGATCCGGGCGCCGTCGAGGACGACATGACCACCGGCGGGCCGCATCAGCCGGGCCATCGCCCGCAGCAGCGTCGATTTACCGCATCCGTTGGGTCCGATCACCGCGGTGACGGTGCCGCCGGTGATCTCCAGATTCAGACCGTCGACGACGGTGGTCGGCCCGTAGCCGAGGGTCAGATCGTTGGCTTGCAGCCGAACGGTCATCACACGCCCGCTTTCCCGGCACGATTGCGCCGCATCAACAGATAGATCAGATAGGGCGCGCCGAGCACGGCGGTGATCACGCCGACCGGGAGCTCACCCGCGGGCAGCAGCGTGCGGGCGACGAGGTCGGCGGTGACGGTGAACGCCGCGCCGAGCATCGCCGAGGTCAGCAGCGGTGGTTGCGCCGAACCGGTCAGACGCAGCGCCACCTGCGGCACGGCGAGTGCGATGAAGATGATCGCGCCCGCCGACGCGGTGGCGACCCCGGCCAGCAGCACCGCGAGGACCAGCAGCGTCAGCCGGGCGGCATTGAGCCGCACGCCGAGTGAGCGAGCGGTGTCGTCGCCGAAATGCAGCGCCCCGAGCAGGTGAGTGCCCGCGAGGACGATCGGCACCAGGACGGCCAGGGCTGTCGCGACGGGGGTGACCTGGATCCAGCTGCTGCCGTTGAGGCTGCCGGTCAGCCAGGTCACCGCCCGTGTCGCGACATCGACTTCGCCGACGCTGAGCAGCCAGAAGGTCACGCTGGACAGCAGTGAACCGGCGCCGAGCCCGACGAGCACGAGCCGATACCCCTCGATGCCGCCACGCCAGGCCAGCATGAACACGCAGAGCGCGGCGAGCAATCCGCCGAGCATCGACGCGACGGGCACCCCGATCTCGGCGGCCGCGCCGCTGAGCTGACCGCGGCTGCCCGACAGAGCGATCACCGCGACAGCGGCCACGCTCGAACCCGCCGTGACGCCGAGGATATCGGGGCTCGACAGGGGATTGCGGGCGATGCCCTGGGTGATCGCGCCCGACAACGCCAGCGCCGCGCCGACCAGCGCGCCGGTGAGAATCCGGGGCAGCCGCAGATCCCACACCACATACGCCAGGCCCTCGTCGCCACCGCCGGTGAGCACCGCGAGCACATCCCACGGCGTGACCGGACCGCCGTCGGACATCGTGTAGGTGCCCAGCGCGAGCGCCACGCAACTCGCGGCGCCGAGGATCACCAATCCGATCACCAGGACCGCGCTCGTGCGAAGACGCAGCTGCCATGACACCGGTCCCAGCCGGACCGCCCGGACGGTGCTCATATGCTCACCAGCTTGCGGCGGCGGACCAGCACGATGAAGAACGGGACACCGACGAAGGCGAGCATGATGCCTGCGGGCAGTTCGCCCTTGTCCAGCACCAGTCGTCCCGCGATGTCGGCGACCAGCACCATGACCACGCCGAGCAGTCCGGCCACGGGCACCAGCCAGCGGTAGTCGGGACCGGTGATGCCGCGCGCCAGGTGGGGAACGACAAGCCCGACGAAGCCCAGCGGTCCGGCGATCGCCACGACCGCGCCGGTCAGCAGCACGATCGAACCGATGCCGACGGCGCGAGCCAGGAACACGCGGTGGCCGAGTGCGCGGGCGGTGTCCTCGCCGAGGCCGAGCGCGTTGAGGGCCGAGGTGTTGGCCAGCGCGAGCACGATCCCGACGATGACGAAAGGTGTTGCCTGACCGAGCACGTCGAGGTTGGATCCGACCAGCGAACCGGCCTTCCAGAAGCGATAGATGTCGGTGACGTCGGTGTCGAACAGGACCACCGCCGAGATGAGGCCCTGCAGCAGATAGCTGACGGCGGCGCCCGCCAGGGCCAGGGTCACCGGGGTGGGTCCGCCGCGACCCGTCGCGCCGATGACGAAAACGGTGATGGTCGCGATCAGCGCACCGGCGAAGCCGAACCACACGTAGCCGAACAGGCTGGTGACCCCGCCGATCATCACCACCGCGACGATGCCGAGCGCCGCGCCCTGGGTGATGCCGAGCAGCGCGGGGTCGGCCAGCGGGTTTCTGGTGTGCCCCTGGATCACCGCGCCCGCGATGCCGAGCGCGACGCCGGCGAGTACACCGAGCAGGGTCCGTGGCAGCCGCAGGCCGTTGACGATAGCGCCGGTCTCGGTGTCGGTCGTGCCGCCGAGTGCCTGCAGAACATCGAGCGGGGGGATGAATTTGGAGCCGACGGCCAAGCTGAGCAGGACGGCGGCCAGCACTGCTGCCAGCAGTCCGGTGATGAGTAGCAACCGGCGAGACCGCGTGTTGGCGAACACGACTCCGGGCGGTGATGCGGTCACTTTCCCTCTTCGCAGTTGGAAATTAGGTAAGGCTTCGCTAGGTTAGCAACCTAACGAGCACTGAAACCAATCGGGAGACGTCGATGAACACGCCACTGAGCCGTCGGCTCACCACCGCCGCGGTTGTCGCCGCGGCCGTACTGAGCTTGACCGCGTGCGGCCAGGACCGGACGAGCACCACCGGCGCGGCCGGCAGCGAGTGCAGTACCGAGACCGACCTGGACGGCGGCGCCTACCCGCGCACCATAGACAAGGGGGCGGTCACCGACAAAGCGGGTGCCAATGTCGGCACTGTCGTCGATCCGGCCACCATCGACACCCGCCCGGTGCGCGTCGCGGCCCTCGATCAGACCTTCGTCGATGCCGCGCTGGTACTGAACACCGAACTGGTCGCCTACACGACGTATCAGGCGATGGGTGAGAAGTTGCCCGCGTTCCTCGGTGCGGCCGCGCAGACCTGCGGCGGGCGCGCGGTGAACATCGGCAGCCTGCAAACTCCCGATATCGAGAAGCTGGCCGGCGCCCGGCCGGATCTGATCGTGTCGGCGAAGGTGCGTCACGAGAAGCAGTACGAGCAGTTCAAGGGCATCAAGCTCGGCTCGGGCACCGTGCCGGTCGTGTTCAGCCAGACCACCGGCGCCACCTGGAAGGAGAATCTGCTACTGCTGGCCAAGGCGGTCGACAAGGAGAATCTCGCCGAGGCAAAGCTCGCGGCATACCAGGATCGCGCCACCAAGATCGGCGCGGCGATCAAGGCGAACAACGGCGGCACCGCGCCGACCGTGTCGCTGCTGCGTTTCATGCCCAAGGAAGACCGGCTGATGCAGCGGGTCAGCTTCATCGGCGACATCTTCGCCGATACCGGCCTGAATCAGCCCGACAAGTCCGAGGATCCGAAGAACGATTTCTCGATCACCCTCAGCCCGGAGCGTCTGCTCGACGCCGACGCCGACTACGTCTTCCTCACCAGCAACGGCGAGGACGCCGCCGCCCAGCGCAAGGCGGCCGCCGAGGCCAACCCGCTGTGGAACCAGTTGCGCGGCAAGATCACGCCGGTCGACGACCTGGTCTGGCTGACCTCGGTCGGCCTCACCGGCGCGCACGCGGTGCTCGACGACATCGCCGAGACCTTCGGGGTCGACCCGGCGAAGTAGTCGCGGGCCTGCACCGTTCGCCCGCCCTACACTCGGTGGGGTGGGCGAACACAAGCAGCGGATGCTGGCAGGGGAGTTGTACAAGGATAACGATCCGGAACTGGTGGCCGAGCGGCATCGGGCGCAGCGGTTGTGCGACGAGTTCAATCGCACCGGGCCCGACGAGACCGACCGGCGCACCGCGGTGCTGGGCGAGCTCCTCGGCAAGCTGGGGCAGGGGTCCTGGATCATGCCGCGGTTCCAGTGCGACTACGGCTACCTGATCGAGATCGGGGCCAACAGCTTCCTCAACTACGACGCGATTCTGCTCGACTGCGCGCCGATCACCATCGGTGACGACTGTTCGATCGGGCCCCGTTGTCAGCTGCTCACCGCGCTGCATCCGATGGCCGATCACGAAAAGCGCAGGCAGCGCTGGGAATCGGCGGCGCCGATCCGGATCGGGAACAACGCCTGGTTCGGTGGCGGGGTGATCGTGTGCCCCGGCGTGACGATCGGCGACGAGGTGGTGGTCGGCGCGGGCGCCGTGGTGACCCGCGATCTGCCGGATCGGGTGTTCGCGGCGGGCAACCCGGCACGGGTGATCAGACAGCTCTAGTTCTGCCCCGCGACATGCGGGAGGCGACGCCGGGTCGCGTCCGAGAGCCGGCCGCAATAGTGTCTGACCATGGGCGAATCGCGAATCGAGAGGGAACCCGAAGCGACAAGGCCGCTGCGCGCGGACATCCGCTTCCTCGGCGGCATCCTGGGCGACACCATCCGCGACCACGAAGGCCGCGAGGTGTTCGACCTGATCGAGCGCGTCCGCATCGAAGCCTTCCGGGTGCGCCGCGAGGAAGTCGAGCGCAGCGCGGTCGCCGACATGCTCGACGGCACCCCCACCGAGGTCGCGATCCCGTTGATCCGGGCGTTCAGCTATTTTGTCCTGCTGGCCAATCTGGCCGAGGACATCCAGCGTGATCGCCGGCGCGCCGTGCACGTGGCGGCGGGCGAGCCACCGCAGGATTCCTCGCTGGCCGCCACCTACGACAAGCTCGACGCGGCGGGGCTCGACGGTTCGGCGGTGGCCGATCTGCTCACCGACGCGCTCGTGTCCCCGGTGATCACGGCGCACCCGACCGAGACCCGCAGACGCACCGTCTTCGACGTGCAGTCCAAGATCACCGAACTCATGCGCCTGCGCCGTCGCCTCGAACCCGGCGAGCCCGGTCTGGCCGAATCCGAGCGCCGGATCCGCCGTGAGGTGCTCACCCTGTGGCGCACGGCCCTGATCCGCTTGGCGCGCTTGCGGATTCAGGACGAGATCTCGGTGGGCCTGCGCTACTACGATCTGACTCTCTACGACGTGATCCCCGCGATCAACGCGCAGGTGCGCTCCGCGCTGCGCGAGCGCTGGCCCGCCGAGGATCTGCTGCCGCGCCCGATCCTGCGACCCGGTTCGTGGATCGGGGGCGACCGCGACGGAAACCCGTTCGTCACCGCGGAAGTCGTCCACACCGCCGCCGAGCAAGCCGCCGCGTTCGCCTTCGGTCGCTACCTCGACGAGTTGGTGGAGCTCGAGAAGACGCTGTCACAGTCCGGCCGTCTGGTGCAGGTGACGTCCTCGGTCGCGAAGCTCGCGGCAGCGGGTTATCCCGACCCCGGCATGTTCGCTGATGAACCGTATCGCCGTGCGCTGCACGCGATTCGGGCTCGCCTCAGCGCCACGGCGGAGCGGGCGCTCGGCGAACTGCCCGAGCACGGCCTCGACGCAGGCGCCGCCCCGTATCCGACGCCCCAATCCGTTCTCGACGACCTGGACGCGATCGACGAATCGATGCGCGCCAGCGGCGACGGGCTGCTCGCCGACGACCGGCTCGCCGCCCTGCGTCACGCCATCGAAACCTTCGGCTTCCATCTGCAGGGCCTTGACCTGCGCCAGAACTCCGAAGTGCACGAACAGGTCGTGACCGAACTGCTGGCGTGGGCGGGCGTTGATCCCGACTACCCGAGCCTGTCGGAAGCTCGGCGGGTGGAGTTGCTCGCCGCCGAATTGCGTACGCGCCGGCCACTGCTCGGCCCCACCGCGCAGCTGAGCGAGCTCGCCACCAAGGAACTCGGTGTGTTGCGCGCCGCCAAGGAGGTCATCGACACCTTCGGCGCCGCCGCCATCCCGAACTACATCATCAGCATGTGTACCTCGGTCAGCGATATGCTCGAAGCGGCCTTGCTGCTGAAGGAAGCGGGGATCCTCGACCCGGGCAGCGCCGACGCCGCGCCGAGCTGTCCGGTCGGTATCGTCCCGCTGTTCGAAACCATCGAGGACCTCAGTGCCGGTGCGTCGACGCTGGCCGCGGTACTGGAGGTTCCGGTATATCGCGAGCTGGTCGAGGCGGCGGGCATGCGCCAAGAAGTGATGCTCGGCTACTCCGATTCCAACAAGGACGGCGGATATCTGGCCGCGAACTGGGCGCTCTACCGCGCCGAACTCGACCTGGTGGAGGTCGCGGGGAAAGCGGGAATCCGGTTGCGGCTGTTCCACGGTCGCGGCGGCACGGTCGGCCGCGGTGGCGGCCGCAGCTACGACGCCATCCTGGCCCAGCCCGCGGGCGCGGTGCGCGGCTCGTTGCGGCTGACCGAACAGGGTGAGGTGATCGCCGCGAAGTATTCCGAATCCGGTGCGGCGCACCGCAACCTGGAATCGCTGATCGCGGGCACGCTCGAATCGACGCTGCTGGACGTGGAGGGCCTCGGCGACGACGCCGAACCGGCCTACGAACTGCTCGACGACCTCGCCGCCCGCGCGCGGGCCGCCTACGCGCACCTGGTGCACGAGACCCCCGGTTTCGTCGAGTACTTCCGTGAATCCACGCCGGTCGCCGAGGTCGGCGACCTCAACATCGGCAGCCGCCCCGCCTCGCGCAAGCCCACCAACTCGGTCTCGGACCTACGCGCGATCCCCTGGGTGATGGCCTGGAGCCAAGCCCGAGTCATGCTGCCCGGTTGGTACGGCACCGGCACCGCGCTCCACGATTGGGTCGGCGACGATCCGGCCCGTCTCGCGCGGCTGACCGACCTCTATCGACGTTGGCCGTTCTTCAACACCGTGCTGTCGAACCTGGCTCAGGTGATGGCCAAGAGCGACCTCGACATCGCGGCCCGCTACGCCGAGCTCGTCACCGACGAAACCTTGCGCGCCGGCATCTTCGCCATGATCGCCGACGAACACGCCCGCACCATCCGGATGTACCTCGCGGTCACCGGCCACACCGAACTCCTCAGTGACAACCCGTCACTGGCCGAGTCGATCCACAACCGCTTCCCCTACCTGGAGCCACTCAATCAGCTCCAGGTGGACCTGCTGGCCCGGCTGCGCGCCGGTGACGATTCCGAACTGGTGAAGCGGGGCATCCTGCTCACGATGAACGGTCTGGCCACCGCCCTGCGCAACTCGGGCTAGCGCGGCGACGGCGATCGTGGGGCGTCACGGAGCAGATCGCCGCTGCGCCCTGAACTCGCCCGGCGTCACCCGGCATTCGCGCACGAACGCTTGATGCAGACCGATAGTGCTGCCGTAGCCGACAGCCGTCGATATCTGCTCGAGCGGCAGCGCCGTATCCGCCAGCAGGCGTTTGGTTTCCAGCAGTCGGCGGGCGCGCAGGTAGGTGGCAGGCCGAGTGCCGACCGTGGCGGTGAACTCGCGGGTGAACGTCGACTCGGACATGCCGCTGAGCTCCGCGAGCGTCGGCACGGTCCATGGCTGCGCGAAGCGCGTGTTGATCGCGACCAGGGTGGGGGCCAGCCGGGGATTGCGGATCGCTCGTCCGAGCACCGTGTCGGTGGTGGCGAGCGCGAGCCGCAGCCCGAGCACATAGGCCAGTTCGAAAGCGCGCAGTTGCACTGTCTCGGCCCCGGCCCCCGGTGTATCGGATTCGTCGAGGATTCCCGCGAGCAGGTGCGCGAGCATCCGCTGATCCGCCAGCTGATGTGCTCGCACGATCAGGACATCCGGCAGGAGCTGGTACAGCAGTTGCGCTGCGGTGGGGTCGTAATCCAGTCCCGCGCACAGCATTCGGCCGATCGGTTCCGCCGTCGCGTCGCCGAGGGTGAGGACCGCGGACGCACCGGGTGATCGTTCGGGCAGCAAGTCGCTGATGTCTTGCGCGGTGGCGCGCTGCTCGCCGGCGACGACATGTGCGGCGCCACGCGGAAACATCGCCAGGTCACCGGATGTGAGGGTGTGGCGTGAGCCGTCCGCGAAGGTGACGACCGCGCTGCCACTGAACATGTAGTGCAGCAATGCGCGTGGTTCCGGGCGACCTCGCACCGCCCAACCCGGGTGCAGGCGCCAGTCCGAGTGATAGGACCCGTGTAAACGCAGCGGCGCGAGCACTGATCCGAGGACATCGTCATCCATGCCATAAAAGCATAGTATTTCGGTGAATTCCTTTGTTGTCCGGGTCTTGTTTCGCAGGCAGGCTGACGGTCATGTCTTCCACCGAACTCGAGGTCGCGGTGCTCACCGCTCGCGGCGCCCAGAGCGCAGCCGTCGCCGAGGCACTCACTGCCGCCGGAACTTCGGTGCGCGCGCTCACCCGCGCCACCGCGGCACTCGACGACCCGTCCGCCCTCGCCGCCGCCCTCGAAGGCGCCGATGTCGTTGTCTATACCGCCCCGTTGGACTACACCCCCGCGGCCGCCGAGTTCGCGGTGAACGTTGCCGCGGCCGCGGCCGGGGCCGGGGTGCGCCGGGTCGTGTACAACACCAATACCCGTATCCCTGATGAACCGACCGGTGCGGCCGGGTTCGAGACGCGGCGCGCAGCATGGCAGATCCTCACCTGCGGTCCGGTTCCCGTCACCGCGATCGAACCGGCCGTCTATCTGGAGAATCTGCTCGCGCCCGGCGTCCTGAGCGCCGACACCACTACCGGCGGGCTGATACTGCGCTATCCGCTGCCCGCACAGGTTCCGGTGTCCTGGATCTCGCTGGCCGACCTCGGCCGAGTCGTTGCTGGTGCGTGCACGCACGGACGGCCGGGGGAAATCGTGCATCCGGGACCACCCGCGGTGACCGGCCCGCAGCTCGCCGACACGATTGCCGCCGCACTCGGTGTGCCGGTGGGTTTCGCTGCTCTGGATCCCGCCGTCTTCGAACACGGTCTCGGCTACGCGATCGGCGCAGGACCTGCCGCCGGGGTGGCCTCGATCTATCACTGGCTCGCCGCGCATCCCGGCAGCTCGGCCATGTCGCCGGATCCGGCCAAGCGTCCCGCCTGGTTACCGGCCGCGACGCCCGTTGCCGATTGGGCTGCGCAATGCCTGACCGCGCCCGATCCGACAACCGCGTCGCTCTAGCGGGGATTGCCGCGAATTATGACCGCAGACACCGGGACTCGCAACTTCGCCGCCGGCCCGGTCCGGTGGACACTGGCGCTGACGCAGTTCCTGCTCATCATCGACATCGCCGTCCTCAATGTCGCCGCACCCCACATCGCCGCCGACGTCGGCATCAGTTCCGCCGCGCAGAGCTGGATCATCAACGCGTTCGTCATTCCCTTCGCCGGGCTGCTCCTGGCGGCCGGCTACCTCGCCGATCGTCATGGATCTCGACGCACGATGACCTGCGGACTGATCGTGCTGGCTGCCGGTGGCTTCCTCGGCGTCGTCGCTGCCGACCCGGCCACCGTGCTCACATCCCGTGTCGTGCAGGGTGTCGGCGGTGCACTCGCGGGCGCCGCGGCGATGTCATTGCTGTTCCACCTGTTCGCCGGTGCCGAACGGGGACGAGCACTGGCCCTGTTCGCCACCATGGCTGGGGCAGGCGGTGTCGCGGGCACGCTGCTCAGCGGTACGTTCACCGACTGGTTCGGCTGGCGATCGCTGTTCGCGCTCCACGTCGTCGGCGCCCTCGCCCTCGCCGCGGCGGCCCGGCGCGTCGTACCCGCTGATCCGGTACGCGCCGTCCGTGTCGGTGAACGCGCCTTGCCTGGGGCGATCGCAGTGACCATCGCCCTCGCCGCCACCGCCTACGCCATCACCGGCATGGCGATCTATCCGTGGCGCTGCGCCCACATCTGGGGCGCCGGCGGCCTCGCCGTGCTGGCCGCCGCGGTTTTCGTCCGGGCCGAGGCCCGAGCCACTGAGCCGATCATCGCACGGACGGTCCGATCGAACAGGTCTCTGCTGACCGCCCTCGGACTCGCGGCCACCGCCCAGCTCGCCCTGACGCCGCTGTTTCTGCTGGTCAGCGTTTATCCCCAACAACATATGGGCTACAGCGCGACCGAGGCGGGCCTGGTGCTGTTGCCGATGTCTGTGCTGATAGTCGCGTTCGCGCCGAATCTTTCGCGATTGGTCGACAGGTTCGGGCCTCGCGGCGTCATGACCGCCGCGTTCGCGACCATCGCGGTCGGCGCGGGGACGCTGGCGAGCCTTCTCGATCCGAGCAGGGGATACCTGGCGTTGCTCGGTCCCACCCTGCTGATCGGCCTCGGTGTGCCTGCCGTCGCTGTGACCACGAACATCGCGACCGCTACCGCAGCGGGTGAGACCTCCGCGGGTGCTCTCGCGGGATTGCTCACCACGGTACAGCAGTTCGGGGCGGCGATCGGGCTCGCTGTCATCCCCGCGGTCGCGGCAGCGGGCGGCGGTGGCTACCCGCTCGCCCTGGCCACGGTCGCTGTCTTCGCAATGGGTGCCGCGCTCGTCGCGGGGAGCCGAGGCAGACACAGACGTGCGCGGCGGTGACCATGAACCGCAGGCCACCGCCCTGCGCAAGTCGGGACAACCCTCAGAGGCACACGCTGATGGTGAACGGACCCACCGGGATGCCGGTGCAGATCGACACCGAGCCGACGATGGGCTGCGCGGCGGCGGCCGAGGCGGGTCCGGCGCCGATCGCCGTCACGGACAGGGCGAGGGCGGTCACGGCGAGCGGGCGGGCGAACTTGGCGAACATAGGCTGATCCTCGGGTAGAGCGGTGTGAACACCCCCGTGCGGGGGCGTCCCATCTCAACACGCGCGCGCCGACGACGTCTACGACATCGCCGGAATCGCGATGGTTCAGTCGGTGACGACGGCGATCGCGTCGATCTCCACCAGCATCTCCGCACGCGGCAGGCCGGTGAAAACGGTGGTCCGCGAGGGCAGCACCCCGTTGCTGGTGTGCTTGGTGACGAACTCGCCGTACGCCTCGTTCATGATCGCGAAGTCCTCGCGCTTGGTGAGGTAGACACGCAGCATCATCACATCGTCGAAGCTGGCGCCGGAGGCGTCGATGATCGCCTTGACGTTCATCAGAGTGCGGGTGGTCTGGGCGGCCACATCGCCCTGATGCAGGTATTCGTTGGTCTCGGGGTCCACCGGGCCCTGCCCGGACACCTGGACGAACGGGCCCTTGCGCACGCCCTGGGAGAAGGTGTGGGCGGGGGCGGGGGCATCGGAAGTGCGCACGGCGGTCTTGTCGGACATGGGTTCAGCCTTTCCTCGCGGTGACGTCTCGGCCGGGGTTCCAGCCGAGCTCGGTGGAGATGGCGTCGGCGGTCGCCCTGACCTGCGGCAACAGCGCCAGCACCTGATCATGGTCGAGCAGTACGTCGGGAACCGAGACCGACACGGCGGCAACCACCGCGCCGAGCCCGTCGCGCACGCCGACGCCGATGCAGTTGACGAAACTCTCGTGTTCCTCGTGGTCTTCGGCAAAGCCTTGCGCGGCAACAAGTTTCAACTCGGTCAGATACTGCTCGGGGGTGCGCAGCGTACGAGGAGTGAAGGGGTGGTAGTCCAATCGTGCTGCCACGGCGGACCATTCGCCGCGGGGCAGCGCGGCGACGAGCACCTTGCCGACCGCCGTGCAGTGCAGCGGGGCCGGCCTGCCGATCCGCGAGTACATCCGCACCGCCTGTTCGGCGTCGACCTTGTCGATGTAGACGGCGTCGCCCGATTCGTAGGCGGCCAGGTGGACGGTCTGCCCGGTGGCCGCGCCGAGTGCGCGCAGATGAGGCCGGGCGACGGTGCGTACGTCACGATTCTCCAGTGCGCGACTGGCCAGTTCGAACGTCCGAGTGCCCAGCGAATAGCGGTGCGCGTTGTCGCGCACGACGAAGCGATCGGCCTGCATGGTCTGCAGCAGCCGCAGCACCGTCGACTTGTGGACGCCGAGCCGCACAGCGAGCTCGTCGAGGGACTGCGAGTTCTCGCCGAGGGCGATGAGAATGGACAATGCCCGCGACACGCTTTGACTCATGCGCTGATCGTTTCATCCAGCGCGGCGGGGTAGGGCAACGTGGCCCAGATCTCGTCGGGCAGCATCGCCAGGCGCCGAATATCCTGTGCCGACGGTAGTTTCGCCGAATCGCCGGTGGCGGTGAGGGCGGCCGCCGCGCACAGGTGGCCGTACCTGAGCCTGGTGCGCAGGTCGGCGCCGTGCAGCAGGGCGCCGAGATAGCCGCCGGCGAACGCGTCACCGGCGCCGATGCGTTCGGTGATCGCCAGAGTCAACGCGGGCACCTCGATCGCGCAAGAGCCGTCGAAGCCGGTGACGCTGTGCTTGTCGTTCTTGACGATCAGCTGGGCGGGTTCGGGGAACAGCGCGCGCAAGGCGGCCGGGTCGCCGGTGCCGAAGATCTCCTCGGCTTCGTCGGCGCCGAGGAACACCACGTCGGCGCCGCGCACGTGGGCGTCGAGCTCGTCGGCGGCCTCGCTGATGCGCGAACCCCACACTGCCGGCCGGTAATTCAGATCGAAGCTGACCAGGCCGTGCCGGGGCCGGGTGAGCAGCGCGCGGGTGAGTTCGCGCGCCGATGCCGACAGTGCCGGGGTGATTCCGGTGAAGTGGATGAGATCGGCGCTGTCGAGCAGGACTGCCCGGTCCGCGAGATCGGCGGTCGAGAGTGCGCTGGCGGCCGAACCCGTGCGGTAGTAGTGCATGCGGCTGGCATCGGCCGCCAGATCGTTGGCCGCGCCGGAGCCCGCGCCGCGCTCTTTGACGTAGAGGCCGGTGGGCCGCGTCGGGTCGACGGCGACCGCCGCGACATCGACGCCCTTGGCGCTGAGTTCGCCGACCAGATATCGCCCGAATCCGTCGTCGCCGACCCGCGACAGCCACGCCGCCGACACCTCGAGCTGGGCCAGCACCACGGCCACATTGGCCTCCGCACCGCCTGCCCCGCGCTCGAACTGCGCGGACTGCTCGAGCGGCCCTGCGTTCGCGATCAACACGGCCAATCCCTCGCCGACGGTGACCGCCCTGGGCTGAGTGGTTGTTGCCTGGGTCACCTTATTCGCCCTTTCGTGCTTGCGGTCACTGCCTTCTGGATGCACAATAACGAGCAGAAACATTCAGCGCAACCGCCGTTGCATAATGTGCAATGCAAATTCGATATAACTGATCGGGCCGCCACCGCGGGCTCGGTCGAGGAGAAAGGGATGCTGTGATCATCGACAACGACGTCGTGGACGCCCTCGCCGACGAGTTGCTCGGACCCCACGACAAGAGCGCGCCGCCCACGGCGTGGGGCAGTGCCGTGCGCGAATACCTCGCCGGCGCACCGCGCCTGGACCAGTGGCAGACGCCGTTGCTCACCCTCGACCGCGGCAGGCTCGACGCGAACCGCGACCTGATGGCCGACTGGACCGGCGCGGCCGGTGTCGCGCTCGCTCCGCACGGCAAGACGACGATGGCGCCGCAGCTGTGGCGCGAGCAGCTCGTGGCCGGGTCGTGGGGAATCACCCTGGCCACCGCCTGGCAGGCGCAGCTCGCCCGCTCGTTCGGGGTCGGCCGGATCATGCTCGCCAATTCCCTGGTCGATCCGATCGGATTGGCCTGGGCCGCAGCGGAGTCCGCGCGCGAGCCCGACTTCGAGTTCTACTGCTGGGCCGACGGCGTCGCCACCGTCGAACTGATGGACAAGATCCTGCGCGAGGCCGGCGCGGGTCCGCGCGTGCGAGTGCTGGTCGAGCTGGGTGGACCGCACGGCCGGACCGGGGCGCGAACGCGAAGTCGAGCGCACGCCGTCGCTGCGGCTATCGGCGCGAGCGAGCGGCTGAGTCTGGCCGGCGTCGCGGGCTACGAGGGCGCGCTGGCCCATGATCGCAGCACCGCCGGAATCGCCGCGGTGCGTGACTATCTCGGCGAACTCGCCGCCCTACACGCCGAACTGGCTGCGGCGGGCGCTTATTCGGGGTCTGCCGTCGTTACCGCGGGCGGCAGCGCGTACCCCGAACTCGTGGTCGCCGAACTCGCCGGACTCGCCGATCCCGACGGCGCGCGGGGCGTGCCGACCACCGTCGTCCTGCGCAGCGGTGCCTATCTCGTCCACGACGACGGCTTCTACGCGGGGATCTCCCCCCTCGCCGCACCGGCGAACGAACCCGGCCTCCGTGCGGCGATGCACGGCTGGGCCAGGGTGGTCTCCCGCCCCGAGCCGGAACTGGCCCTGCTCGACGGCGGCAAACGCGATTTCCCCTTCGACGAGGGCCTGCCGGTGCCCCAACTGGTCGTCGGCGGCACTCTCCCGCCCAACGCGGTGGTCACCGCACTCAACGACCAGCACACCTTCCTGCGGATGCCCGGTGCTGATCTCGCCGATCTGCCGGTCGGTTCGGTGGTGCGCCTCGGCCTGTCGCATCCGTGCACCGCGTTCGACAAATGGCGCCGCATCCCGGTGATCGACAGCGCGGAGGCCACCCATCCACGCGTGGTCGACCTGATCCGCACCTACTTCTGACGGATGACCATGACGCACTTGATCTTTCGTGACATCGATATCATCGACGGCACCGGCGCCCCGCGTACCCGAGGCGATGTCGTGATCCGTGACGGCCGCATCGCCGAGGTCGCGCCGCCGGGCAGCATCGACTCCGACGCGCGAGTCGTCGCGGTGGCCCCGGGTTCGGTCCTCGCACCGGGATTCATCGACATGCACGCGCATTCCGATCTGTACCTGCTCACCCACCCCGACCACTTCCCGAAGATCACCCAGGGCGTCACCACCGAGGTGATCGGCCAGGACGGCCTGTCCTACGCACCCATCGACGAGGCAGTACTCGCGGTGGTGCGCAAGCAGATCGCGGGCTGGAACGGCAATCCGGCGGACTTCGCGTTCACCTGGCGCACCGTCGGGCAGTATCTGGACCGCCTCGACCAGGGCATCACGCCCAACGCCGCCTATCTGGTTCCGCAGGGCACGCTGCGCATGCTCGTGGTCGGTAGCGACCAGCGGGTCGCCACCGCCGCCGAAATCGACCGGATGTGCGCGCTGCTGGCCGAGGGCTTCGAACAGGGCGCGGTCGGCATGTCCAGCGGGCTCACCTACACGCCCGGAATGTATGCCGACACCAGCGAACTCGCCGCGTTGTGCGCGGTAGTCGCCTCCTACGGCGGCTTCTACGCACCGCACACCCGTTCCTACGGCGCGGGCGCGCTCGAGGCCTACGCGGAGATGATCGGCCTCGCCGAGACCACCGGCTGCGCGCTGCACCTGACCCACGCCACCATGAACTTCGGCGTGAACCGCGGCCGCGCACCGGAATTGCTCACGCTGATCGCTCAGGCGCGCACCGACGGCTGCGACATCACCCTCGACACCTACCCGTACCTGCCCGGCTCGACCACCCTGTCCGCGCTGCTGCCCAGCTGGGCGATGTCGGGTGGGCCCGATGCCGCACTCGGCCGGCTCGACGATCCGGCCGAGCGCGCCAGGATCGCCGAAGACGTCGACATCAACGGCTCCGACGGCTGTCACGGCGTCACCGTCGAATGGGAAACCATCCAGATCAGCGGGGTCGGCGAGGACGCGCTGTCGGACGTGGTGGGCCGCACGGTGGCCGAGATCGCCCACGAGCGCGGGGTCGCGCCGGTGGAGGTGTTCTTCGACCTGCTGCGCCGCGACCAGCTCGCCACGACGATCCTGCAGCATGTCGGTCACGAGGAGAACGTGCGCGCCATCATGGTCGATCCCGGCCACATGGGCGGCAGCGACGGTCTGCTCGTCGGCGCCCGGCCGCACCCGCGCGCCTGGGGCACCTTTCCGCGCTACCTCTCGCGCTATGTCCGGGAACTGGGCGTTCTCGGCTTGGAGGACTGCGTGCACCACCTCACCGGCCGGCCCGCGGCGCGGCTGCGCCTGGCCGAACGCGGCCTGATCCGGCCGGGCTACGCCGCCGACATCGTCGTGTTCGATCCGGCGACCGTTCACGACACGGCAACGTTCGAGCACCCCCAACAACAGGCTCGCGGGATCCAGCACGTGCTGGTCAACGGCGAATTCGCGCTGGAGAACGGCACTGCGACCGGCGTGCGCGCCGGTCGTGCCCTGCGCCTGGACACCACGAAGGAGGAAACCCGATGAACCCGTCGCTGAGCTCGTCGTCGCGAGCCATGGAAGTGATCCGCGCCGACCGGGCCCTCACCGTGGTGCGCGCCCCCACGATCCCCGACCCGGTCGCGCTCGCCGGTGCGCTCGCGGGCGCCGGTCTGCGGGCGGTGGAACTGACCTTCACCACCCTCGGCGTGCTCGAAGCGATCAGCGAAGCGGGCGCGGTCACCGACGCGGTGATCGGCGTCGGCACGGTCACCACCGGCGAGCAGGCCGAAGCCGCCATCGCGGTCGGCGCCGAGTTCCTGGTGACGCCCGCACTGCGCCCCGAGGTCGCCGAAGTAGCTGCGGCACACACGATCCCGGTCATCATGGGCGCCTTCACTCCGTCGGAGGTCTTGGCCGCGGCCGAGATGGGGGCGGCGGCGGTGAAGATCTTCCCGGCTCGCGCGCTCGGCCCGCAGTACTTCAAAGATCTGCTGGGACCGTTCCCGCACATGTTGCTGATCCCCTCCGGCGGCGTGAATTCCCACAACGCCCGCGATTTCCTCCGTGCCGGCGCCATCGCCGTCACCGCGGGCACCGAAGTGGTCGCCCCGCTCGATGTCGAGACCGCGCGCTGGTCGCACATCGGCGCCAAAGCCGCACATTTCGTCCATTCGCTTGATTGAGAGGTTTTCCATGGGCGCCACCGTCGACTGGTTGCGCACCACCACCCCCGGGTTGCTGGTGCTGTGCGGTCTCGCGATCGCTGTACTACTCATCGCCATCATCAAGGTCAAACTGGAGCCGTTCGTCGCGCTGCTGCTGACCGGACTCCTGCTGGCGCTGGCCGCCGGGCTGCCGATCTCCCAGATCGTCGGCACACCGCTGAAAGCCGGTGAGTCACTGCTGGAAACAGGCTTCGGTGGCATCCTCGGCCACATCGCGGTGATCATCGGCCTCGGCACCGTACTCGGCGCGATCCTCGAAAGATCTGGTGGCGCCGACGTTCTCACCGACAAACTGCTCAGGGTGTTCGGGGAGAAGGGCGCTCCCGTCGCGATGGGCCTGCTCGGGCTCATCTTCGGCATCCCGGTGTTCTTCGACATCGGCATCTTCGTGCTCGCGCCGCTGATCTACGTCGCTGCCAAGCGCGGTGGGCGGTCGCTGGTGCTCTATGCGATGCCGATGCTGGCCGGTCTGTCGATGACGCACGCGTTCTTGCCGCCCCACCCCGGTCCCGTCGCGCTCGGCGGGCTGCTCGGGGTGAGCCTCGGCTGGTTGATCGTGATGGGATTCGTCTGTGGCATCCCGGGTTTCATCGCCGCGGGCATCGTCTGGGGTAGCTATATCGGCAAGCGCGTCATGGTGTCGGTGCCCGAGGAGTTCGTGCCGCTCGAACCCGAGGTGCTCGACGAGGACGAGGGATCCGGCGGGGCGGGGTCCGGCGCGACTGCCGTGCTCACGAAGTCGCCCCCCTCGGTAGCGCTGATCGGCGCGATCATCGCGATCCCGCTGGTGCTGATCCTCGGCGCCACCTTCGGTTACCAACTCCTGGACACGGATTCGGCGCTGCTGCAGGTGCTCACCTTCTTCGGCACCCCGGCGGTCGCGCTGCTCATCACCGTGCTCGTCGCGTTCTACCTGCTCGGCATCCGGCGCGGTTCGACCGTGCAGGAACTGAGCACCATCACCGCCGAATCGCTCAAGCCGGTCGGCATGGTGCTGCTGGTCGTCGGCGCGGGCGCCTTCTTCGGCAAGGTCATCTCGGCCACCGGCATCGGCACGGCGCTGGCCGACACGATGTCGGCGGCGGGCCTGCCGATCATCGTGCTCGCCTACCTGATCAGCTGCGGGCTGCGTATCGCCCAGGGCTCGGCGACCGTCGCCATCGTCACCACCGGCGGCATCGTCGCGCCACTGGTGGCCGAGCAGGGCTACTCGCAGATGTCGATCGCGCTGATCGCCATGGCGATCGCGGCGGGGTCGATCATCCTCAGTCACGTCAACGACGGCGGGTTCTGGATCATCGCCAAGTACTTCAACATGACGGTGAAGCAGACACTGCAAACCTGGACGGTCCTCGAAACCATCCTGTCGGTGGTCAGTTTCGCGGTCGCGGCGCTGCTGTTCTCGATCGTCTGACGCCTGCGCTACCGAGCCGGGCTGTCCCCACAAGGGACAGCCCGGTTTCGTCTGCCGGGGCGTTCTGATCGGCCGACTCTCGTTCAGGCGAGCAGTGCGTGCGTCAGTCGAGCCAGCGCCTCGCGGGGGTCTTTGCCTGCCTCCGCGCCGGTCAGCCGGTGTACGACCGCGCCGTCGAGGTAGTCGACGAGGATGCCGGTATCGCCGGCCGTCAGCCCGACCGCCCCGGCCGATTCGATTGCCCAGGCACGTAGCCGCTGGTGTCCGCGCTGGACCGATTCGTGCAGCGCAGGCATCGTCTGCGACTCGCCGAACAGGGCAAGGCGGGCTTGGGTGCGGATGCGGTCGGTGGTTGTGGCATGGGTGACGAACAGGGCGAGGCCGTCGATGAGGTGCTCGACGGTGGCGGGTCCGAGTGTGCGGTTCAGCATTTCCCAGTCGGCGTGATCGCGCTGTTCGAGGCGTTCGGCGACGCCACACATCAGTGCCTCGCGCGTGCGGAAATAGTTCGATGCCGACCCCGGCGGCATGGCGGCGGTCTGGTCCACCGCGCGGTGGGTCAGCGCGCGCGATCCGCCGGTGCCCAGCACCTCGATGGCGGCATCGAGGACCTGCTCGCGTTTGGTAGCCACGCGCAGATACTACGCCTGTAGTGATAGTCACTACAGGCGTAGTACGGTCGCGGGGGTATCTGCAAAACGAGGGAGTGTGCGATGTCCACAGCAATCGTCGTCGGTGGCGGCATCGGTGGAACAGCAGCGGCGCTCGCGCTGGCTGGGCGTGGCTGGTCGGTTCAGGTATTGGAGCGAGCACCGGAAGTTGCGGACGTGGGGTCCGGCATTTCCCTGTGGTCCAATGCCGTACGCGCGCTGGATGCGCTCGGGGTCGGTGATGCGGTCCGTGCGCAGGGCATGGCGGAAGTATCCGCGGGAATCCGGGATGATCGGGGGCGATGGCTCTCACGCACAGACGTGGCGACGCTGCGCGAACGGTTCGGCGCCCCGGTGGTGATCCACCGAGCTCGGCTGCTCGACATCCTGCGCACGGCGCTGCCCGAAGGTGTTGTGCGCACCGGTGTCTCGGTGGAGGCGGTGACTGCCGACGGGGCAGTGGTGCACGCCGCGGGCACGTCGTCGGCGGATCTGGTGGTCGGAGCCGACGGGATTCGGAGCGTCGTCCGGCGCGCGGTCTGCGGCGAAGTCGCGCCACGGTACGCCGGTTACACCGTCTGGCGCGCGGTAGTCGACATCGATGAGCAGCTCACCGAATTCGGCGAAACCTGGGGTCGCGGCATACGTTTCGGATTCGCCCCGCTCGCCGACGGCCGCGTCTACTGCTTCGCCGTCTACAACGCCCGCGAGAACACGACCGGCGACTTCGCCGAAGTCCGCCACCTCTTCGAGAACTGGCACCACCCGATCCCCGCCCTGCTCGCCGCCGCGGACCCGAAAACGGTGCTGCACAACGACATCTACGAATTGCCCGCCCTGGCGACCTTCACCGCAGGCCGCATCGCCCTGCTCGGCGACGCCGCCCACGCGATGACACCGAACCTCGGCCAGGGCGGCTGCCAAGCCCTCGAAGACGCCGTGGTCCTCGGCCGACTGGCCGGCGAACCCGGCGGCCTCGCCCGCTACGACCGAGAGCGTCGCCCACGCACCCAGATGATCGCCACACGCTCCGCCCGGATCGGCGCCGTCGCACAACTGTCCGCACGGCCACTGGTCGCCCTCCGCGACGCGGCCTTACGCCTGACTCCGACATCGGTCCAGCTTCGTGGCATGGCAGATGTTCTCGACTGGACCTGTTGATCGCAGCGCCGAGGCGCAGTGGACGTCCGTCAGCTCGATCTGGTGTCGACTGTTTCGCTGAGACCGCGATGCCGTTCGCCGTCAGATGTCTCGCGCCGGGGAAGCATGCGAATGGTCGTGCCACGCGCACGCCGCCCGATGATCGTGACTGGGAATGATGCGGACCGCGTCACGGATCGCGTGCAAGCGGTGGACCGTTCGCCAGGTCTCGGTGCGGTCGTTGTCGGCCAGCATCCCCGGATAGCCGGACTTCTGTCGTAGTTCCTCGACCTGGAGGTTGTGCCAGATCGCGTCTCCCGCGAGCAGGACGGGGCCGCGGTCGGTCCGCAAGAGCAAGCCGATACTGCCCGGCGTGTGCCCGGACAGGTCGACGAGGACCACCGCGCCGTCGCCGAACAGGTCGTGGCTGTGGGCGAAGGTGAGGACGGGCGGACCGTCGAGGTCGTAGACATCGAGGGGGCGTTCACGAACGGCTCGTCGCACGCCGCCGACCGGCGCCACCGGCCCTTCCATCGCCCAGTCGTGCTCGGGCCGGTGCAGCCGTAGTGGCAGCCCGGGCAGATCGAGGAGCCCGGCGATGTGGTCCCAGTGCAGGTGCGTCGGCAGGGCGAAGTCGATCGCGCTCGCATCGATGCCGCTGCGATGCAGGGACTCGCGGATGTCGACCACATCGTCGGGTGGCGTCACGGCGATCTGCAGGACCTTGGGGAGTTCGACTATCGCCTGGTCGTAGACATCGACGCAGATGCCGGGGTCGACGAGAAAGGTCGCCTTCGGATGCCGGACGAGGAAAGCCGTCATCGCGGACTCGATCCGGCGCGGGGTGAACAGGCCTTCGACGATGGCCGCCGTCGGCACGTCCCTGGCATTCTGCGCCAATACTGTCAGCTCGACCGTGGTCGTGCCGCGGGGTAGGCCGTTGTCGGGCAACGAGGCCAGGAACCGGGTGTCCGGTCGTCGTGGCCGCACCGCGCCTGTCAGCGCGGACCCGGCGGATCGGCAACAGCGCCACAGATCCGGCGTCGCGACCGTGTCGATCACCGGTGTTCGATTGTCGGTATGTCCCATGCGAACTACGCTAAAACTTCAGGTCGACCTGAAGTAAAGGGGCGAATATGCCGCACACCGCCGCGTCACGCCGCATCGGCGACGCCGCCGCCGAACTGGGCGTCGCCACCCATGTCCTGCGGCACTGGGAGGACGCGGGGGTGCTCGTTCCACCCCGCGCGCCCGGCGGCCAACGGATCTACGACGGCGAACTGATCGTGCGGGCCCGTCTCATCCAGCTCTGTCAACGATCCGGGCTCTCCCTGTCGGAGATCAAAGAGCTGTTCGCCACCAGGTCTCGAACCCGGCGCGTGGCACTGTTCGCGGACAAACAAGCGCAACTTCGCACTCGCGTCGACGATCTCACCCGGACCATCGATTTCCTGTCCCACGTCCTGCGCTGCACCCACCCGATCGTCGACGAGTGCCCGGACTGCGTCGACTTCAGTAGGCCGAGGCATCCATGAGACGCATTGCTGGTTTCGCGTCGATTGCTGGGCCGCCTACGCACCCGTCGACCGCTGATACCGCGCGAGCATCGCGGCGGCCGTGTCGGTCATGGTCGCGCGGAGTTCCGGCGGGGCGAGCACTTCGATGTGTTCGCCCAGCGGCAGCAGAGCGTGGGCCAGGACTTCGTGGGATTCGGCGCGGATCGTGATGTCGGCCCAGCCATCGGCGTCGGGGGTTTGCACGCAGGTGAGGGCCTCGCGCACCGCGGCGGGGTCGTTCATCAGGCGCAGCAGGTTCAGGTGGGCGATATCGATGCAGCAGTGCGCGCTGACTCGCAGCATTGATTGTGCGAATTCCTCGGCCGCCGATCGCCAGTGGTCGGCGAGATCGAAAGATGCGGGGCGGGTGAAGGATTCGCCGGTGGGCGCGGCGGTGAGGATCCGGCTCGCTCGGTAGGAGCGGATGCCGGAGTGGTCGTGCGCGATCAGGTACCAGGTGCCCGCCTTCATGACCAGGCCCAGCGGATCGAGTACGCGTTCCACTGTGCGGTCGCGGCGGTGGTAGGTGATCGTGAGGCGGTGGTCGTGCCAGAGGGCATCGGCGACCGCTGCCAGGGTAGGGGTTTGCTCGGGGCGCTGGAACCAGCCGGGCATGTCGATGTGGACGCGTTCGGCGATGCGGGTCGCGCGGCCACGTAATTCGGGTGGGAGGGCGGCGAGCATCTTCAGCTGGGCGGTGGCCAGGACGGTGCCCAGGCCCAGATCGGCGGCCGCGCCGGGCAGGCCCGCGAGCAGGACGGCGTCGGCTTCTTCGGAGGTGAGACCGGTGAGGCGGGTTCGGTAGCCGTCGATCAATCGCACACCACCGCCGCGCCCCGGTTCGCTGTACACCGGAACGCCCGCCTCCGACAGCGCCTCGACGTCGCGGTACACCGTGCGCACCGATACCTCCAGCTCCCGCGCCAACTGGCTCGCGGTCGCGCCGCCGCCGGTTTGCAACAGGAGCAACAGCTGCACCAGCCTGCTCGCTCTCATGTCGTCGACACTAACCGTCAATGCTGACAGCAGATGTCAAGGTTGGCTCGTACCGTAGGAGCCATGACCACGTGGAGCCAGTTCACCGAAGAAGCACCGAGCATCGCGGCCTTGTTCCAGCGCAGGCATCAGGCCACCGGCAACCTGTGCATGCTGGCCACCCTGCGGGCCGACGGATCACCACGCATCAGCCCGATCGAACCGATGATCTTCGACGGCATGCTCGTGCTGGCAGGCATGCCGAACACCCGAAAGTTCGACGACCTCGCCCGCGACCCGCGCTTCTGCCTGCACACCGCCACCGTCGACACCATGGTCACGGAAGGAGACGCCAAGCTCTTCGGCACCGTCACCGACGTGAAGGACGAAACCGTCCACGCCGCCTTCGCCCGAAAACTGTTCGACGACAGCGGTTTCGACATCCGGGGCCAGAAGTTCGACCATTTCTACGTCGCCGACCTCACCGGCGCCTCCACCGTCGAGACGAAGGACGACCACCTCGACATCACCGTCTGGAAACCCGGCGGAGGCGAAACTGTCGTCCGCAAGGACTGAGTCACCCGGTTGGACGAATGATCACCAGGCCGTCAGGGATGGATTTTCGTCTCGAAAAGCTGCGTGGTGGCCTGGTGGTCAATCGTCCTGTTGCCGTCTCGTTGATTATGACTGTCCGGTCAGTCATAATCGGTGGATGCCGAAGAGAGTGGACATCAATGCCCGGCGCACCGAAATTCTGGATGCCGCCGTTCGGGTCTTTGCGCGCAAGGGTTTCGCCGCGTCTCGGATCGAGGATGTCGCGGCCGAGGCGGGTGTCGCGAAAGGCAGTGTCTACCTGGCGGTCAGCAGCAGAGAGGAGTTGCTGACCGCGGCCTTCGACCAGTACCGCGCTCGCGCGCGCCAACAGCTCGCGCTTGCCGGAACCGGATCGGCACTGGATCGGCTGGCCGAGCTGATCCGGTCGACGGTCGCGATGCTGGCGGCTCAGCCCGACCACGCGCGCGTGCTGCTCGACGTGTGGGCAGCCCGCCCGTCGATCGACATGGCCGCGGTGTACGCGGACTACCGCGCGGCGATCGCCGAGCTGCTGCGCGAGGCTAGCGCCGACGGGCAACTGCGCGCGGGGATCGGGCCGGAGCACGCCGCGGTGATCGTCGGCGCCATCGAAGGCTGTCTGGTGCAGTGGCTCGCCGATGATCAGGTCCGGTTCCCGGACCTGGCCGACCCTCTCGTGGCGGTATGCGTGGACGGCATCCGGCGATGACCCTCACCGACCGGCTCATTGCCCCGAATGCGACGAGAGGTGAAGCGGCCCTGTGTTATTCGGCGGCTGTCGTCGGCGCGGTGACAGCTGGTCTGCTCGCCGGTGATTCGTCCGTGCTGGTGATCGCCGTCGTCGCGCTGATCGGTTTCGACCTGTTCGGTGGCGCGGTCGTGAACGCGACCGCCTCGGCCAGACGCTGGTTCCATCGGCCCGGCCGCGACGCCCGCCACCACCTCGCCTTCGTCGCGATCCACGGCCAGCCGTTCCTGCTCGCCCTCACCGTGCCCGGGTTCGGCTGGTGGACGGCCTCGGCGATCTACGGGTTCGTCCTCGCCGCCGCCGTCGCGGTGACCTCGGCGCCACGCCACCTCCGCACACCGATCGCCTTCGCCGCCACCGTGTTCGGCGCCGTGCTCACCACCGTGGTGCTGGCGGTTCCTGCGTTCCTGCTCTGGTTCGGACCCGTCCTGCTGATCAAGCTTCTCCTCGCCCACCTCCTGCCCGAATCCGGCGACCCGTCGCCGATCACGCCGCGTCCGGCGGTGTGACAGATCGCCCGCGCGCGGTTTCGGGGATCGGGCGTCTCGCTGTGCCACGATGACCTGCATGGATCTGCTCGCGTCAGAGGGTGTCGGCGATCCCTCGCCGATCGTGTCGCTGTTCTGGATCGCCCTCATCGCGGTGGTCGCGCCGCTGCTGTCGCGGCTCCTTCGTGGGTATCTGCCCGATGTGGTGATCCTGCTGGTGGCCGGAGCGGTGGTCGGGCCGCATCTGCTCGGGTGGGCCAGTAGCGCCGGTGGTGTCGATCTGGTCAGCGAGCTGGGGCTGGGGATGCTGTTCCTGCTGGCGGGCTACGAGCTCGATCCCCGGTTGTTGCGTGGGCGGTCGGGGCACACAGCGTGGGTCGTATGGCTGGTGTGTCTGCTGTTCGCCTTCGCGATCGTCGTCGGGGCGACCGACACCTCCAGCGGTACGCGCGTCGCGGTCGCCATCGCGTTGACTTCGACCGCGCTCGGCACCCTGCTGCCGATTCTGAAGCAGGCGGGGATCGTCGACTCGCCGGTGGGCCGGGCGGTGATGACGCACGGGGCGGTCGGCGAACTGGGGCCGATCGTGGCGATGTCGGTGCTGCTCACCAGTCGCGATGTCGGCAGTGCGGTGGTGATCGTCGTGATGTTCGTGGTGGAGGCCGTGGTAGTGGGCTTCGTGCCGGTGCGGATGTTCGACCGCGTGCCCGACCTCGGCGCCGCGCTGACCAGGCTGGGCGGCGGCACGTCGCAACTGCCGGTACGCGGGGTGGTGCTGCTGCTGTTGGTCTTGATGGTGGTCGCGGAGGTCTTCGATCTGGATGTGGTGCTCGGCGCGTTCGCCGCGGGCATGATTCTGCGGCGGCTCATCGCGGCGGGCCACCCTGATGTGGACTCGTCGCTGGAGGCCATCGGGTACGGGCTGCTGATCCCGGTGTTCTTCGTGGTGTCCGGGATGGGCATCGACGTGGCGGCCGTCGGGCGTAATCCGGCGCTGTGGTTGTGGTTCGTGGTCACCATCGCGATCGCGCGCGGCTTGCCGGTGTGGCTGAGCGAGCGTTTCGTGCCGCGCGGGGACAACCTGGCGACCGGACGCGAGCGGGTGGAATTGGCTCTCTATGCCGCGACAGGCCTGCCGATTATCGTCGCGGTGACGCAGGTAGCCACCCAGACCGGCCTGCTGACCGCCGATGTCGCCTCGATCCTGGTGGCGGCGGGCGCGACGACCGTGCTGGTGTTTCCGCTGGTCGCGCGCTTGATCGGAACATCGGAGGCGAAGCCGGTCACACCCGCGCATGAATGAGCTTGCATAGTCGTGCATAATCATCACATGGTTGATTCGTCGGGAGAACCCGTGTTGCGGGTGGCGGTTGCCGGTGCGAGTGGATACGCCGGCGGCGAAGTGTTGCGTCTACTGCTTGCCCATCCCGAATACCGAGCCGGGCGCCTCGAGATCGGGGCGCTGACCGCCGGTTCCAACGCGGGCACCGCGCTGGGTGTGCTGCAGCCGCATCTGCTGCCCCTGGCCGACCGGATCCTCGACGAGACCACCCCCGAAATCCTGGCCGGTCACGACATCGTGTTCCTCGGCCTGCCGCACGGCCAGTCCGGCGCGATCGCGGCGGCGCTGCCCGAGGAGACGGTCATCATCGATTGCGGCGCCGACTACCGGCTGACCGACGCCGCCGCCTGGGAGAAGCACTACGGCAGCCCCCACGCGGGTAGCTGGCCGTACGGCCTGCCGGAACTGCCCGGTGCGCGGGCGCGGCTGACCGGCGCCCGCCGGATCGCCGTGCCCGGCTGCTACCCGACCGTGTCGAGTGTGGCGCTGGCCCCGGCGATCGCCGCCGGGATCATCGAGCCCGCGGTGAATGTCGTTGCCGTGACCGGTACTTCGGGTGCCGGTCGCAAGCTCGATGTCGGTCTGCTCGGTTCCGAGGTGATGGGTAGTGTTCGCGCCTACAGCATCGCGGGTGCGCACCGGCACACGCCTGAGATCGCGCAGAACCTGAAGGCCGCGGGCGGCGGCGTCGATGTCTCGGTGTCGTTCACCCCCGTGCTCGCGCCGATGCCGCGTGGCATCCTCGCCACCTGCACCGCACCGGTGAAGGTCGACGCGGCACAGGCGCGCGCTGTCTACGAAAAAGCTTATGCCGACGAACCTTTCGTCCATCTGCTGCCCGAAGGCGTGCTGCCCCAGACTGGTTCGGTGCTCGGCTCCAACGCCATCACCCTGCAGGTCGCCGTCGACGCCGACGCCGGACTGCTCGTGGTGATCGGTGCGATCGACAACTTGACCAAGGGCACCGCGGGCGCCGCGGTGCAATCGATGAATCTGGCCGTCGGGTTCGACGAGACCGCAGGACTTTCCACCGTAGGAGTTGCACCGTGACGACCCCTGATCCGCAGACTCCGGACCACGGCAAACTGATCCACACCCAGGGCGTCACCGCGCCGCTCGGTTTCCGCGCGGCGGGCATCGCGGCCGGTATCAAGGCCAGCGGCAAGCCGGACCTCGCACTGGTGCTCAACGAAGGCCCCGAGTACTCGGCGGCCGGTGTGTTCACCAGCAACCAGGTCAAGGCCGCGCCGGTGCTGTGGTCGCAGCAGGTACTGAAGACCGGTCACCTGCGCGCGGTGATCCTGAACTCCGGCGGCGCCAACGCCTGCACCGGCCACGGGGGCTTCCAGGACACCCACAAGACTGCCGAGGAACTCGCTGCGGCACTGAGTAATTGGGGCACCGAGACCGGCGCGGGCGAGATCGCTGTCTGCTCCACCGGCCTGATCGGTGACCGCCTGCCGATGGACAAGCTCATTCCCGCGATCACCGAGATCGTGCACGAAATGGGCGGGGGCATCTCGGGTGGCTCCGACGCCGCCCACGCCATCATGACCACCGACACCGTGCCGAAGGAGTCGGCGTTCCACAGCGAGGACAAGTGGAATGTCGGCGGCATGGCCAAGGGTGCGGGCATGCTCGCACCGTCGCTGGCCACCATGCTCGTGGTGCTCACCACCGACGCCGTCGCCACCCCCGACCAGCTCGACTCCGCGCTGCGCAAGGCCACGAAATACACCTTCGATCGGCTCGATGTCGACGGCTCGTGCTCCACCAACGACACCGTGCTGCTCCTGGCCAACGGTGCCAGCGGCGTCGCGCCTGCCCAGGAGGATCTCGACGCCGCGGTGTTCACCGTGTGTGACGACCTCGCCGCCCAGTTGATGGCCGACGCCGAGGGCGTCACCAAGCGGGTGCGGGTCACCGTCGCGGGCGCGGCCTCCGAGGACGAGGCGCTCACCGCCGCCCGCGCGGTCGCGCGCGACAGTCTGGTCAAGACCGCGCTGTTCGGCTCGGATCCGAACTGGGGTCGCGTACTCGCCGCCGTCGGCATCGCGCCGGTGACTCTCGACCCGAACCGGATCGGGGTGTCGTTCAACGGCGAGCCGGTCTGCGTCGACAGTGTCGGCGCGCCGGGCGCCCGCGACGTGGACCTGTCCGGCGTCGACATCGATGTGCTGATCGAGCTCCATGTCGGCGAGGGCACCGCGATGGTGCGCACCACCGACCTCTCGTATGCCTACGTCGAAGAGAACTCGGCGTACAGCTCATGAGTGTCGTGGGCAGCCTCTCGGCACTCGACAACGCGCACGTGCTCGCCGACGCGCTGCCGTGGCTCCAGAAGTTCCGCGACAAGATCGTCGTCGTGAAGTACGGCGGCAACGCCATGATCGACGACGACCTCAAGTCGGCCTTCGCCGCCGACATGGCCTTCCTGCGCACCGTCGGCGTGCACCCCGTGGTCGTGCACGGCGGTGGCCCGCAGATCAACGCCATGCTGACCAGACTCGGTATGGCAGGGGAGTTTCGCGGCGGCTTCCGGGTCACCACCCCCGAGGTGATGGACGTGGTGCGGATGGTGCTGTTCGGTCAGGTGGGCCGTGAGCTCGTCGGGCTGATCAACGCGCACGGCCCCTACGCGGTCGGCATCTCCGGCGAGGACGCGCACCTGTTCACCGCGACCCGGCGCACCGTAGCGGTCGAGGGCGTCGCCACCGATATCGGCCTGGTCGGCGATGTCACCGAGGTCAACCCCGGCGCCGTGCTCGATCTGATCGACGCGGGCCGCATCCCGGTGGTCTCCACCATCGCCCCCGACGCCGACGGCGTGGTGCACAACATCAACGCCGACACCGCCGCCGCCGCGCTGGCCGAGGGCATCGGCGCGGAGAAGCTCGTCGTCCTCACCGACGTCGAGGGCCTCTACACCGACTGGCCCGACCGTTCGTCGCTGACCAGCAGGATCGACGCCGACGCCTTGGCGAAGTTGCTGCCACGCCTGGATGCGGGCATGGTGCCGAAGATGGAAGCGTGTCTGCGCGCCGTGCTCGGCGGGGTCCCCAGTGCCCACGTGATCGACGGGCGCGTCCCGCATTCGGTACTACTGGAGCTGTTCACCGGAGAAGGAATCGGAACCATGGTGACCCCCGCCGGGTCGCCGGATGGAACGCAATCATGAGCGAAACAGAGTTGCTGCGCCAGCGGTGGTCGGCCGCGATGATGGACAACTACGGCACCCCGAAGGTCGCGCTGGTGCGTGGTGCGGGTGCGGTGGTCTACGACGCCGACGGCAAGCGCTATATCGACTTCCTCGGCGGTATCGCGGTCAACAGCCTCGGTCACGCCCACCCGGCCATCCTGGAAGCGGTCACCCAGCAGTTGGGCACCCTCGGCCACGTGTCCAACCTGTATGCCAGCGAGCCGGTGATCGAGCTGGCCGAGAAACTGCTGGCGCACTTCGGCGACGGTGCGGGCAAGGCGTTCTTCTGCAACTCCGGCACCGAGGCCAACGAGGCCGCGTTCAAGATCGCGCGGCTCACCGGCCGGTCGAAAATCGTTGCGGCCGAAGAGGCTTTCCACGGCCGGACCATGGGCGCGCTCGCGCTCACCGGTCAGCCCGCCAAGCGCACGCCCTTCGAGCCGATGCCCGCCGGTGTGGTGCACGTGCCCTACGGTGACGCCGCCGCACTGGCGGCCGTCGTCGATTCCGACACCGCCGCGGTGTTTCTCGAACCGATGATGGGGGAGAGCGGTGTGGTGGTCCCGCCGTTCGACTACCTCGCCAAAGCTCGTGAGATCACCTCGCGTGCGGGAGCACTGCTGATCCTCGATGAGGTGCAGACCGGAATCGGCCGCACCGGAACATTTTTCGCGCACCAGGCGGCCGGCATCGTGCCCGACGCGATCACCCTGGCCAAAGGCCTCGGCGGTGGCCTGCCGATCGGCGCCGTGCTCGTACAGGGCAGGGCCGCCGAACTGCTCACGCCGGGCCTGCACGGCACCACCTTCGGCGGAAATCCCGTCTGCGCCGCAGCGGCTCTGGCCGTGTTGCGGACGATCGACTCGCAGGACTTGCTCAACCACGTGGAGCGGATCGGCAAGAAGCTCAGCGACGGCATCGCTGTGCTCGAGCACCCCGAGATCGATCACGTGCGTGGCGCCGGCCTGCTCATCGGCATCGTGTTGCGCAACAACATCTCCGCGCAGATCGACGAACACGCGCGCGAGGCCGGCTACCTGCTCAACCCCGCCAAGCCCAACGTGATCCGGTTGGCGCCACCCCTGGTGCTCACCGAAACCCAGGCCGACAATTTCGTCGCCGACCTGCCCGAGATCCTCGACAGGGCCGCCGCCGATGCTAAGGGAGCGACCAAGTGACCCTGCGTCATTTCTTGCGCGACGACGATGTGACCCAGGCCGAACAGGCCGAGATCCTCGCCATCGCCGCCGAATTGAAGAACAACCCCTTCCTGCACCGGCCGCTGGACGGCCCACGCGGGGTCGGCGTGATCTTCGAGAAGAACTCCACGCGCACCCGGTTCTCCTTCGAACTGGGCATCGCGCAACTCGGCGGGCACGCTGTCGTCGTCGACGGCCGCGACACCCAGCTGGGTCGTGAGGAGACCCTCGGCGACACCGGCAGTGTGCTCTCGCGCTATGTCGACGCCATCGTGTGGCGGACCTTCGAACAGTCCCGTCTCGACGAGATGGCCGTCACGGCAACGGTTCCCGTGGTGAACGCGCTGTCCAACGAGTTCCACCCGTGCCAGGTGCTGGCCGATCTGCAGACGATCCGCGAGCGCAAGGGCTCCCTCGCGGGACTGAACCTCACCTACTTCGGTGACGGCGCCAACAACATGGCGCACTCGCTGCTGCTCGGTGGCGTGACTGCCGGCATGAACGTGACCGTCGCCGCACCCGCGGGCTTCGAACCGCTGCCGTGGATCTTGGATGCCGCCGCCAAGCGCGCCGCGGAAACCGGTGCGACAGTGTCGGTTACCGGTGACCCGGTGGTCGGCGCGACCGGCGCGGACGTGCTCGTCACCGACACCTGGACCTCCATGGGCCAGGAGAACGACGGTCTCGACCGCGTCGGTCCGTTCCGCCCGTTCCAGCTCAACGCCGAGTTGCTGGCCCACGCGACCGCGGAAGCGATTGTGCTGCACTGTCTTCCGGCCCACCGCGGCGAGGAGATCACCGACGAGGTCCTCGACGGCGGGCACAGCGTGGTCTGGGACGAAGCCGAGAACCGCCTGCACGCCCAGAAGGCGCTGCTGGTGTGGCTGCTCGCGAAAGCCGCCGCGTGAGACCGCGAACCAGGGCCGGCGTAGGGGCACAGCGATGAGCGAGCGCAGCGAGCGGCTGGGAAACGCAGCCGCCTGCGCGGTCGTGCCGGAGCCGAGCGTTTGCGAGGCGCGGGCATGAGCGCGCCCGAGAAGGGCTCGCCCGCGATCGCCCGCACCCGCGCCGGCCGCCAATCGCGCATCATCGACCTGCTGACCTCGCATTCGGTCCGCAGCCAGACCGAACTGGCCGCGCTGCTCTCGGCCGAGGGCATCGAGACCACTCAGGCCACCCTGTCACGTGACCTCGACGAGCTCGGCGCGGTGAAACTGCGCGCGGCCGACGGCGGCGCGGGCGTCTACATCGTCCCCGAGGACGGCAACCCCGTCCGCGGCGTCACCGGCGGCACCACCCGCCTGTCCAAACTCCTCGGCGACCTGCTGGTCTCCACCGACGCCAGCGGCAACCTCGCCGTCCTGCGCACCCCACCCGGCGCCGCCCACTTCCTGGCCAGCGCCCTCGACCGCGCCGCCCTCCCCTTCATCGTCGGCACCATCGCCGGCGACGACACCATCGCCGTCATCGCCCGCGAACCCCTCACCGGTGCCGAACTGGCAGCGAAAATCGAAGACCTGGCCTGAGCGCACTATCGTTCGGTGAGCTCACTGTTGCCGAACGTTGTCTGTTCAAGGTTAGGTAACGGGCATTTTTACCTAACCTTAGGTGCATATCGTTGGCCGATCTCATCCGCTTCGCGCATCGCGACGATGTGCCCGCGCTGGTCCATCTGGCGCACGCGCAGTTCGGGACGATCCACCCGTTCACCGACGGCAACGGTCGCACCGGCCGCGCGTTGGTGCATGCGATGTTGAGCGTGCGGCAGTTGACCGGGCACATCACCGTCCCGATCTCGGCGGGGTTGCTGGTGAACACGGGCAGCTACTTCGACGCGCTGACCCGATACCGCGCCGGGGATCCGGAGCCGATCGTTCGTCAGTTCGTCGACGCGACCTTCTATGCCGTCGGCACCGGACGCCGACTCGTCGATGAGCTCTGCGCTGTGCGCGCCGCGTACCGAGAACGGACCATCGCCCGCGCCGACTCCGTTGTTTGGCCGCTGATCGATAGTCTCATCGCCCAGCCGGTCGTCACCGGCAGCTACGTGGCCGAATCCTTCGGCATCAGCGGAGTCGCGGCGCAGCGGGCGGTCGATCGACTCGTCGAATGCGGCGTGCTGCGGGAGATATCGCAACGCGCCAGGAACCGGATCTGGCAGGCCGACGGAATCCTCACGGCCCTGGATGATTTCGCGGCGGGGCGGTCAGGTGTCGGGAGTGCCGTCAGCTCGGCGACAACCGCTGCCAGGTCCAGTCGACCCGGACGTCGAGGGGCGAGTCCGGTGTGACGAGCCGGGGTTCGGTGTTCAGCCCGTTGGGTGGGCCGGATTGGGCTTCCACCGACAGCGATTCCTCGGGCAGAGTCCAGACGACGACATCGTGGACAGGGCTGGTGATGGTGAATTCGAGGAAGCCGGGCCAGGTGAGGCGGGCGAGGACGCCGTTGGGCATACCGAAGCAGTCGTCCCACGGGGGTGGGGTCGGTGCGATGCGGCGGCCGGTGGGCAGGTAGTCCTCGCCGCGTTCGTACTGCCAGGCCGGGTCGAAGTCGAGCCGCACCGGTCCGGTCGCGGGTGCGACGTCGCGCAGGAACCACGGATGCCAGCCGCCCTGGGCGGGGAAGGGGTCCTGGTCGGTGGCGATGCGCATGGCCAGGGTGAGGCCGGTGTCGCTGAGGGTGCAGGTTTGGGTGACGGTGCCCGCGAACGGCCACGGATCACCGAGGCGGTGGCGGATCGTCGCCTCGGTCGGCGACGCCGCGATCACGTCCCACGCACCATCGCGTACGGTGCCGTGGATGCTGTGCGGGGCCTTGTTGATCGGCATCCGATACGTCCGGTCGCCGACGGTGAGTTCACCCTGGCCGAGCCGACCGGCCCACGGCGCCATGACGAAACAGCCGGTGCCGGGGTCCTGGCGGAGCAGTTCGGTGCCGTCGACGGTGAGGCTGTGGATCGCGCCGCCGTCGTCGGGGGCGATCGTGAGCGTCGTGGAGCCTGCGTCGAGCCGCACAGTGTCGGTCATCCTTCGCACATTAGCGGCGGCGGTCGGTCACTGGCCGTAATCGGCGCCGAAACATCGGCGGCGGCTCAGTTGAACGGGTACTGCCCGCCGCCCGTGCCGCCACCGTTGTTCGGCGTGGCGATATCGATGATGTCCTGGACCAGTTCGACGACGGCGCGGCCGACATCGAGGACCCCGTTGCCGAGGGTCGAGAATTCCTGCGCGATGTAGTGGAGCATCTTGTTCGTCCTCACGTCTGGCGAGCCGAATAGTGCTCTCCCAGCGTGCCACACGCGGGCGATCAGGAGTTGAGGAAGTTCAGGATCAGCAGCGTCAACGGGGCGGTGATCTCGAAGGTCGTCTGCAAGACGTAGAGGCCGAGACCGGCGATGGCGTCGTAGTTGTCGGACAGATACTGCAGGGCGTCGTCCACGGTGTGCTCCTCTGATCGAAACGGGTCAGGCGAAGAATCCCTGGAGCAGGGGAGTGCCCAGCTCGATGACGGCTTTGGCCACGGTCAAACCCAAGTTTCCGAGGCCGATGACCACCGTTCCGATCAGGTCGTAGTTGGCCTCGGCGAAATCACGTAGCGACTGCATGATGGCTCCTTCGGTCCCGACCCTCGGCTATCTGCTGTGACCAGCGTCTCATAGCTGAGCCTACTCGCCAAGGCGCGAACCGGTATCGTCCCAGGTAGTCAACTATTTCGGCGGTGGCGACGCGGACCTGCAACCCCCGGTTATGAATGAGATTGCATCATCATGCATAATCATTTGTAGCAACGGCGTGAGCCGAAGGAAGACCCCACTTCGAGGAGCACAACAAACATGTCCGATCGCGTCGTACTCGCCTACTCCGGTGGGCTTGACACCTCCGTCGCCATCAGCTGGATTGCGAAGGAGACCGGTTCCGAGGTGGTGGCTGTGGCCATCGACCTGGGCCAGGGCGGCGAGGACATGAGCGCGATCCGACAGCGCGCACTCGACTGCGGCGCCGTGGAGGCCATCGTGGTCGACGCGCGCGACGAGTTCGCCGACGAGTACTGCCTGCCCACCATTCAGGCCAACGCCATGTACCAGGGCCAGTACCCGCTCGTCTCGGCCATCAGCCGCCCGCTGATCGTCAAACACCTCGTCGAGGCCGCGAAGTTCCACAACGCCACCACCGTGTCGCACGGCTGCACCGGCAAGGGCAACGACCAGGTCCGCTTCGAGGTCGGCATCGGCGCGCTGGCGCCCGACCTGGAGGTCATCGCCCCGGTCCGCGACTACGCCTGGACCCGCGAGAAGGCGATCGCCTTCGCCGAGGAGAACAAGCTGCCGATCAACGTCACCAAGAAGTCGCCGTTCTCCATCGACCAGAACGTCTGGGGACGTGCGGTCGAGACCGGGTTCCTCGAGGACCTGTGGAACGCGCCGACCAAGGACGTCTACGACTACACCGCCGACCCGACGGTGAACTTCGAGGCGCCCGACGAGGTCATCATCACCTTCGAGAAGGGTGTGCCCGTCGCCATCGACGGCAAGCCCGTCTCCGTGCTGCAGGCCATCGAGGAGATGAACACCCGCGCCGGTCGTCAGGGTGTCGGTCGCCTCGATATGGTGGAGGACCGCCTCGTCGGCATCAAGAGCCGCGAGATCTACGAGGCGCCGGGCGCCATCGCGCTGATCACCGCGCACCAGGCCCTCGAAGCCGTCACCGTCGAGCGTGAACTGGCCCGCTACAAGCGGCAGGTCGAGCAGCGCTGGGGCGAGCTGGCCTACGACGGCCTGTGGTACTCCCCGCTCAAGCGCGCACTGGACGCCTTCATGCAGGACACCCAGCAGAATGTCACCGGCGACATCCGGATGGTGCTGCACGGCGGTTCGGCCGTCGTCAACGGCCGCCGCTCCGAGCGGTCGCTCTACGACTTCAACCTGGCCACCTACGACGAGGGCGACACCTTCGACCAGTCCCTGGCCAAGGGCTTCGTCCAGATCCACGGCCTGTCCTCCAAGGTCGCCGCGCGCCGCGACCTCAGCTGACCGACCCGCCTCCCCGCTGACCCGCCTCCCCGCGACTTTGCCGGTCGTGGGGAGATTGCTGAGTTGTTCACCGGGCTCGCCCACTGCGGTGGTGCTGTTGCGGGCGTCCCCGGTGAGTTACCCATGTTCTTGCTGGATCAGGCGGCGACCTAGGCTCGGTTCGTCTGCGCCGTGACCGCCATTGCGTACGAAGCTCAGGAGAGGGCACACGATGACCCACAGTGGAACCAACGAAGGTGCGCTCTGGGGTGGGCGATTCGCGTCCGGGCCCGCCGAGGCGATGGCGGCGCTGAGCAAGTCGACCCACTTCGACTGGGCGCTGGCGCCCTATGACATCCGGGCCTCAAAGGCGCACGCTCGTGTGCTGCACAAGGCCGGGCTGCTCTCCGACGAGGATCTGGCCGCCATGCTGGTCGGGCTGGACGGGCTCGCCGCCGATGTGGCCTCGGGGGCCTACGGTCCGGCCGAGTCCGACGAGGACGTGCACGGTGCGCTCGAGCGTGGGCTCATCGAGCGGGTCGGGACCGAACTCGGTGGCAGGCTGCGGGCGGGGCGCTCGCGCAATGACCAGGTGGCCACCCTGTTCCGCATGTGGCTGCGCGATGGTGTGCGCCGGGTCGCTGCCGGGGTGCTCGACGTGGTCGATGCGCTCGTCGCCCAGGCCGCCGCGCACCCGGATGCGGTGATGCCGGGCAAGACCCACCTGCAGGCGGCCCAGCCCGTGCTGCTCGCGCACCACCTGCTCGCGCACGCGCATCCGCTGTTGCGTGACCTCGAACGCCTGCGCGACTTCGACAAGCGCGCCGCGATCTCGCCGTACGGTTCCGGCGCGCTGGCGGGTTCCTCGTTGGGCCTCGACCCCGAGCAGATCGCCGCCGAGCTGGATTTCACCGCGTCCGCGGCCAATTCGATCGACGCGACCTCCGCGCGGGACTTCGCCGCCGAGGCCGCTTTCGTGCTGGCCATGATCGGTGTCGACCTGAGCCGGATGGCCGAGGAGATCATCCTCTGGAGCACACCGGAATTCGGCTACATCACCCTCGCCGACGCCTGGTCGACCGGCTCGTCGATCATGCCGCAGAAGAAGAACCCCGACGTCTCCGAACTCACCCGTGGCAAGTCCGGTCGTCTCATCGGCAACCTGACCGGCCTGCTGGCCACGCTCAAGGCGCAGCCGCTGGCCTACAACCGGGATCTGCAGGAGGACAAGGAACCCCTGTTCGACTCGGTCGCCCAGCTCGAACTCCTGCTCCCCGCCATCGCGGGCCTGGTCGCCACCCTCACCTTCCACACCGACCGGATGGCCGAACTCGCGCCCGCCGGCTTCACCCTCGCCACCGACATCGCCGAATGGATGGTCCGCCAAGGCGTTCCGTTCCGCGTCGCGCACGAAGCCGCTGGCGCCTGCGTCCGCGCCGCCGAGTCCCGCGGCGTCGGCCTGGCCGACCTGACCGACCAGGAATTCGCCGCCATCGACCCGTCCCTGACGGCCGGTGTCCGCGAAGTCCTCACCGTCGAGGGATCCATCGCCTCCCGCAACGCCCGCGGCGGCACCGCCGGTGTCCGCGTCGCCGAACAGCTGGGCGAGGTCCGAACTGCCGCCACCGAAGCCCGTACCTGGCTGAACTGACCCCGCTCGTCGGCTGAGCCGATTCCGTTCGGCACGGGCTTCGGTAGCCCGGAACAGA